>CALPLW020000020.1 GCA_943324505.2 Comamonas sp. lk
ACCAGGGCATAGCCGCTGGCCCGCAGACTGTCGATCGCCCCTTGCACAGGCACATTGGCGCCTTGCAAGGTGTGCAGCAAAGCCTCTCCCACCAACGGGCTAGGTTCAGCGCCGCCTTCTGAGAACGCCGCATAGTCGGCCTTGGTGGGGGCAAAGGTATTGGTCTCATGGCGCATACCGCCGATTGCTATTTTTTTCATGCCAAGTCCTGAGGGTAGGGATCAGAATCGAACTTCCGGCATGGCCGCCAGCAGCTGCCGCGTGTAGTCGTTTTGCGGTGCATCAAAAATCTGGTCTCGGGTGCCCTGCTCCACAATGCGGCCTTGGTGGATCAGCGCGACCCGGTCGCACAGATAACGAATCACCGCCAGATCATGGCTGATGAACAAGTAGGTCAAACCGAGCCGGGCTTGCAGGTCGGTCAGCAGATTGAGCACCTGGGCTTGCACCGACATGTCCAGCGCAGAGGTGGGCTCATCGAGCAACAGCAGCGACGGCTGCGTTGTCAGGGCTCGTGCAATGCCGATGCGCTGCCGCTGTCCGCCAGAAAACTCATGGGGAAAGCGGTGCAGATGCTGTGGCCCCAAGCCAACCAGGAGCAGCAGTTCCACAGCACGCTCGGTGCGGGCCCGGGCGTCCAGCCCCATGACACGCCGATGCACGACCAGTGGCTCCGTCACGATGTCGTGCACCGACATGCGCGGGTTGAGCGAGGCTTGCGGATCCTGGAAAACAATCTGGATCCGCGCGCGCAGCTGCCGCAAGGCCGATGCTGTCAAACGGCCAAGGTCTTCCCCTTCAAACAAAATGCGGCCCTGGGTCGGGGCTTCGAGTTGCAGGATGCAGCGGGTAAGCGTGGTCTTGCCCGAGCCCGACTCGCCGACCAGGCCGAAGCTTTCACCCTTCTGCACCGTCAGCGACACCTCTCGCAAGGCCTCCACAGGCGCGGCCCTGGACCAGCCACGCCGGTTGCCTGGGTAGACTTTGCTGACGCCCTCAAGCTGTAACAAGGCTCACACTCCTTCCCGAGGCAAGGGGTGCACACAGGCCACCTCATGCCCGGTGTCAAGGGCCACCAGCCGGGGCGAGCGCTCCAGGCAGGTGGCGCTGGCCCGGCCGCAGCGGGGGGCAAACCGACAGCCCGGCGGTGGCGCGATCAAGTCCGGCACGGTGCCCGGAATCCCCACCAGACCACCCCGAGGCGTTTCCCGGGTTGGCATGGCTCCCAGCAGGGCACGGGTGTAGGGATGGCGCGGCCGCGCCAGAACCTCAGCCACCAGCCCGCGCTCAACGATGGCGCCGGCGTACATCACCGCCACGTGGCTACAGGTCTGGGCGACTACGCCCAGGTTATGGGTGATCAGCAACACGCCCATGTTGAACTCCTGCACCATCTCCTTGAGCAGGATCAGGATTTGCGCCTGCACCGAAACGTCCAAGGCGGTGGTCGGTTCGTCGGCCACCAGCAAGTCGGGGCGCCCTATCAAGGCCATCGCGATCAGCACCCGCTGTCTCATGCCGCCTGAGAACTGGTGCGGGTAATCGTCGAGCCGGTCAAGGGCGTTAGGAATGCGCACCTTCACCAGCATTTGCCCCGCCAGGGCGCGCGCGGCAGCCCGCTTAGCTCGCTGAGAAGCACCTTTCTGCAGGCCAAGGATTTCGGGGCTGTGCTGCGCCGCCACCAGCGCCACATCGATCAATTGCTCACTGACACGGAAGGAAGGGTTCAGGTTGGTGGTGGGGTCCTGAAAAATCATGCCGATGCGACGGCCGCGCAGGCTGCGCACCGCACTCTCATCAAGCGCCAGCAGGTCTTGCCCATCGAGCAAAATTTGGCCGCTGCCGTAGCGCCCGGGCGGCGTGGGCACAAGACGTGACACCGACAGGCCGGTGAGCGACTTGCCACAACCGGTCTCACCGACCACGCCCCAGACTTCTCCGCGTTGCACCTGCAGGTCGATGCCATTGAGCACGTGGGCCTCGCCCTCAAAGCTGCGCATCCAGAGGTGCAGGTCGCGAATCTCTAACAAAGGCAGGTTCATGGCTTAGCGCTTGCTGCGGGGGTCAAAGACGTCGCGCAGGCCATCACCGAGTAAATTGAAACCAAACACGGCCAGAAAAATGGCCAGGCCTGGAAAAATGGCAGTCCACCAAAAATCCGGCATGTAACTGCGCGCAACCGACAACAACAAACCCCACTCGGGCATGGGCGGTTTGACGCCAATACCAATAAAGCCCAGCGAGGCCACCGTCAGAATGGCAAAGCCCATGTCCAGCGACATTTTCACGATGACGGGCGTCATCACATTGGGCAAGATATGACGAAACACAATACGGCCTGGCCCGGCCCCGACAGCCCGTGCCGCAGTCACAAACAGTTCTTCTTTCTTGGCCATGACCTCGCCACGCACCAAACGGGCATAGCCTGGCCACCAGGACAGGGCGATGGCAATCACCATATTGACAATGCCCGGCCCCAATGCAGCGGCAACCGCCATAGCGAGAAACAGACCAGGAATCGTCAGTTTGAGGTCACTCAGACGCATCAGCAGTTCATCGGTCCAACCCCCGGCATAACCGGCGACCGCCCCCACGACGGTACCCACCGCTGCCCCCAGCAGCACGACCGCCAAACCGGCCAGCACCGACACGCGCGCCCCGCCAAGCACCAGAGACAGCACGTCCTGACCCATCTCATTGGTTCCAAACCAATGTTTGGCCGAGGGGGGGCCAAAGCGAGATGCCGTGCTGATGCTGCCGGTGATGTGTTCCGGATAAGGCGCGAGCCAAGGCCCGAAAATGCTGAGAAATAACAGCAGCAGCACCAGGACCAGGCCGGTCACGGACAAGCCGCTGCGGCCAAAGCGGTAGACCGCTCGACGCCAGGCTTCGCGGCGGGCACTCAGCGCTGCGGTCATGGTTGGCGCACCTTGGGGTTGATCACGCCGTACAGCAAGTCAATGACCAAGTTGGCCGCCACAAACAAAGTACCGATCACCAGTGTCACCCCAATAATGGGCATGAAGTCCTGCGTCACCACGGCTTTGGTCGCGTACAGGCCCAGGCCGGGCCAGTCAAAGATGGTCTCCACCAGCACGGTCCCGCCCAGCAGCCAGCCAAAGTACAAACCGGTCACGGTCAGCGTGGACGACACCGCATTGCGGGCCACGTACTTCAACAATATAAGGCGCTGCGGCAAACCGAGCGCGCGCTCCGTCAGCACATAGTCCTGTTGCAGCACCTCCAGTGTGGAGGCGCGCATCATGCGCATCAATGTGGCCAACGGTGACAAGGACATGGCCAGCGCCGGCATCAGCAAATGCTGGCAGGCCACTTTGAAGGCATGGCCGTCGCCCGCAATGAGCGCATCCAGGGTCAAAAAGCCGGTCACCCGCAGGGGCAGGTCTTCGGTGATCGGGAAGCGTCCACCCAGCGGCAGCCAACCCATGGCCATGGCGAAGACCAGTTGCAGCACCAACCCCAGAAAAAAGCGCGGCATAGAGATGGCGCCCAAGGCCACCACGCGGGACAGGTAATCGGGCCAGCGGTCGCGCTGAGCCGCCGCCCATAAGCCAGCAGGAATGCCCACCAGCATGGCCAGGGTCATGGCGGCAACCACGAGCTCCAGCGTGGCCGGCAGGTACGCGGCGAGATCTTCAATCACGGGGCGCCGGGTAAAGATCGAGACGCCAAAGTCCCCCCGCAGCAGGCCGCCCAGATAGCTCAGGTATTGAGCCCACAAGGGCCGGTCCATGCCAAACTCCCGGGCGTAAGCGGCGATGTCGGCGGCGGTGGCATTCGGGCCTGCCGCCAATGCCACCGGGTCCCCTGGCAGCAGGCGAGCAATGACGAAGACCAGCGCGGTCAGCCCGAGCAACACCGGGATGGTCAGCAGCAATCGTCGCAGCAGGAACTGAATCATGGCGTTCAGGCGACTGGCCGGCCCAAAGGCCGGCCAGAGCCGCTTGGGATCAGCTCAACGACAGGCCAAAGCACTCAATGGCATTGGACGCCACCGGCACAAAATTAAAGCCTTTGACGTTGTCGCGCAGGGCCAGCTTGCGTTTTTCCAGCACGCCAAAGATATCGGGCGCATCGGCCATGACCTTCTGTTGCATCTCACGGTAGATCGCAATCCGTTTGCCTTCATCTGACTCGGTGCGGCCGCGCTCGATCAGCGCATCGACCTCCGGGTTCGCATAGACCGCGTTCTGCCAGTTGCCATTGCGCGAGGAGTGGTAAGCCGCAAACGCGATGTTGTCCGGATCGCCATAGTTGGCGGTCTGGTACACCGGGAACAGGTCAGGAAAAGTCTGCGGCGAGGCGCAGGCGGCCACCATGTCGGGCCAGATCATGGGTTTGATGTCGAGCTCAATATTGAGTTGCTTCAGGCTGTCCAGCATGACCAGACCAAAGCGGCGTTGCTGCTCCAAACCCGTGACATAAACGAAGGTCAGCTTGATACCGCCATTGGGGTACTTGGACTTGGCCAAGTGCTCTTTGGCCTTGGCCATGTCGGTTCGGTAGGCCGCCAGCTGCGGGTTGTGACCCAGGATGCCGTTGGGCAGAGGGCCAATCATCAGGTCAGCGTAACCAGCGGCATCCAGAATACCCTTGTAGTTGGTGGCATAGGAGACGGCCTTGCGCAACTCCAGGTCCGCCATCGGGCCGTTCCGGGTGTTGAGCTTGATCGAAAAAGTGCGGTACTCGGGCTCAATCACCCGAATCACGCCGGGTTTGTCCTTGAGGGCGTCCATGTCTTCGCTGGTCAGGTCCACCGCAATGTGGGCTTCACCGCGCTGCATCAGCAGGCGCTGAGATGCCGTCTCGCGCACAATGCGCCAGATCACCCCGGTCAGGTTGCCACCCCCTTTGTGCCAGCTGTCCGCCACACGTTCGATTTCATACAGGTTCCCGGCTTCAGCACGGCGCACCTTGAAGGCGCCAGAACCGGCCACCTGGGTGCGCAAATACGTCTGCCCATCGTCAGCGCCAGCATTGGCTTCAACGTCCGATTTAGAGACGACCCAGATCCACGGCAACACCTGCAAAAAGGCGGCAAAAGGCTTGAGCAGGTTAAAGCGAACGGTGCTGGCATCGACCGCCGTCACGCTGTCGGGGCCGACCACGCCCTGAATCATCCAGGCATTGCCTTTGTTCAGCCTGATCGCACGCTTGAAGGAATACACCACATCATCAGCGGTGACGGCTTTGCCGTTTTGAAATTTGGCGAGGGTATTGAGCTTGAAGGTGTAGCTGCGGCCATCCGGCGTCGCTGTCCAGGAACTGCCCAACGAGGGGACGGGCTTGGGCGGATTGCCCTCAACCCGAACCAGCGAATCGTAAACATTGCGAAGCAAAAAGCTGGCCGAGTAACCGGTGGCAATATGGGGATCGAAATTGGGGATGTCTTGCGTGGCGGCAATCACCAGCACGCGGCGTCCGCCCTGCTGGGCGAACGCTTGACTCGGCATCACCAGACTGGCAAGGCTTGCACCTGCCGCGCCCAGAACCTGGCGGCGAGATACTTCGGTAGGATGGTTGGGTCGCATGCGGAACTCCTTGTTGTTGATGAGGGGATCAGTGAGAAAACGCCACCGCCGTCGCGACAGCAGCTGGGGTGACAGGGGCGGGCAGGGATTGCCCATAATCGTGATTCGCGGCTTGTGTACTGACCAAGCCCAGTTGCTGGTCGCGGGCCAGCTCAGCCGGTTGGCGCTCTTGTGGGGCACCATACCCCGAGCCACCCGCCAACACCAGTTCGATGACCTCATTCGGATGGCGCAATTCCACTAATTGGCCCGTGCCACAGTTGAGGGCTTCATGGCCGGCGGCATCCAGCACGCGACCGCTGGAGCCGCCGCCTGGTTGGCCGCCAAAAAGACCGTCGATGGGATTGTTCACCCCCTCAGGGTACACCGATACCAGGGTCGGGAGGCCATCGTCGTCGCGTTTACGCAAGCGCACCCGCTGCCCGAGTCCACCACGGTGCCGGCCAGCGCCGCCCGAATCAGTGACATAGGTCTTCTCAAGCACCACAACCGGGGCACGGCTTTCAATCAACTCGATGGAGGTATTCGCGGCGGAGGTTGGCCACAGCAAAGTCGAATTGCCGTCGCCGCGGGCTGACCCGCCCTGGCCGCCGCCGCAGAACAGCATGTCGGAATAAAAGCGTCCGGTGGTGTCCTGTCCATAAATATTGGCCGCCACCGCCAGACCGGTGAAAGATTGCACCTGATGCGGTGCCGCGCTGGCCAGGGCTCTGAATATGTTGGGCGCCAAATACCAGCCGGTACGGGTGCGCAAGTTCACCGAGGCCGGGTAACTGCAATTCAGTACCGAGCCTTCCGGCGCTTTGACTGTGAAGGGGCGATAGCAGCCCGCGTTGCCACGCACCGCCGGCGTGAGCATGCACTTGAGGGGGTAAGTGGCATGCGCTGCCGTGTAGTTCAGGGTGCAGTTGAGTCCGCCTTGCGCAAGCTGCGGCGGCGCCCCGTCAAAGTCGATGTCGATGGTGTCGCCCTTGATGGTCAACTTGACCGGGTAAGTCAGCACCTGACCCAAGGGGTTGTTGGTGACCACCGAGCGGTATTCGCCGTCGGGCAGGGCACGGATGGCCTCTCGCATGGCCCGCTCCGACAGGCCCTGCACCACCTCCGCCAGAGCGCCCAGATCCTCCATGCCGTAGTCGGCCATAAAGGAGAGTACCCGTTCGGCACCAATGCTGTTGGCGGTGACAAATGACTGCAAGTCACCCAGCACCTGGTCGCCATTGCGCACGTTTTGCGCGATCAGGCGCATCAGGGTCTCATTGGGCCGCCCGGCTTCGACCATTTTCATGGGTGGAATCTGCAGCCCTTCTTCGTAGATTTCGCGCGCCTTGAGCGAATCCTTGGTGCCACCAATATCAGACACATGGCCCACCGTGCCCATCAGGGCGACCAATTCACCATGGCGGAACACCGGTGTCACCACCGCAACGTCAAACAGGTGGCCGGCACACAACCAGGGGTCGTTGGTGATCAGCACATCGCCGGGCTGCAGGGTGTCTGCCGGGTAAGCCGCCAACAAGGCCTTAACCGCGCGAGGCAGGGTCAGGTTGAACACGGGCATGGCGCGCGGTGAATGCGCCAACGTCTCACCTGTGCTGTCGAGCAGTTCGCAGGCAAAGTCCTGCGCCTCTGAAATGACCAATGAAAAAGCGGTACGGCAGACCGTCAGCCACATTTCATCGACCACGTTGACCATGCGGCTCCACATGATCTCCAAGCCAATCGGGTCGGCCTGAATGCGCGCCACCGCCTCGGCCCTGTCCATGCCCTGGCGCACCACTGGCTCGATCGACCGGGTCGCCGCCACAGCAATGCGCAAATTAAGGTTGGCGTCAATCGTGGCCACATCACCGGGGGCCAACACGGCCGTAGATTCACGCTCTTCGATGATGGCTGGCCCGTCAATGCGGTCACCCTCACGCAGGGCATACCGGTCGATCACCTGAGTCATCGCCTCACCTTGGTCAAACACCGCGCGGCGATGACCCTTGACCAGCAGCCCCACTTCGCCACCGCCCGCCGCGCCATGCAGCGAGAGCTGCGGGGTTGGGCCTGCACAGCGAACCCTGAAATTGACCGCCTCGATGCGGGCGCCAGCCAGCACCTCGGTATAGCGGGCTGCATAAGTCTGGCTGAAGGCCTGCCGGATGGCGGGCAGAGTCGCAGCATGAATCGCGCCAGCGGGCAGATTGACCGCAATGTCATGCATCTGACCCACCAGGCGCATGTCGGCCTGTCGCTCGACCACGATCGCGCCGTCAGGCACGCCAGTCTCGCGCAGTCGCTGGCGACCTTGGGCCTCCAGGTCCTGCAGAACCGCATTCACCGCCAACGCGTCAAATCCGTCTCTGAATTCGATGCGCAAAGACCGAACGCCATCAAATGAAAGCGGCGCCGCCAGAAAACCCAGGGCCGAGGCCGCACCAGATGCCGGCGGAATGATGACCTCGCGCACGCCCATGGCGCGGGCCACATCAACCGCGTGTGCCGGGCCGGCGCCACCAAAACCCACCATCGCATAGTGGCGCGGGTCTTTGCCTTTTTCAACCAGGTGAACCCGTGCCGCTGCGGCCATGCTCTCCACCACCACTTTGTGGATCCCCAGCGCCGCCTGCTCCACCGTCAGGCCCAGGGGGTCGGCCACGCGGGCAATAGCCCGCTGCGCCGCCGCCAGATCCAGCTGCATTCGCCCACCCAAAAAGAAACCGGGGTCGTAATAACCCAGCACCAGATTGGCGTCGGTCACGGTTGGCTCGACGCCACCCTGGCCATAACAGGCCGGCCCCGGCGCAGAACCTGCAGAGCGCGGGCCAACTTTGAGCAGACCCACCTCGTCTATGGCCGCGATGGAGCCGCCACCCGCGCCAATTTCAATCATCTCAATGACGGCCGACTTGATCGGCAGGCCCGAGCCACGTGTGAAACGGTTGACCCTTGCCGCCTCCATCATCGGCGCGATCTCGGCGCGGCCGTTCTCAATCAGGCAAGCCTTGGCGGTGGTGCCGCCCATGTCGAAAGAAATCACGTCCGGCTTACCGGCCAGTGACCCAAACAGCGCCGTGGCCAGCCCACCACCGGCCGGACCGCTCTCCAACAGCCGGATCGGGAAAGCACGTGCCGTCTCGACCGAGACCAAACCACCCGCCGAATGCATCAGCCGCAACTCGCCCAAGAAGCCGCAGGCCTGCAATGCCGACTGCAAGCGCCCAAGATACCCGGCCATCAACGGCTGCACATAGGCATTGGCGCAGGTGGTCACGGTGCGCGCGTACTCGCCCATCTCGGCGACCACGTCGGACGACAGCGAGACCTCAACCTGAGGAAACTCCTGCCGGATCAAGGCAGCCACGGCGCGCTCATGCGCCGGATTGGCGTAGGCATGCAGCAGGGACACCGCAATCGCCTGACAACCGGCCTCAACCAAGTCGCGGGCCGCCTGCACCACGGTCGCCGGGTCCAAGGGCGTGATGACCCTGCCGAGCGCGTCCATGCGCTCGGTCACTTCAAGACGTAGGTGGCGTGGAACCAATGGTGCCGGAAAGCGCAGGAACAAATCGTAAATGTCGTAGCGCTGTTCGGTCCCCATTTCAAGAATGTCCCGAAATCCGGCCGTGCTGATCAGCCCCAGCGGCGCGCCTTGGCGTTCGATCACCGCATTGGTGACCAGGGTGGTGCCATGGATGATCTCGTGCACATCGCTCAAGGCAATCTGCCGCATCGCCACCAGCTCCTGCAAGCCGAGCAGGGCGGCCTCGGAGGGGTCGTGCGGCGTGGTCAGGCGTTTGTGCAGGGTGACATGGCCCTGGCTCAGGTCGTACAGGATGAAGTCGGTGAAAGTTCCACCGATGTCAAACCCGATGCGCCAGCGACCAGCTGGGTTTGCAGTGGCGGTCATTCAGTGTTCCTCATGAGGTTTTTTTGCTCCTGCCGCAATAGCTCAATGGCTTTGCCGCGCTCGCGCTTGTCCATGGCCGATATGGGAAAGGTAATGCACAGACTCAGGCGCTGACCGGTGTGGCTGTCCTGCACCGCGACGGCCAAAGCGCCCACACCCTTGCCAGTCTCATTGCTGGCCTCGGCAAAGCCGTTCTCGCGGACCTGCGCTAAGCGCTGCAGCAACTCGTCAAAAGACTGGGGTGACTGAGGGGAAGCCATGGATACCTGGCCGCCCAGCAGGCTGCGCACCTCGTCATCACTCAGCTCGGCCAGCAGAGACCGGCCCGTAGCACAGGCATCGACCGGCAGCCGACTACCAAGGGGCACACCCACCTGCACCGGGTTCTGACCAACATGGTGCACCAGGCCCACCATGTCCCTGCCGACCAGGGCAGAGACATAGCCGGTGTGACCCAAGCTGTCCGACAAACGGCGCACGGCCGCGCTGGCCCGCGCGCTCAAGGTCTGGGTCTGACGCACCGCCTCGCCAAGCTCGTGCATCAGCACGCCCAGCCGGTAGCCCCGGCCACCACCCACCACATCCAAGAGACCAGCATGTCGCATGGCCATCAACAAACGGGACAGCGTGCTCTTGGGCAGGACCAAGAGCCGCGCGGCCTCGGTCACCGTCAGCTCAGAGCGGCCCGTGGTGAAGCACCGCAAAATATTCGCTGTATGCTCAAGTGACGCCATGGAGTTGCAATAAATGGAACAGATGTTGTGATTTTTAATATCGTAACACCAGCTGACCTTAACGCGCACCCACCCTAGGAAACCACGACCAGCTTCAGTGCCAAGCCGATCAGCGCACAGACCGCAATCACAGGCATCACACCCCACTTCAGGCGCATCAGGGCCCATGCGGCCAGCGCCGTCAGGGCCAGTCCTGCGGCGTCCAAATTTATAAGAAATCCGGCTCCAGGCCCCGTTGGATAAGCAATGTGCGCTATGAATAAAATAGCAAGACTGGCGATCACGCCAACCACGGCGGCGGTGATGGCCGTCAGCGGTGCCGTGAACTGCAGCCGGCCGTGGGTCGACTCCACCAGCGGGCCACCGGCCAGGATGAACACAAAAGAAGGCAAAAAGGTGAACCAGGTCACCACCACGGCCGCCAGCACAGCGCCCGAAAAAAGTGCCTCTGGCCCCAAAACGGCTTTGGTCCAGCCGCCCAAAAAGCCCACAAAGGTCACCACCATGATCAGCGGCCCGGGGGTGGACTCTCCCAAGGCCAGGCCGTCCATCATCTGCGGCCCTGTCAGCCAGCCAAACTGCTTGACCGCGCCCTGATAAACATAGGGCAGCACGGCGTAGGCGCCGCCAAAGGTCAGCAGAGCGGCCTTGGTAAAAAACCAGGCCATTTGCGTCAGCGGGCCCTGCCAGCCCTGCCAAAGCAGCAGTGCACCCACGGGCAACAGCCAAAGCGCAGCCCCTACCAGCAGCACGGCGGCCAGCCGCGCTGGCCGGTAGCGCGCATGGGGCGGGGTGGGCGTGTGATCATCCAGCCAAGCGCCGCGGTGTTGGGCGGCCGGCTTGGCCGAGCCATGGCCGCCGGCAACTGCAAACTGGGCCGGGACCATGCGTTGGCCCAGCCAGCCAACCAGCGCCGCCGCCAGCACCACCCAGGGAAAAGCCACCTGAAACACCGCAATGGCGATGAAACTCATGACGGCAACAGCCCACAGCACAGGCGCTTGAGACGGTTTTTTCAGGGTTCGGCTGCCCACGCGGTGCACCGCCTGCAGCACCAGTGCCGCAACCGCCGGCTTGATGCCATAGAGCAGACCAGCCACCGCCGGCAACTGGCCGTACACCACATAGACCCAGCTCAAGCCAATCAACAGCAGCAAGGAAGGCAGTACAAACAACAGGCCGGCAACGATGCCGCCCAGGGTGCGGTGCATCAGCCAGCCCAGGTAGGTGGCCAGTTGCTGCGCCTCCGGGCCGGGCAGCAGCATGCAGTAGTTGAGCGCGTGCAGAAAACGTGCTTCCGAGATCCAGCGCTTATCATCCACCAGCTGACGGTGCATGATGGCAATCTGCCCGGCTGGCCCACCAAAGCTGATAAAGCCCAGCTTCAGCCAGAACCAGAAGACCTCGGACCGGCTCGGGGCAAGGGCCGCACCTTCATGGTGGTTTTGCATGGGCCATCAACCCAGTTCGAAAGTCGTGATGCCGAACAGGCGGTGCCATGGCAGGCTGTTGCCTCGTCGTGTCATCACTAAAAAGGGGTTCTTCATATGAGCATCGAAATATCCAAGGAGGCCCGGCAACTGGCGATTGCGTCTATTGAACGCTATTTTCTGGAAAATAGGGATGAAAAGATCGGCAACGTCACCGCCGGAGCCCTGCTGGGATTTTTTGTCGAGGAAATCGGACCAGTGATTTACAACCTGGCGGTGGCCCAAGTGCAAGAGCGTCTGCAAATGCGCGTGATGGAGGTTGACCTTGAAATCAATGAGGCTGAGTTTCAATACTGGCGCAAACACGACACAGCCAAAAAGAAGAAATGACACCCACCGAACCGAGAACGGTGGGGGGCAAAGTCTCAGGTGCCTGACAACTCACCGACGCCATTGAGCCGGCGAAGCCACAGGCAGGCATCGTCGAGTTCTGCCTCCGCCTCGGGCAGCCGACCCACGTGCTTGAGAAAACCATGGTTCATCCCGGCGCTGCAGCGCTCGCGCAGCGGCACACCGGCCTGGGCCAACCGCCGGGCCAGGGCCTCACCCTCGTCACGCAGCACGTCGTATTCGGCCACCATCACATAGGCCGGCGGCAGGCCAGCGCAGCTGACCATCCGCAGTGGTGAGGCCAGCGGGTCGGCAGCCTGCTCAGGCGCAGCCAGGTATTGGTCCCAAAACCAGTGCATGGCCAGCGCCGTCAGGCCAAAGCCAGCGCCAAAACGGGAGTAGGCGTCGGGCGTGCCGGACGGGTGATCGGTGACCGGGTACAGCAACAGCTGTCCAGCCAGTGCGGGGCCACCGGCATCACGCAAGTGCATTGCCGTGGCGGCGGCCAGGCAGCCGCCAGCGCTGTCGCCACCCACCACCAAGCGCCGGGGATCGGCGCCCAAGGCCTGGGCCTGGTCCGCCACCCACTGCGTGGCATCCAGGGCGTCTTCCGCGGCGGCCGGGAAACGGTGCTCGGGTGCCAGCCGGTAATCGACCGACACCACCACACTGCCCGACCCGGCGCACAGGTAGCGGCAGACACCGTCGTGCGAATCCAGTCCCAGCGCTACAAAGCCACCGCCATGAAAATACACCAGCGCCGAATGTGGCCCAGGCCCCTGCGGGGTGTAAATGCGCGCTGGCAGCGGGCCGCCTCGGGTCGGAATGGCCACATCCCGCACAGCCGCCACAGAAACCGGTTGCGGCGGCGGTGGGTTGCCGGCCATTGCAGCGGCACGCACCACGGCCATGCTGGCCATCTCTGGGTAGGTTGGCACACCGGCCGTGGCGGCCACGTCAAGCAGTTGTTGCAGGTAAGGATGAAGTGGCATTTTCAGCTCCGTTGTCTGCCGGCCCCAGGGAGGGCTCAGCGGGTGAAAACAAAAACGGCGGTCGAAGCCCGCGCGTTGGGCATCCAGCGTAGCACGCGCCCCTGCTCCAAGCCAAACGCGTCTTGGATCAGCAGCCCGTTCTTGCGGGCCAGCGCATCAAAATCCGCCAGCGTGCCAACCCGAATATTCGGCGTGTCGTACCACTGGTAGGGCAGGCGGCGGGTCACCGGCATGCGGCCGAGCAGCACGCTCAGGCGGTTCGGCCAGTGGGCAAAGTTGGGAAAAGCCACGATGCCAATCCGGCCCACGCGCGCTGTCTCACGCAACATGGTTTCGGCATTGCGCAGGTGCTGCAGTGTGTCGATCTGCAGCACAACGTCAAAGCTCTGGTCGCCAAACAGCGCCAAGCCCTCGTCCAGGTTGAGCTGGATCACGTTCACGCCGCGCTGCACACAGGCCAGCACGTTGGCGTCGTCAATCTCGATGCCATAGCCGGTGCAAGCGCGCGTGCGCTGCAAATGGTCCAGCATGGCGCCGTCGCCGCAGCCCAAGTCCAGCACGCGGGAGCCGACAGGCACCAGCCGGGCCAGCGCCTCCATCGTCAACGCATCGCTCATGGCGCACCCTCCAATTCCCGACCAATGCTATCGAAATAAGAGCGAACAACGCCCAGGTAGCGCGGGTCATCGAGCAAAAAGGCGTCATGACCGTGTGGCGCATCGATCTCGGCATAGCTCAGGTCGCGCCGGTTGTCGAGCAGGGCTTTCACGATCTCGCGGCTGCGTGCCGGTGCAAAGCGCCAATCGGTACAAAAGCTCACCAGCAGAAACTTGGCTGTGGCGCGCGCCAGCGCCTGGCTCAGGTCGCCGCCAAAGGCCCGGGCCGGGTCAAAATAATCCAGCGCCCGGGTAATCAGCAGGTAGGTGTTGGCGTCAAAGTACTCGGCAAACTTGTCGCCCTGGTAGCGCAGGTAGCTCTCGATCTGGAACTCCACATCCTGCGTGCTGTACTTGTAATCACCCGCACCCGCCCCGAGCACCGCATGCCTCAACTGGCGGCCAAATTTCTCGTTCATCACGTCGTCGCTGAGGTAGGTGATGTGGCCGATCATGCGGGCGATGCGCAGCCCACGCTTGGGCACCACCCCCTGCGCGTAAAAGTTGCCACCATGAAAATCCGGGTCCGTCACGATGGCGCGACGCGCCACCTCGTTGAAGGCGATGTTCTCCGCCGTCAGGTTTGGCGCACTGGCCACCACCACCGCGTGCCGCACCCGCTGCGGGTATTGCAGCGCCCAAGCGAGCGCCTGCATGCCGCCTAGCGAGCCGCCCATCACCGCCGCCAGTGTTTCAATGCCGAGCGCGTCCAGCAGCCGGGCCTGCGCGTCAACCCAGTCCTCCACCGTCACCACCGGAAAGTCGGCGCCATAGACGTGGCCGGTGTCGGGGTTGACATGCATAGGCCCCGTGCTGCCAAAGCAGGAACCCAGGTTATTGACACCAATCACAAAGAAACGGTCCGTGTCCACCGACTTGCCCGGGCCGATCATGGTGTCCCACCAGCCCTCGCTCCTGTCCTGCCCAGCGTAGACGCCGGCCACATGGTGCGAAGCATTGAGCGCATGGCACACCAGTACCGCGTTGGAGCGGGCTGCATTGAGTTGGCCGTAGGTCTCAAAACTGAGGTCGTAGTCACGAATGCTGGCGCCGCTCTGCAAGGCAAGTGCAGCGGCAAAATGCATGGACTGTGGTGTGGCTAGCAACATAAAAAACCCGGCAGCGCTAAAAGCGGTGCCGGGTGACCTGGTGGTGTAGCGGTAGCCGTCTTTAGCTGAATTTCGAAGCTCCAAGGCTTCGGCGCCCGCAATCCTGGATCAAATCGGCGCTGCGATAAGTATAAATCGACTCAAGCCCAACCCAGCAGGGCCGCCAGCCCCAAAACCAGGAAGATCAGCGCCGACACCACATGCACCACGCGCAGCGGCACCAGCCGTGTCATGCGCTCGCCCAGCCAGACCACCGGCGCGTTGGCCAGCATCATGCCCAAGGTGGTGCCTGCCACCACCCAAAAATAGGCCTGGTACTGGGCGGCCAGCATCACCGTGGCGATCTGCGTCTTGTCACCCATCTCGGCCAGAAAAAATGCCACGAGCGTGGTGCCAAACACACCAAAGCGCGGCGCGCTGCCGGTATCGGTGCCGTCGATCTTGTCCGGGATCAGCATCCAAATTGCCATGGCGATGAAAGACCCGCCCAGCACCCAGCGCAAGATCTGTGGCCCCAGCCAGGTGGTGACCCAGGCACCCACCGCACCCGCCAGCGCATGGTTGGCCACCGTGGCCACCAGAATGCCCAGCACAATCGGCCACGGTTTGCGAAAGCGGGCGGCCAAAATCAGCGCCAGCAATTGCGTCTTGTCGCCCATTTCAGCCAGCGCGACGATACCGGTTGAGACCAAAAATGCTTCCATGCGGAGATGCTAACCGTTACCGCGATTCAGACGCTTACCGAAGTCACTCGCAGGCATGGTGTCTGGCAGCCGCAAGGCTATCCCCGCCCACTTTTGGCTCAACTGGCGCAGTTTTTGCTTAAGTTTGGTGCGTTTTTGATGACTTATAAAAAAACGCACCACCCCAACTCATTTTTTAAAGCAAAGACTCTTATGGACGCACTAAAACAGGGCGCAGACAGCCTGTTCATTCTTCTTGGCGCCGTCATGGTGCTGGCCATGCATGCCGGTTTTGCCTTTCTTGAGCTGGGCACGGTGCGTCGGAAAAACCAGGTCAACGCCTTGGTCAAGATACTTGCGGATTTTTCGGTATCGACCGTAGCCTACTTTTTGATCGGCTACAGCGTGGCTTATGGCACCAGCCTGCTGGTCGGCGCTGAGCAATTGGCCGCCAAGAACGGCTACGAACTGGTCAAGTTTTTCTTTTTGCTCACCTTTGCCGCTGCGATTCCGGCCATTGTCTCGGGTGGTATCGCCGAACGCGCCAAGTTTTGGCCACAGCTGATCGCCACCGCGGTGATCGTGGGCGGCGTCTACCCCCTGTTTGAAGGGGTTGTCTGGAACCAGCAGTTTGGCGTGCAGGGCTGGATCAAGCAGCTCACCGGCGCCGAGTTCCATGATTTTGCGGGCAGCGTCGTGGTGCATGCGGTGGGCGGCTGGCTGGCGCTGCCGGCCGTGCTGCTGCTGGGCGCACGCGCCAACCGTTACCGCAAAGACGGCGCGATGTCGGCGCACCCACCGTCGAGCATTCCCTTCCTGGCGTTGGGCGCCTGGATTTTGACTGTGGGCTGGTTTGGCTTTAACGTGATGAGCGCACAAACGCTGGACAAAATCTCGGGGCTGGTCGCGGTCAACTCGCTGATGGCGATGGTTGGCGGCACACTGGCCGCCTTGATCGTCGGCAAAAATGACCCGGGCTTCGTGCACAACGGGCCGCTCGCCGGCCTGGTGGCGGTGTGCGCCGGCTCCGACCTCATGCATCCTCTGGGCGCCCTGGTTGTGGGCGGCGTGGCTGGCGCCATTTTTGTCCTGATGTTCACCCTGACCCAAAACCGCTGGAAGATCGACGATGTGCTTGGGGTCTGGCCCTTGCACGGCCTGTGTGGCACCTGGGGCGGGGTGGCCGCAGGGCTGTTTGGCAGCAAGGCACTCGGTGGGCTGGGCGGCGTATCCATGGGTGCGCAGTTGATCGGCACTGGGCTGGGGGTGGCGTGGGCCGCACTGGCTGGCGTGGTGGTGTATGGCCTGCTCAAGGTCACGCTGGGCTTGCGAATGACTCAAGAAGAAGAATTTGACGGCGCTGACCTGTCAATTCACAGGATCAGCGCCACGCCCGAGCGCGAAGCCAATTGGTAAGCCAGCTAGAAAACTAGTTTGCAGGGCGACCGGCTACACCGTCAAAAAAGGCCTTCAGTTTGAGCGGGTCCAAGCTGCCTCCGGTGCGCACGCCGCTGCACAAGTCCAGGCCAAACGGCTGCACCGCATCGATCGCCGCGCCCACATTGGCGGGTGACAGGCCGCCCGCCAAGTAAACCGGGCAGCCCACCTGGTCACGGATGCGCCGGCTCAGGCGCCAGTCGTGGATGCGCCCGGTGCCGCCAAGCTCCTTAACTGCCAGTGACGGGTTGCCGGAGTCGAGCAGCAAGGCGTCTACCAAAGTGGCCAGGCCCCGCGCCTCTGCGACAGCGCCATCATCCACCACGTGGATCACCTGCACCAATTGGACGCCCGGCAGCGCCGTCTTGAGCAGGCGCAATTCGGCATGGGGCACCCGATCGACCAACTGGATCGTGGTGGTTTGGCACGCCGCATGCTGGGCCAGGATGGACGCAGCGTCCTGCCTCGCGGTCAACAAAAACGTGGCTGTGGGCGGAGTAACCTGGGCCGCTATAAACACAATCAGCGCATCGTCGATCACGCCAGGGCCGCTGGGCATGGCGGACACCAAACCCAGCGCGGCCGCCCCTTGGCTTATCGCCAACCGGGCCTCATCCAGGCTGCTGATGCAACAAATTTTTACACTGGGTGCTTGTGCCATGACCTGGCCCTACCTTTAACTCAACGCGAACGGCTAAAAATCGCCTGCACGACACAAGCCTGACACAATTTAGAGCCGTTTTTTGAACGATTGAAAAATATTTGTGGCCCAAATCGAAACTTGAAGCATAATGCGCTCGTATTGTCCAAATTTGGCAGTACGAGTTTGCGGTGATTAGTCAGTTTCGCGTCTGCTATAAGTCTTCATTGGTTTGTTGATTGCGGTTTGGACTCCATCGCGTTTTGAGTTATTTTGAGGAGTCCTTTCATGGGCAACAAACTTTACGTGGGCAACCTGCCCTATTCTTTCCGTGATGAAGACCTGCAGCAAGCTTTTGCCGCACACGGTACGGTGTCAAGCGCCAAGGTCATGATGGAACGCGACACCGGCCGCTCCAAAGGCTTCGGTTTTGTCGAGATGGGCAGCGACGCGGAAGCGCAAGCAGCCATCAATGGCATGAACGGACAGCAGTACGGCGGCCGTGGTCTCGTGGTGAACGAGGCTCGCCCCATGGAGCCACGTCCTCCCCGTAGCGGTGGCTTCGGTGGCGGCGCTGGTGGTGGCGGCGGCGGCGGTTACGGCGGCGGCGGCGGCGGTGGAAGCCGCAGCGGCGGTGGCGGTGGCGGCGGTTACGGCGGCGGCGGCGGCGGTGGTGGAAGCCGCAGCGGCGGTGGCGGCTACGGTGGTGGTGGCGGCGGTCGCAGCAGCTACTAAGCACTCAGCCGGCATCTTGCCAGCAAACAAAAGGGGCCTTCGGGCCCTTTTTTATTGCCGTGACTTGCGTGACCGCCCGGCAAACAGCCGGTCAAACAGCGGGTTGGGCAACAGTCGCAACAGCTTGGCCACCAGCCCCATCTGCCAGGGAATCACGCGGTAACTGACGCCGGCCTCAATCGCGCGACGGGCCCGCTCTGCAAAATCCTGGGGCTGCAGCAAAAAGGGCATCGAATAACGGTTGCCATGGGTGAGCGGCGTGGCCACGTAACCGGGACACAGCGTCACCACATTCACACCGCTGCCACGCAACTCAAGGCGCAGGCATTCGCAATAGCTGATCAAGGCCGCCTTACTCGGGCAATTGGCCCCATGGCCGGCAAAACCGCGAATGCCATTCACGCTGCCAATCCCGACCAGGGTGCCATAGCGGCGCTGCCTCATGGCCTTGATGAAAGGCATGAAGGTGGCGGCGGTTCCCACATTGTTGGTGGCGTAGGTCAGCGCCATGACGTCCAGGTCGTCGCGCTCTGCCGTGTCGACCCCGACGCTGATGCCGGCACAGGCCACCACCACATCAGGCACACCCTGCTGGCGCAAGCAGGCCTCTCCCGCCGCCACGATGCTGGCTGCATTGGCAACATCTGCACTATAAATTTTATAGCGCTCAGGGCTTATGCCACGCTGCTCAGCCCATGATTTGATCTCGGATTCACGGCGCCCGACCAAGGCCAGCTCAGCGCCCGCCTGGTGGTAGCGCCAGGCCAGGGCTTGACCGAGGCCACTGGCCGCTCCGGTGATGAAGACGAGTCGGGCCATCTCCAATAAAAGCAGCTTTACTTGCCTGGCTTGGGCACCAGCGTGCCGCGCACGCGGCCGGTCAGCTGCATCACCTGCGCCAGGTTGTCAAACTCCATCGCATCGGCGGTGAACTGGTCCTGCCCACGCGTCAGTTGTAATGGCTGCGGCGAGAGCACACGCTCGGTTTTCATGAAGGCATGCAAGAACTCGCCGCGAAACTCAAACCGCGGCTGCAGCACGCCGGCCTTGTCTGGGACGGGCTCACGCACCACCCGGGCATCGCCAAACAGTTGCAGCTCGGAGGCATCGCCATTGATGAGCGCCCGACTGGCAGTGGCGAGGGTCAGCTGACCTGCATCGTCATAGGCACGGATGCGCACGCCATCAATCTCCAGTGTGTCGACATCCGGGTAATGACGCGCCTGCGCACCGACTATTTCAGATTTCAGGCGGCCACTTCCGTCGTAAGTTTTGACCGAAAACTTGTTCATCAGGTAATCGGGCTCGTGGCGCACGGGCGCTGAGGGCGAGGCCTGTGCGGTCACCGGCGTGCTGCGCACCAGCCAGTAGGTGCCCAAGGCCAACACGCCCATCAACAGCGTGGGCAGGTAAAGCGCGGCGCGCTCCCAGACCTGGTAAACCAGCTTCTTCATGCCACAGCCTCCCGCAGCAGACCCGCATACTTGCCGCTGGCAACCAGCAAAAGGTCGCACAACTCGCGCACGGCGCCCGCGCCACCAGCAGCCTGCGTGACATGGTGCGCCAGCGCCCGCACTTCCAGGTGTGCATTGGGCGTAGCGCAGGCCAGCGCGGCGCGCTGCATCAGCGCTAGGTCGGGCCAGTCGTCACCCATGGCCGCGGCTACCTGCCAGCTCAGTCCCAGTGTGGCCAGTATCTGCTCGGCCGCCGGGCGCTTGTTGTCGGTGCCCAATTGGACATGCGCAATGCCAAGCGCCTGCAGCCGCAAGCGCAACGGCTCAGAGTCTCGACCGCTGATCACAGCCGGCGTGATGCCGCCGCGCTGCAGCAGCTTGAGACCGTGGCCGTCCAGGGTGTGAAAGCGTTTGAGGGTCTCGCCGGCCTCGGTGAAGTACAGGCCGCCGTCGGTCAGCACGCCATCCACATCAAAAAACACCACCTTGATGCCTTGGGCCTGCAGCAACAGGTCCGGGGCAAAGTTGAGCGCAGGTTGCGGCATCAGATCACCTTGGCCCGCATCAGGTCGTTGCTGTTGAGTGCACCACACAACAGTCCATGCTCATCCAGCACCAGCACGCTCGTAATTCGCCGCAACTCCATCAGTTCGGCCGCCTCCACCGCCAGGGCATCTTGGGCGATGGTGCACGGCTGAGGGTGCATGACGTCGGCCGCGCTGAGCGTGCGCAAGTCCTGGCCGCGCTCCACCAGCCGGCGCAGGTCGCCGTCGGTAAAGATGCCAAGCACCTGGCCATCAGCGTTCACCACAGCGGTGGCGCCCAGGCCCTTGGCGCTCATCTCGCGCATCAACGCACTGAAGCTGGCATCCGGCCCGACCCGCGGTACCGCCGGGCCAGAGCGCATCACGTCACTGACATGGGTCAGCAGCTTGCGCCCCAAGGCTCCCCCGGGGTGCGATCGGGCAAAGTCCTCGGCCTTGAAGCCGCGCGCATCGAGCAGCGCGACCGCGAGGGCGTCGCCGAGTGCGAGCTGCACAGTGGTGCTGGCGGTCGGGGTCAGATTGAGCGGGCAGGCCTCTTTGTCAACCGCGCAGTCCAGAAACACATCGGCATACCGTGCCAGCGTGGAATCAGCCCGGCCAGTCATGGCGACCAGCGGCACACCCAGACGCTTGAACACTGGCAGGATGGCGGTCAACTCCTGCGACTCCCCGCTGTTGGAGACCGCAAGCACCAGGTCGGCTGCGGTGATCATGCCCAGATCGCCATGGCTGGCCTCAGCCG
This sequence comes from Comamonas sp. lk, assembly GCA_943324505.2. Lineage (GTDB taxonomy): Bacteria > Pseudomonadota > Gammaproteobacteria > Burkholderiales > Burkholderiaceae_C > Rhodoferax. The sequence continues at coordinate 20,995 of CALPLW020000020.1, forward strand.
GGTGGACGAACAGCGCCGGTGTGCCGGTGGAGGCAAGAGTGGCGGCGATTTTGCGGCCGATGTGGCCGCTCTTGCCCATGCCCATGACCACCACACGACCCGACAGCAGCAACATTCGCTCAACGGCTTGGGCAAAGGCCGGCCCGAGTCGCTGCCGCACTGCCATGACCGCTGCAGCCTCAATGCCAAGTGTCTCCTGGGCCAGCACAATAGCGCGGCCAGCCTCAAAAACGGGTGGCGCGGCGGTTCGGGCATTCATCATGGCATTCTACGGTTGGGTCCGGCGCCCCTGGCCTTGGCGCCTTGTTAGTATGGCGGCATGAGCCCGCTTGAACTGACCCTGCTGTACCTTCTGGCCGCCGTATTGGGGGTGGTGGCCTGCCGCTCGCTCAAGCTGCCGCCCATGCTGGGTTATCTGGTGGTCGGGGTATTGATCGGGCCCAACGCACTGGCGCTGGCCAAGAACTCCGACGGGGTGCGCCACCTCGGTGAGTTTGGCGTGGTGTTCCTGATGTTTGTCATCGGTCTGGAGTTCAACCTGCCCAAGCTGCGCGCCATGCGCCGCCATGTGTTCGGGCTGGGCCTGCTCCAGGTGTTGCTGACCATGCTGGCTACCACCGCCGTACTGCTCGGCCTCACCTGGCTAGCGCCGGGCCTGTGGGGCATGGGCTGGCAAACCGCGCTCGCCCTGTCGGGTGCGCTGGCCATGAGCAGCACGGCCATCATCGTCAAACTGATGACCGAGCGGCTGGAACTGGAGTCGGAGCACGGCAAACGGGTGATGGGGGTGCTGTTGTTCCAGGATCTGGCGGTGGTGCCGCTGCTGGTGCTGATCCCGGCCCTGGCGGCGCCGACAGAGGCACTGCCAGCCACGCTGCTGCTGGCCGGTGTCAAGGCGGTGGTACTGATCACGCTGCTGTTGGTCGGCGGGCAGCGCGTGATGCGCTGGTGGCTGACGTTGGTGGCGCGGCGCCAAAGCGAGGAGCTGTTTGTGCTCAACCTGCTGCTGGTCACCCTCGGGCTGGCCTGGCTGACGGAGTTGGCGGGTTTGAGTCTGGCGCTGGGCGCCTTCATTGCGGGCATGCTGATTTCCGAGACCGAGTACAAACACCATGTGGAAACCGACATCCGGCCCTTTCACGATGTGCTGCTGGGCTTGTTTTTCATCAGCATCGGCATGCTGCTGGACTGGCGTCTGGTGCTGGAACGCTGGCCGCTGGTGCTGCTGTTGGTGACGCTGCCGGTGCTGTTCAAGGCGGCGCTGGTGACGCTGCTGGCGCACAGCCTGGGTGCAACGCAAGGCGTAGCCATGCGAACCGGGCTGTACTTGGCGCAGGCCGGCGAGTTCGGCTTTGTTCTGCTGACGCTGGCCCAGGCCAACGCGCTGGTGCCGCCTGAACTGCTGAACCCGATCCTGGCCAGCATGGTGCTGTCGATGCTGGCCACGCCCTTCATCGTGCAGTACAGCGGCCCGCTGGTGATGCGCCTGGTCAGCAGCGAGTGGCTGCAGCAGTCGCTGCAAATGACCAGCATTGCCCGCAAGTCGATCAACGTCAACCGCCACGTCATCATTTGCGGCTATGGCCGTTGCGGCCAGAACCTGGCGCGCATGCTCGAAGGCGAAGGCATACCCTACATGGCCC
>CALPLW020000021.1 GCA_943324505.2 Comamonas sp. lk
GATGCCTTGAGTGAATAGGGTTGGTGACGGGCGCGGTCAGGTCAGGCCTGCAGCCATTGCCGCAGGGCCAGGCTCAAGCGCCCGGGGGCTTCGAGCGGCACAAAATGCCCGACACGGGGCAGTTCCAGCCAGCGCGCGGCCGGCTGGGCCTGCTGCATTTCGCGCTGCCAAGCCGCGGGGCACAGCCGGTCATGTTCGCCGCTGACGAGCAGCAGCGGGCCGCCAAAGTCGTGCAGGGCCGGCAGGCTGTCCGGGCGTGCGGCGGCCCACGCGAACTCGGCGCGTGCCACTTGACGCGGCGTGGCATCGGCCATGGCCCGCACCAGCGGCCCATGGCGCTGGCGCTGGCTCGGGTGGTGAAAGTACGCTGGCTTGGCGCCGCGCGCTACGGCCGCAGGACCCTCGCGCTGCCAGACACGCCACTGGCTGGCGCTGCGGCGGCGGGCACGCCCACTGGCCGGCCGGGCATTGCTGGCGATCAGGGCCAGCCGCTGCACCCGCTGCGGCGCGCGGCGCAACAGCTCCAGCGCCCACAGGCCGCCCAGCGAAAAGCCGGCAATAGAGAATTGTTCGGGCAGCTCCCCCAGCAGGCGATCGAGCCAGGCGCCCGACCGGTCCAGCCCGGCATAGTCGAGTGCACGCAGGTCTGCCACGTCGCGCAGCGCGCGGCACTGGTGCCGGAAAATCCGCGCATCGCACAGGGTGCCGGGCAGCAGCAGCAGCGTCGGTTTCATGCCCAGTCCTGCAGGGTCAGTGGCGCACGGGCCTTGTTGAACTCGCGCAGGCGCGCCAGCACGTCGACGCCAACCTGCCGGTACACATGCAGCAGGTCCACCAGCACCCAGTTTTCACGAATCAGCCCGTTTTCGCAGCGCCAGAAGTCCAGGCTGCGCATGGTGATTTGCTGGCCCGCCGGGGCAATACCCATCCAGCCGTCACCGCTGATGGTGGCGTGCATATTGGGCCAGCCGCTCACCGCTACATAGTCGCCGTCGGCAAAAAATTCGCCCTTGCCACCGGTGCCCCGGCGGTTCGGCATGCCATTCAGAAACGGAATCTGGTGCCAATTTCGGAATGCTGTCAGGCCGCGTGCGGTACCGATGCCCGCCGGCCCGTACCAGTTCATCTTGGGATGCCAATAGCGCTCGAGTTGCATTGCCGCCACGCCGCCAGTGGCATAGCGCGACAGGCCGGCCAGCATGTCCAGCACCAGTTGCTGGCTGCTGGCTGAACGCGGGCCGTCGCGCGGCCCGAGCGCCAGCCCATTCTGGGTGGCTGGACCCGGCACTTGCCATTCGCGCCCCAGGCTGGGGGCCATCGGCCAGGCGCCGGCCTGCAGCATCAGCTCGGGGATGTCCCACAGCGCCTGCATCTCCACCACTTGGCCGTCCACCAGGCGATAGAACTCATGAAAGCGCATCGCCACCTGGTGGCCGGTGGGCGGGATATCGAGCCAGGGCCGCACAAAGGTGCCGGTGTAGTAACCGCAGCAGCCGACCCAGTTGTGCCCCTGCGGGCTCGGACCGGCCATGACGATGGTGTCGCGCCGCTCCAGATCAGGCAGAGCCTGCCGCAAGGGGGCGTAAGCCTGTTGGTACAGGCCCTCGGGCCCATCAAGATCTTCCAGCGGCGTGGCCAGGTGCACCACCGCATCAGGCCGGAACAGTTGCTTCAGGGCTGCCTGCAAAGCATCGGCCTGGTAGTCGTACAGCGCCGCCCGCAGCGGCGTCAGCAAAGCCTTGTTTTGAGCATGCACATCGGCGCCGGTCATGCCGCCGCCCCAGCCCGCTGGGCTTGCTGGTCACGGGCCCGCGCCAGCAGGTCCACCCCAAACTGGCGGAACAGGTGCACCATGTCGACAAACACCCAGTTCTCGGTGTAGACCTCGCCCTCGCGCTTCCACCAGTCCAGGCCATTGACTGCAATGCGCCGCCCGGTCGCCGGGCTATCCAGGTAGGGCCCGCTGTGGGTGGCGATGACGCCGGCCCAGCCCGGCGCGCCGCTGTAGGGGCCCTCGGCAATCAGCGCATCCAGGTCCTGCACCGAGCGGTCGGGAAAGGCCACCAGCCAGGGCTGCTGGTGCAGGGTCTCGAAAGCCGGAAAATCCAGGCAGGCGCCAATGCCGCCCGGCCCGAACCAGTGCACGCGCGGGTGAAACCAATCGGCCATGCCCATGCTGCGCAGTTCGCTCTGGTCATAGCGGTTCAGGCCCTGGTAGATGAAACGCCAGATGTGGTCCAGGCTGTGCCGGGTTTGCACCTCGTCCTGTGGCTGCAGCATGACGCCCTCGCCCGCACGCGGCGCCGGCCAGATGCCGTCCACGCCTCGCGCGGTGGGCAACACCTGAATGCCGATCTGTTGCAGCAAATCAACCAGGTCGATCAGGAAATAGATCTCGACCACCCGGCCTTGCTCGATGCGGCAGAACTCACCCCAGCGCAGGCTCACCGGCTGGCCGTTGGCGTGGATGCCCAGGTAATCCGCCTGGAAGCGGCCATTCATCAAGCCCATGCCGCTGACCCAATGCCGGCCGTCGCGGCTGGCATCGCCGTCGCGCCGGCCGTGGGAGGCACCACCCAACAACAAATGGGTGTGGCGCTTCAGGTCCGGGAAGGCGGCGCGCAGCGGCCGCCAGAAGCCGTCCAGAAAACCGCCCACCCCCTGCAACTGGTTGACCGGGTCGTGCCCGTGGAACACCAGCTCGGGGTGCAGCAACTGGCGGCTGGCCTGAGCCGCCGCCGCATCGGTGCTGTCCAGGGCCACCCACCAGTCCCAGACCGCCTGCTTCGCGGCTTGATTGGCGACCGGGGTGGCGGGCAGTGGGGTGGTGGGCATCGGGGCGTTCTTTCGCAATGGGGACGTGAAGCGCGGCGCGCGCTCAGCCCTTGACCGCGCCCTGGGTCAGACCGGAGACGATCTGCCGCTGGAACAGCAGCACCAGAATGATCAGCGGGATGGTGATGCTGACCGCACCGGCTACGCCCTGCATCAAAAACGCTTCGCTGTCGGCCGAGATGGCGTTGGCAATCGCGGCCGGCATGGTCATGCGCTCGGCATTGACCAGCGAGGAGCTGAGCAGGAAGTCGTTGTAGGCCAACAAGAAGCTGAACAGGCCGGTGGTGACCACGCCCGGCCACATCACCGGGATGATGACGCGCCGAAACGCCTGGAAACGGCTGCAGCCATCCACCAGCGCCGCCTCGTCCAGTTCCTGCGGGATGTTGACAAAGAACGAGCGCAGCATCCAGATTGTGAAGGGCTGGTTGATCGCCACCAGCACCAGGATCAGGGTGAAGTATTCGTTGCGCACGCCCAGGGCATCAAACATCACGTAGAACGAGGGCAACAAGGTGGAATGCGGCAGCGAGCGGAACACCAGCGCGGTGATCAGCAGCCAGAAACCCACCGCACCCCGGTAGCGCGACAGCGCGTAGCCGGCCAGGCAACCGACCGTGAGCGAGACGCTCACCGTGCCAACGGTGACGATGGCGGTGTTGAGAAAGTTACGGTAAAAAGCCTTGTCGATCCACAACCGACTGTAGTTCTCAAAGGTCACCGGCGCCAGCCACTTGACCGGCACCGAAAACGCATCCACATACTGGCGCAGCGAAATGATGGCCGTCCAGACAATCGGCAGGCAAGCCACCACCAGCCAGGCGAACAAGGCCAGGTGCAGCAACAAGCTCCAGACGCGGGCAGGTCGTTTCATGGTGTCATCCTCCGCGCCTTTGTTCTTTCCAGGTGCGCACCAGCAGGGGAATGAGCAGCACGGCGATGCCGGCGGTGGTCAGCACGGCGGCCGCACTGGCCTTGTAGGGGTTGTTTTCCTGCAGCAGGATGTAGTAGGTCAGGTACTGCACGCTGGTGGTGAAGGCGCCCTGCGTCAGAACCATCACCGGCTCAAACACCCGGTAGGCGTCCATCAGGTGGATCAGCGTCACAAACACAAACAGCGGCGCCAGATGCGGCAGCGTGACATAAAGCAGGCGCTGCCAGGCGTTGGCGCCATCGATGCGGGCCGCCTCCAGGCTGTCCTGCGGCACCGATTGCAGCCCGGCATAAAACACAATAAAGGCAAAGGGCACGACGTGCCAGATGCCGTACAGAATGATGAGCAACCGGGCCGACCAGGCCTGCGCCATCCAGAACAGCGAAATACCGAACTGCGACAAGAAATACGGCACCAGGCCGTTGTCGCGAAACAGCCACTTGATCGCCAAGGCACCCACCACCGGCGTGATGATGAAGGGCAGGAGCGAGGCACTGATATAGATCGGTCGCCAGCGTTGTCCGACCTGGTTCACGCCCAGCGCCAAGGCAAAGCCCAGGAGCAGAACAAAGGGCGTGGTCGCAAAGGTATACAGCAGGGTAAAGCGCAGCGCACCCATGAATTCGGTAGCGCGCTGGGGCGAGGCCACGGCCGGCGCCGCGCCCGCGCCACTGGCATCGGGCGGGGCGCTGCTGCCGGCCTGGTCGCCGTCGCCGACGTCCAGGCCCAGCACCTTGCGAAAGTACTCCAGCCCGACAAAACGACACACGCTCAGTGCTCGGCCATCAGGCCCCATCACCGCGCGCTGCGTCACCACCTCCTTCGTGCCAAACGGGCTGCTTTCCGTCACCGTGACCACCTCCATCTGCAGCGCGCAGCTGCGCACCGACAGGTAAAAGGTGACCGCCAGTGGCAGCGCCAGCAGCAGCAGCATCAGCGCTGCCGACGGCCCGACGAATCGAAGAAAGGTGGAGAAGCGCACGCGACGGCTCTTACTTCAGGAAGCCTTTTTCAGCGGCGGACTTGGCATAGGCGACCGCAGCCGCATCCAGGGCGGCTTTGGGGGTCATGGCGCCGGTCATCACATCAGGGATGATCTTGCCAATCTCGCCATGGGCCAAGCCAAAGTAAGGCTCCGAGGGCCACTGCGGTGCACCGGCCTTGGCGGAAGCTGCCACACCAGTCGCAAAGCGCGTGGGCTTGTAGCTCGAACGCACCCAGATCGTCAGGTCATTGCCTTTGGCGGTGGTTTCCTCGTCCAGCGCCTCCATCAGCACCTGGAACACGGTCTCGCGGTCGCCGCCCAGGTTCTTGGGCATCACCACGCCGTCCCACCACAGGTGGGTGGCCGACTTGCCGCCCGCCATCACGGCCGGTGCAGCGGTGAACTCCATCTTGCCCACAATCTTGGAGGCGGCGGCATCATCCATGCGCGAGGCACGGCTGGCCCAGAGCACGCCCATGGCAGCCTTGCCCTGCTGGTACTGGTTCATCACGTCGTCCGAGCCTGAAGCCAGGTAGTTGGGCGTCATGTAGGCGGTCATGGCCTTCATGGTCTCCAGCGCTTTGACGCCAGCGTCGCTGTTGAAATCCGGCGCGGCAGAGCCGGCTTTGAAGAAGCGTCCGCCGTAGCCAGCAAAAATGTTGCTGAACTCGGTGGCGCTGTCCCAGCCCTTGGCAAAGGTTTGGGCAATCGGGAACTCGATGCCTGGCTCTTTTTCTTTGAGGGTCTTGGCAGCGGCCATCATGTCGGCATAAGTGGCGGGCACTTTGATGCCATGCTTGTCAAACAGGTCCTTGCGGTAGAACAGGTTTTGTGCGTTCTGCATGAAGGCAATCGCCATCACCTCGCCATTGACCTTGACCAGCATGTTGTCTTCTATTTTGTACTTGGCCTTGTACTTGTTGACCAGATCAGTCATGGATTGCAATTGGCCGGCACTTTGCAGCTTGGTGAAGGTGCCCATGGACACCACAGCGGCATCAAACGCCGACTTGCCGCTGGAGCCGAAGGCCTGCAGGGTTTCAGTTTCGTTTTGCGGCGAGGGCACCAGCTTGTACTGGACCTTGAGGCCGCCACGGGTGCAAGACTCCATTTCCTTGGCGATGTGTGTCAGCGCCGGAAAGGTGTTGCCAACGATGTTGATTTGCCCTGGCTTGGCGTCGGACAGGTTGTCGCAGCGGGCCATTGAAACGCCGGGCAAGGTGGCCAGCAGAACCGCTGTTGCCAACAGGGATCGACGCAGGGTACGTGAGGTCATGACATTCTCCAAAAAGGCCGGGGGGGGTTAATTGGCTTCTAGACGCAGCCGGTTCTGCGTCTGGCCATCAAAAATATGACACTGTTGGGCGCTCACGGCAAAGCCCGCCGGGTCGCCAATGCGGGCGCGGTAGTCCTTGCCGGCACGCGCGGTGACCACCTGCTCACCGATGCGCACCATCACCAGGGTCGAGTCGCCGGTCAGCTCAAAGCTGAACACCTCGGCGCGAATTTGGGCCTGCTCAGGTGCCGTGACCGCCATGTCCTCGGCACGCACGCCCAGCACCACATCCGGCAGGCTCTGCGTGCCAAAGCCAGGCACCGACACACCTGGCGCCTCAAACACACCGTCGCGCAGCGCCCCGGCGATCAGGTTCATCGACGGCGAGCCAATGAAGCCGGCCACAAACAGGTTGGCGGGCTGGTTGTAGATCACCTCGGGGGTGCCAATTTGCTGGATCTCGGCGCGGCTCATCACCACCACCCGGTCGGCCAGCGTCATCGCCTCGATCTGGTCGTGCGTCACGTAAATGGTGGTCACTCCCAATTCATGGTGCAGGTGCTTGATGTGCGAGCGCATGGTGACGCGCAGCTTGGCATCCAGGTTGCTAAGTGGCTCATCCATCAGGAACACCTTGGGCTGGCGCACGATGGCGCGGGCCAGTGCCACGCGCTGGCGCTGGCCGCCCGACAGCTCTTTGGGCCGGCGGTCCAGGAAGTCGGTCAGTTCCACCTGCGCCGCGGCTTTCAGCACCGCCGGCTTGATTTGCGCCGCCGGCATGCCACGGATGCGCAGCGGAAAACTGATGTTTTCAAACACGGTCATGTTCGGGTACAGGCCGTAGCTCTGGAACACCATGGCCACATCGCGGTCCTTGGGTTCCAGGCCGTTGACGCAGCGGTCGCCAATCCAGACCTCGCCGGTGCTGGGGTCTTCCAGCCCGGCCACCATGCGCATGGTGGTGGTTTTGCCACAACCGCTGGGGCCGAGCAGCACCAGAAATTCGCCGTCGGCAATGTCGAGCGACATCTGCTTCACGCCCACGGCACTGCCCCAGGACTTGGAAATATTCTTCAGCAGCACGCGCGCCATGTCAGAGCCTCAGGCTTGCGGCACCAGGACTTGCATCCACAGCGCCACGTCATCGATCAAAACCCACTCGCGCAGGACCCGGCCTTGCACCAGCTCAGCGTGCACAATGCCCATCACCTCCACCTCGCGTCCGCTCTCTTTTCCATAGCGAAGAAGTGAGCTATCACGGGGGCTATGGACTGTTTTGGCTCTAAAACGCAGGCTCAGCCGGTCGCTGCGGCCACTTTGGGCCTGGTCTTGCTGCCAGGCCAGGTGCTCGACCGTGAACTGCTGCACCCTCAGGGCACCGAACACGCTGTGCCAGAAACCGGCGATCTCGTCATGGCCATAGCTGGTGTGTTCCCCTGGGCTGATCTGCTGGGCCGCCTCGTCGTAGATCGCCGCGACATCGCCCTCGCCTTGCGCCAGCGCCTCGATGGCACCGGCGTAGGCCTGCGCCAGCGGGTGCTGGCTGATGTGCGACACATAACCAGCCGGCACTGGTGGGGCCACCGGCTTGTGCCAGCCACCCCGCTGGTTCAGCCAGGCCTGCGCCAGCGCTTGCGGCGTGCTGCCAATCTGCAGCGCAATGGCGGCCTGGTCGCGCACCAGCCACTCGTGAATCACCCGGTTGTCTTTGCACAAGCAATCGGCAACGGTGCGCGCGTGCACCCGGGCACCACTGGCCGGGCCAAAACTGCCGTCGCCCAAATGGGTCATGGTCGAAATGATGCGGTGTGAGCTCAGGAACCCGCCTTCATCGTCGCCCGACTGAATCACGTCTTCCGCCAGCAAGCGACGGTCTGGGAACATGGCCAGGGTGGCACGCGTGCCGGTGATCACATCGTCGACCGGGCTGCTGACCGACATGGGCGTCTCCACCACGCAGGGGTCGCTGTAATACAGCCGGATATCGTCAATGCGGCGGCCCTCCCAAATGCGCGCGGTGATCACCCGGATGTAGTGGTCCAGGTTGCTGAACTCGGCGTCAAAACCCTTCATAGCAAACAACTCCTTGGCGCTGACTGGCGCGCCGACTGACGAATGATCAATTGCCCGGGTACCACCAGGTTGCGACTGGGCGGCGTCTGGGCTTGGCGCAGGTAGCTCTGCAGCAACTCAACAGTGGCTTCCACCATGGGCTGCACCGGTTGCTCGAAGGTGGTCAATTCATAAGAGGCCCAGGCGGCTTGCGGCACGTTGTCAAAGCCGACCACCGACACATCCTGCGGCACGGCCAGGCCGAGTTCGTGGCGCAGGGTGTCCAGCACCACGATGGCCATCAGGTCGCCGGCGACAAACACCGCATCAGGCCGGTCCGCCGCGTTGGCAAACAGATCCAGCGCGGCCTGCCGGGCCTGGTCCACATCGTAATTGCCGATGGCACGGGCGTAAATGCGTTGCCCCAATTCAGCCAGACCGTCGCGAAAGCCGCGCTCACGCTCCAAGTTGGTCGACGAGTCTTCGCGCCCAGCAATATAAGCAATGCGCTGGTGGCCGCCGGCCACTAAAAAGCGTGCAATGTCGCGGCCGCCGCCCACGTTGTCGGAACGCACCGAGCTGACCGCGCCCGCGCTGCCCGAGGCCATGATGCGGTTAAACAGCACCACCGGAATGCTGGCATCGGCGCAGCGCTGCGCCAGGGCCGAGGACAGGGTGGTGGCGCCCAGCACAATGCCGTCAACGTTGTACTGCAGGATTTCTTCCACCAGGTCGTCGGAGTTGGCGTTGTCGCCAATAAAAATCAGCAGGTGATAACCATCCTGCTGCAGCCGCTTGGCCAGCCGCTCCAGCACCGCCGGGTAATACAGGTTTTCCAGGGCCGACAGCACCAGGCCAATGATGCGAGAGCGCCCGGTGATCAGGCTGCGGGCATGGGCGTTGGGCTGGTAGCCCAGCTTGCGTGCGGCTTCTTGCACCTTGTTGCGCATGGCGTCTGACACACTGGCACCGGCCGTAAAGCAGCGGCTCACCGCCGACTGCGACACGCCGGCCAGGCGTGCCACATCCAGCGAGGTGGCCTGTGTCTTCATTGGGCCGTCCAGCCGCCATCAACCATCAGCGCGCTGCCAGTCACCATGGCCGAGGCATCGCTGGCCAGGAACACCACCGCACCCATGATGTCCTCCAGCTGGCCCAGCCGTCCCAGCGCAATGCGGGAGGTCACAAACTGGCGAAACTCCGGGTCGGCCAGCGCCGGGCGGGTCATCGCGGTCTCAATGAAGGTCGGGCAGACGGTGTTGGCACGAATCTGGTGCGGCCCAAGCTCCCAGGCGAGCGCCCGGGTCATGCCCTCCACCGCATGCTTGGTGGCGCAGTACACCGCGCGCTTCGGGCCACCCACATGGCCCATTTGAGAAGAAATCTGGATCAGCGAGCCCGGCAGGCCCGCGCCGATCAGCCCGCGCGCCACTTCACGGGCCAGGTAAAAGGCGGCCTTGAGGTTGAGGTCCACCACAGCATCAAAGTCGGCGTCCAGGGTCTCGGTGATCAGCGCGGGGCGGTTGGTGCCCGCGCTGTTGACCAGAATCTGGAACGGCCCGGCATCGGCCACAGCCTGTTTCACGGCCACAGGGTCGGTGACATCCAGCACCATCACCTCGGCCCTGGCGCCATAGGCTCGCATGGCAGCCACCGCAGCATCCAGCTCGGCGCCCGTGCGGGCTGCCAGCGTCACCACAGCTCCGGCCTGCGCCAGCGCATGGGCTGCGGCCAGCCCAATGCCCCGACCCGCCCCGGTCACCAGGGCGCTGCGGCCATCCAGGCGGAACGAGGGCGTGACCGGGTTGACCACGGCCGGCGCGGGCTGGCTCATGGCGCCAGGCCCGGGCGCGGCGGGGCTCGCTCGCCGCGGTCAAAGGCCTCCCAGCCCTCGCCCTGGAACGGGTCCACGCCCAGCTGCTGCATCACGTGCGGAAAATCCACCGACACCCAGTTGTCCACAATCTTGCCGTCCTGCACTTTCCAGAAATCCATGTAGCGGATCTCGATGCGTTTGCCCGTGGGCGCAATGCCCATGAATGTGCCGGTGTGCGTGGCCTCTTGACGCCCGAAGGCGGCCATCCACTCGCCCTGCACGATGCGGGCCTCGTCAATGCACACCTTGTCAGAGAACGCGGCCTGGAACGGGCGCTGCCAGTTGTCCTGGAACGCCTTGACGCCCAGCTTGGTGCCACAGCCGGCGTTGCCCAGCCAGCGAAAGTCTTTGGCAAAAAACGCCTCAATGCCGTCGATGGTGTGGTCATTCAGGCCATCCACCATGCCCTCCACCACACGGCGGGTGGCCTCGGTCTGGGACAGGTCGTTGTCGCGCGTGAGCGCGGCCTGCTCGGGGCGGGCCCCTTTCATGCGGGTCCGTCCAGCGCGGGTACCGGCTGGTACCAGGGCACCTCGGCGCGCTGGCCGTAGCGGCGCACCCGCAGGTTGGCCTGTTCGCCGTGGCCGGCAAAGTTTTCCATGTGGCACAGGCGCGAGCAGACCTCGCCGATGCTGGCGCTGGCCGCATCGGTGAGCACCCGCTGGTAGGTGCAGGTTTTCAGAAACTTGCCGACCCACAGGCCGCCGGTGTACCGTGCGTTCTTGTTGGTGGGCAGGGTGTGGTTGGTGCCGATGACCTTGTCGCCAAAGCTCACGTTGGTGCGCGGGCCCAAAAACAGCGCGCCAAAATTGGTCATGCCTTTCAAGAAGTAATCCGGGTCACGCGTCATCACCTGCACATGCTCAGAGGCCAGCTCGTCGGCCTTGGCCAGCATCTCGGCGTCGGTGTCACAAACAATCACCTCGCCATAGACCTCCCAGGCCTTGCTGGCAATGCCAGCGGTCGGCAGGATCTTGAGTTGGCGCTCGACCTCGGCCATGGTGTCGCGTGCCAGTTTTTCCGAGGTGGTCAGCAGCACTGCGGGCGAGGTGGGCCCGTGCTCGGCCTGGCCCAGCAGGTCCACCGCACACATTTCGCCGTCGACCGATTCGTCAGCAATGATCAGTGTCTCGGTCGGGCCGGCGAACAGGTCGATGCCGACCCGGCCGTACAACTGGCGCTTGGCCTCCGCCACAAACATATTGCCCGGGCCCACCAGCATATCCACCGCCGCCACCGACTCGGTGCCGATGGCCATGGCGGCCACCGCCTGCACACCGCCCAGCACCAGAATCTGGTCAGCCCCGGCGAAGTGCATGGCCGCCACGATGGCCGGGTGCGGCGCACCCTGGTAAGGCGGCGCGGTCGCCACCACGCGCGGCACGCCAGCCACCTTGGCAGTCAAAACGCTCATGTGGGCCGAGGCAATCAGGGGGTACTTGCCCCCAGGCACGTAGCAGCCCGCCGCGTTGACCGGAATATGCCGGTGCCCCAGGACCACGCCGGGCAGGGTTTCCACCTCGACATCGCGCATGCTGTCGCGCTGGATCTGCGCAAAGTTACGGATCTGGGTTTGCGCAAAAAGGATGTCTTCAATTTCCCGCGCTGAGAGCTGGCCCACCGCCGCCTCGATCTGCCCCTGCGACAGGGCGAAACTGGCCGGGTCCCAGCCGTCGAACTTGCGGCTGTAATCGCGCACGGCGGCGTCGCCGCGTTGCTCAATGTCTTTCAGGATGCCTTCCACCGTGGCACGCACCTGCGCGTCGTCGTCGGCCCGGCCCTGAGCGTCTTTGCCGCGTTTGAGATATCGAATCATGGCAATTGCACCTTGTTTGATTTAGCCCATAGATTTTTTTGCATACGTATGCAATGTAACGGAAAAAACGGGCGTGGCTATCCGTAGTTTCCCGTAATTGGCGGGGCCAGACTAGCCGCGTCGGGCAAACTGGCTGCGCACCCGGGCCAACACATCGACCTCGAGCTGCAGCAGCACGTTGATCAGGTCGATCGGCACCCAGTTTTCCCGGATGAGGCCCTGCTCGGCACTGTAAAAATCCATCACCCGCATGGTGATGGCGCGCCCGGTGGGCGGCAGGCCCAGCCAACCACCGCCCTGGTGCATCATGTGCCGGCTCGGCCAGCCGCCGGTGGCCGAGAAACGACCGTCGCCAATGCGCACGTAGTGGCTGCCCCCGTGCTGGCCCATACCTGCGGGCTGAGGCAGCTTGGGGTCGCGCGGAAAGGTGGTGCGAAAAGGCAGCTGGTGCACATCGACAAAGCCATCGAGCCCGCGCGAGGTGCCAATGCCGCTGGGGCCAAACCACATCATGTGCGGGTGCCAAAAATCACGCTGCGGCATCGCCAACAGGCCTTCGCGCCCCAAATTAAGCGTGTCGTCATACGTGCCCAGCGAACCCTGCATGGCCAGCGTCAACGCCAGGCTGGCGGCAGATTGCGCCGGGTCCTGGGCGGTCAGCACCAGGCCGTCACCCGCCAGTGGGCCAGGCCACATGCCCTCACAACCCGGGCTGGTCGGCAAGGGCCAGAAGCCCATCTGGCGAACCGCGTCCAGCACATCGAGCAGCACCGTGCTTTGCACAATGCGGCCGTCGACCATCTGGTGAAACTCGCCATAACGCAAATACAGCAGCTGCCCGGTGGCCGGCAGGCCGAGCCAGTCGCGCTGAAAACGTCCGCACAGGTGGCCCACAGCACCCACATAATCGCGCCCCTGGTAGTGCCCGCCAAGCAGCAGGTTGTCGCGCCGCTCCAGGTCCGGGAAGGCCTGCAGCAGCGGCTGCCAGAAAGCCTGCGCGATGGCTTGTACGCCCTGCGCTTCGTTCCAGGGGTGCGAACCGCGCCACTGGGCGTCGGGGTGGTAGGCCTGAGCCAACTGACGCTCGACCGTGGCCGGCGTCTCTTGCACCAAGGCGCTCATCAGGCTGTGGACTGCCCGTTTGTTGGCGAGATTCAAGGCGTCGGTGATCATGGCTTGGGGTTCCCCAAAAAAAGTGTATCGGCCGCAGCCACTGCCGCTGGCCATAGGGCTGCACTATAGCAAGCCGTTTTGCATACGCATGCAGTTCATGCCATGCCAATGGCAACGGAAACCACTGCCGACCGTCACACTGGCCAGACCACCCCGTTGTCGTTCAGGATGGCGTCCAGTGGCAGGTCATGGGCTTCAGGCTCGAAATCGGGCACATAAGCGTTGGCGAATCCCAGGCCAACGGTGAAAGGGCGCGGCGCCAGGGTGGCCAGCATGCGGTCGTAAAAACCGCCGCCGTAGCCCAGCCGGTAGCCGCCCGGCGCGTAGCCGACGCAGGCCACAAACAGCAGGGTGGGCACGATCACCTCGGTGTCCTTAGGCTTAGGGATGCCGTAGGCGTCCTCCTCCATAGGGCAGCCCGGGTACCAGGCATGGAAGCGCATGGTCTTGTGCACCTTGTCGACCACCGGCAAGCCGATGCGGCGCGGTTGCGGTTGCTCGATCAACTCGCCGTCTTCTTTCCAGCGGTGCAGCGCCGGCAGGGGATCGAACTCACCTTTGATGGGCCAGTACGCACCGATCACCGTGTCCAGACGACCCACCAGCCAGATGCGCATGGCACGTTGTAACAAATCAGATCGCTGTAGGCGGTCTGGCAGGCTCAAACGTTGTTCAATCAAAAGCTTGCGCAGCGCTTTTTTGTCCAAGGCCTTGTCTTCACCAGAGTTATCCATAATCCCACCATGCAGTTCACCACCATTCTGACATTGATCGCGCTGATGACCGGCTCGCTGGGCTCCTTGGCCAGCGCGGCACAGACGCAAAGCAAGACCCAGGTCAAGGCAAGTACGGACGACGCCATCGTCGAGATGAGCCAGGCCTTCAAACAGGGAGACCGAAAGCGCTTGACTGCGCTGCTTCCCCAGGCGCGCGGCCATGCCCTGGAACCCTGGGCCGCGTACTGGGAACTGCGGGCCCGCCTGGATGTGGCCTCGGCCAGCGAGGTACAGGGTTTTTTCAGCCGTTTTGCGGGCACCTACCAAGAAGACCGCCTGCGCAATGACTGGCTGCTGGTGCTGGGCCAGCGTCGTGACTGGGCCGCCTTCAGCGCCGAGTTGCCGCATTACCGCATGAACGACGACCGTGAAGTGCGTTGTTATGCCCTGGGCCTGGACACCACCCGCCCGGCCGATGAGGTGGCGCAAGACGTCAAGCGACAGTGGTATGCCCAAAAAGAAGCCGATGAGGGTTGCACCCAGACCGCAGGCCAACTGCACACCGCCAAAAAGCTCACCGACAGCGACATCTGGCGCAAAGCCAGGCTAGCCATGGAAAACAACCGCCCCCGCGCGGCCAGGCAAGCGGCGGAGATCATCTCTGCGGAAGCCGGCAAGCCCCTGGATGAGATCAGCAGTGGCCCAACGCGTTTTCTGGCCAAGCGGGTCGGCGCCATCGGCCGCAATGCCAAGGAATGGGTGGTGCTGGCCCTCATTCGGCTGGCCTCGACAGAGCCGGAAGCAGCGGCGAGCCTGCTCGAGAACCACTGGAGCGTGCACCTGACGCAGGAGCAACGCTCCTGGGCCTGGGGCGTGATCGGCAAGCATTCAGCGCAAAAGCTGTCTGACCAGGCCAACGGCCACTTTGCCAAGGCGCGTGACAGTGAGCTCAGCGACGAACACCTGGGCTGGAAGGTGCGCGCTGCCATGCGCTTTGCCCGCTGGAAAGACGTGCTCGCGGCCACCCTGGCCATGAGCCCGGAGGCGCGCCAGGAATCGATCTGGGTCTACTGGCGCGCCCGCGCCCTGCTGCAGTTGGCCAAAACCGAGGCCGACCGCACCGAAGCCACACGCCTGTTTGAAAGCATCGCGGGGGTGCGCGGCTTTTACGAGCAACTCGCGCTCGACGAGATGGGCCAGCGCGTGACGGCCCCACCTCGCCCCGATGCCCTGACCGAGCAGGAGAAAGATGCTGCCAGGCAGAACCCGGGGCTGCAACGCGGTCTGTACGCGATCCAGATCGGCCTGCGCAGCGACGGCGTGCGCGAGTGGAACTACAGCGCCAATTTGCACCAACGCGGCGGCATGAGCGACCGCGAACTGCTGGCCGCGGCTGACTTGGCCTGTAGCCGTGAGGTCTGGGACCGCTGCATCAACACCAGCGAGCGGACCAAGACCGTCCTCGATTTTCAACAGCGCTTTCCCATGCCCTTCAAGGATGCTGTGCTGGCGCGCGCCAAGCAGATCGGGCTGGACCCGGCGTATGTGTATGGTCTGATCCGGCAGGAAAGCCGCTTCGTGATGGACGCCCAGTCCAGCGTGGGCGCCGCCGGCCTGATGCAGGTCATGCCGCCCACCGCACGCTGGACCGCCAAGAAAATCGGCCTGAACGATTTCAAACCCCACCAGATCACCGACCGCGACACCAATATTGCCATTGGCACCGGGTACCTCAAGCTGGTGCTGGACGACTTTGCCGGCTCCATGCCCATGGCCGCCGCCGCGTACAACGCGGGACCGAGCCGGCCGCGCAGTTGGCGTGGCACAAGCGGCGGCCCCACGCTAGAGGCCGCCATCTGGGCCGAAAATATCCCCTTTGCAGAAACGCGCGACTACGTCAAAAAAGTGCTCTCCAACACCACCAACTACGCCGCGCTGATCACCGGCCAGCCGCAATCGCTCAAGAGCCGGCTCGGCATGGTGGGGCCACGCGGCGCCGGTGCCCCCGAGGTCGCCACCGATCTGCCCTGAAACCCACCATCTGATGCGAGCCAAAACCACAGGACTCACCATGCTCAAACTTTATGTCGGTAACAAAAATTACTCCTCCTGGTCGATGCGGCCCTGGGTGCTGCTCAAGCAGGCTGGCATCCCGTTTGAGGAAGTGATGGTGCGCTTTGACTCTTTCGCGCCTGGCTCAACCTTCCGCCACACCATGGACCCGATCAGCCCGACCGGCAAAGTACCGCTGCTGCAAGACGGAGACCTGGCCGTCTGGGACACACTGGCGATTGCCGAGTACCTGGCAGAGCAATACCCCGAGCATCACCTGTGGCCGCAGGACGTGTCGGCGCGGGCGCGGGCGCGCAGCATCTGTGCGGAGATGCACAGCGGCTTTGGCAACCTGCGCAGCCAGTGCCCGATGAACATCGAGGCCTCTCTGCCCGGCACCGGCGCCCTGATCTGGCGCGACAAACCCGGCGTGCGCAGCGATGTGGCGCGGCTGGTGGCGATGTGGCAAGAACTGCTGCGCGAGCATGGCGGCCCCATGCTGTTCGGCGACTTCTCCATTGCCGACGCCTACTACGCCCCCATCTGCATGCGCCTGAAAACCTATGCGCTGCCGGTGCCCACCCAGATCGCCGCCTACGTGGCCCGGGTCTGCGCCCTGCCCGGCGTACAGGCCTGGATCAGCGACGCGCTGGCCGAGAACGACTTTCTGGATTTCGAAGAACCGCACCGGCTGCGGCGCGAATAGGGCCCGCTCACCAAGCCGTCAAGACCCAAGGTGGGGCAGGCGCTCGTTCAGGGCCCATTCCACCGCATCCGCTTGCATCGCATCACGTCGGCGCTTGAGCGGATCACGGTCGGGCTCCTTGGACATCCAGCGCTTGAAGGTGATGAAGACTGATGGATGAACAGTGGTCAGCCTGGCCATAGCCCCGTTCTCTGCCACCACCATCTCAGTGAATTCGGGCGCATTCATCAGTTCATCGGCGCGCTTGGCCTGCACCACCCAAAAGTCGTCTTCCGCGTCACTCAGGCGAATCGGGTGCGGGTCCTCGGGGGTGGCGACTCGGCGGATGATGTCGACCTCAAAGCCGTCCTGGTTGATGGCCGTGTACTTTTGGTCCTCAATGATCTGAAACGACTTGTCCACTTTTTGCAAGGCCGCCAGCATGGAGGGCGAGTCTTGCCGCAGCCTCTCAGAAAACATGACGCGCTTACGGGCGTCCCACAGCAGGTCAATATCGCGGGTGGCTGTGATCGCCGAGGCAAAACGCACGCCGGCCGCCGCCTCATAGGCGTAGAGTGCGTGCGTCCCAACCACCCTGAAATAGTCTGACAGCCCCGCATCAGCGAGCCGACCCAGAATCGCTACGGCGATATTGGGCATGGTCCCGACTCTGAGTGCCCGATTCATGCGCTCATGCTTGATCATCACGGCCTTCAGACTGCTGAGCCGATCCTGCAGCGACTGTTTTTTTCTATGAAGTTTTGGTAGACGACCTCGGTGTCTGCCGATCGCCGGCCCAAACTCCTCTGCCCACCAGATGGGCTGGTACGAATCAGGTACGCCTTCCCATCAACCGTCTTCCAGACCATCCCACCGCGGACTTGCAGTGCATTTTTTTTGCTGCGTTCGAACTCCAGAAAGGCTGACCGCGCATCGATGTACTGCCGAGCGGCATCAGGATCGAGCGCCAATTTTTCCAAGTCAATTTCCATTAATAAATTTTACTTGGAAAGTTTCGCATCGGATCGCCATCTGCGGCCTTGATCGGGGATCCATGCAGCCCTGGATTCCCGCTGCAGCCTGGCCTCAACCTGATCGGGGGCGGGAATGACGGGAAGCAGCCGGGAATGACGAAAACGCCGGCTCAGTCGCTGGTCTCGTCCAGCAGCGGCTCAGACTCCAGGTGGCGCGCATCTGACCAGCCGACCAATGACAGGCCTTCGGGCGTCCAGATCAGGCGGTTGATGGTGGCGTTACCCAGTTGCCAGCTGCGTGGTGCCTCTGCCGCCTGGCCGGTCGCCAGCCGGTAAAGCACATCGAGCACGCCGCCATGGGCCACCAGCACGATCTGTTGGCCAACGTGGGCCGATGCCAGTTCATCCAGGGTATGGCGGATACGGTCCCGCAACTCAGCCAAGGATTCGCCGCTGGGCGGCGCCCACTGGGGGTCGCGTTGGCGCCAACGCAGGGCATGCTCGGGCCAACGGGCCTCGATGTCGGCATGGGTCAGGCCCTCAAACTCGCCAAAACCGCGCTCGCGCAGGCCGACGTGTGCGGTCAAGCCGACGGCACTGGCCTGGGCAATCGTCTGCGCCGTGTCCCAAGCCCGGGCCAGGTCACTGGCATAGGCTGCTTGCAGCGGCTCGCCGCGCAGCGCCTGTGCCACCTGGGCCGCCTGCCATCGGCCCCGGGCATTGAGCCCAATGTCGAGCTGCCCCTGGATGCGGGTGGCCACATTCCAGGCGGTCTCGCCGTGGCGAACGGCAATGATGCGGGTGGCCTGCATGGGACGAACAGAGTCTCGGGGTGGCGCCAGACTCAGGCGCTCACCAGTTGCAGGCCGGGCAGCGTGGGCAGGGCAAAGCTCTCTTCGTCAAAGCCCTTGTCGCCGTCCTCGCTGGGTACGCCGGTGGTTTTGATGTCCTTGAAGTTGTGACGGCTGTGGTCCATCAGGTGCGAGGGCACCACGTTGTGCAGCGCGGTGAACATGCTCTCGATGCGGCCCGGGTACTGCTTTTCCCAGTCGCGCAGCATGTTGCCGATCTGCTTGCGCTGCAGGTTCTCCTGGCTGCCGCACAGGGTGCAGGGGATGATGGGAAACTGGCGGTGCGCGGCCCAGCGCGTCAGGTCTTTCTCGGCCACATTGGCCAGCGGCCGGATCACGATGTGGCCGCCGTCGTCGCTCACCAGCTTGGGCGGCATGCCCTTGAGCTTGCCGCCAAAAAACATGTTCAGGAAGAAGGTTTGCAACATGTCGTCACGGTGGTGGCCAAGGGCAATCTTGGTCACTTTGAGCTCGTCCGCCACCCGGTACAAAATGCCGCGGCGCAGCCGGCTGCACAGGCTGCACATGGTCTTGCCCTCGGGGATCACCTTTTTAACAATGCTGTAAGTGTCTTGCGTCTCGATGTGAAACGGCACACCCAGCTGCTTCAGGTAAGCCGGCAGGATGTGGTCTGGAAAGCCGGGCTGCTTTTGGTCCAGGTTGACAGCAATCAGCTCAAAGTCGATTGGCGCGCGGGCCTTGAGCTTGAGCAAAATGTCCAGCATGCCGTAGCTGTCCTTGCCGCCCGAGACGCAGACCATCACGCGGTCGCCGGCCTCGATCATGTTGAAGTCCACAATCGCCTGCCCCACTTGGCGGCACAGGCGTTTTTCCAGCTTGTGGGTTTCGCGTTCAATTTTGAGGGCCCGGCCCGGCTCAGGCGCCAGGGCAGGGGCTTCGTTGTCTATCCAAACGGCATTCATGGTGGGCTTTCTTGGGTCACCACCGGCCGGTTTCGACCCGGATGGCAACTTCGCAATCGTCAAAAATCTCAAGCTTGGCAATTTTCACGCGCACGCCCTGTACGCCAGGCAACTGCATCAGCCGGTTGGCCAGCTTGCCGATCAGGGTTTCGAGCAGGTTCACATGCTCGGCCGTGCATTCGTCAATGATGATCTTTCGTACCTTGCGGTAATCCAGCACATGGTTGATCTCGTCGTTGCGCGGCAGCAGGGGCTGCGCGCCCAAACTGAGTTCGGCGTCAACCTGAATCGGCTGGGGCGCCAGCTTCTCCGACTCAAGAATACCCAGGCTGGCCTCAAAGCGCAGTCCGGTGAGTGTGAGGGTTTGGTTACCCATGGTGGCGGTCATAGGGTTGAACCTTTTAAGCGAAACACTTCGACCCCTACCCCTTCGCAATCCGGGTAGACGTCGGGCTTGCAGGTGGACAAGCGCACCGCTTGTACCTGCGGGTGGGCCAACAGGGTGGCTGCCAATTCGTCGCACAGGGTTTCCTGCAACTCAACATGGCCGCGCTGTACCCGCTCGGCGATCACGTGGCGAACAAAGTCGTAGTCCACCACCTCGGCCAGCTGGTCCGACTTCGGTGTCGAGGCGCTGTAGGGCACAAACAGCTCCACGTTGAAGACCAGGCGCTGGGCCACGCCTTTCTCGAACGCATGGGCACCAATGTGCACCGGCAGCACGTGGTTGCGCAGGAACAGCCTGCGGCAGCTCAAAGCGAGATGGGTCAGCGGGTCATGGGGCAAATGGTGATCAACCATGCGCAGGCTCCTGATTCAGGGCTTCCACCACAAACATCACATCGCGGGGCAACGGCACTAGGTGCTGGCCGTTGTCCACCGTCAAGGTGACGCCGGTGATGCAGGGGTTGTCGGCCAGAAACACGCAACTCGCGGCTACTTGCACCGGGTCTGTGGCCTGACGCATCAGGTTGACGCGACCGGCCTGGTCAAAGTTGGCTTGCGACTGCGGCCCGCTCAAAAACATCAGGCCCGGCGCCACGCCACACACGCGCAGCGCAGGCGCCAGCGCCTGGGCCTGCAGGGCCACCGCCCGCTCCAACGCCAGCTTGCTCACGGTGTAAGAGAAGTAATCAGGGTTCAGATTGAACACCTTCTGGTCCAGCACATGGATCACGCTGCGCAGGCCCGCCGGCTCCTGCGGCGGCGTCTTGGCCAGGCTTTGCGCCATCAGGCCGGCCAGCGCCAGAGGGGCCAGCAAATTCACCTCCAGCTGGCCGCGCGCACCGGCCTCATCCATGGCCGCCGCGCTGTCGGGCTCGAAGCTGGAAGCGTTATTCACCAGAGCGTGCAGGGGCCCGGTTTCGGCCAGGATCGTGTCCATCAGGCGTCGCCGAGCCTCGGCATCAGCCAGGTCAGCCTGGATCGGGCGCGCTTGCACCCCCATCTGGCACAGCTCGGCGCACAGGGCCTGGGCCAGGTCCGCCGAGCGCTGGTAATGGCACCAGACCTGCCAGCCGGCCTGGGCAAACTGCCGGCAGAGCAGTGCCCCCAAGCGCTGCGAGCCGCCGGTTACCAGCACGTGCTTGAGCATAGGCCGCCTGTCGCAATAAAGCTGACTGTTAACATCAATTGAACTATGAATGAACGGCCCGACGAAGAGGTTTCGCCCGGTCTGCGCCGAATTATCGGGGATGCGCTGGCTGCGGCTGCCGGCTGGATCGGCTTTGACACCTTCATGGCGCTGGCCCTCTACGCACCGGGCCTGGGCTACTACGCCCGCGACAGCCTGAAGTTTGGCGCCCTGCCCTACCAGCGGCAAGATGGGCGGACAGTGGCCGGCAGCGATTTCGTCACCGCTCCCGAAATATCCCCCTTGTTCGGCCAGACGCTGGCAAGCCAACTTCAACAGGCGCTGCAGCAAACGCAAACCGACACCCTTTGGGAGTTTGGCGCGGGCTCTGGTTCGCTGGCCTTGCAGCTGCTGAACAGTTGGGCCGAGCAGGGCCAACCCTTGCCGCAGTACCGCATCGTCGAGCTCTCAGCCACCCTGCGGGCCCGGCAGCAAGCCACTCTGGCGGCATTCGCCGACCAGGTGCAATGGGTCGACGCCTTGCCCGCGCAACTGACGGGCGTGCTTCTAGGTAACGAAGTACTGGATGCGATGCCGGTCAAGCTGCTCGCCCGTGTGGGCGGCGCCTGGTTTGAGCGCGGTGTGGCGGCCGCCCCGTCTGGCTCTGGCTGGGTCTGGCAAGACAGGCCCACCGAGCTGCGGCCTCCCTATGAGGTTGCCGGCGAACACGACTACCTGACAGAGATTCACCCGCAGGCCGAGGCCTTCATCCGCACCCTGGCCGAGCGGCTGGTGGCTGGTGCGGCGTTTTTCATCGACTACGGCTTTCCCGAGCACGAGTACTACCACCCGCAGCGGCATATGGGCACGGTGATGTGCCACCGCGCTCACCAGGCCGACCCTGACCCGCTGGTGCTGGTCGGGCACAAGGACATCACCGCCCACGTCAATTTCACCGGCATCGCCCTGGCCGCGCAAGACGCCGGGCTGACGGTGCTGGGCTACTGCAACCAGGCGCGCTTTTTGATCAACTCCGGCATAGGCCCCAGGCTGGACGCAGCACCCCTGGCCCAGCGGGCCCAGGCCCAGCACCTGCTGATGGAGCACGAGATGGGCGAGTTGTTCAAGGTCATCGGCCTGGGCCGGGGCCAGCCCTGGGACCCACTGGGCTTTGCCCAGGGTGACCGCACCCATACCCTTTGAGCCTGTTTAAGCCCGTCTAAGCCCATGAAACCCCATCCGACCCCGAACAAGGCCTATTCATGATCCGCTGGCTGCTGGTGATTTTTTTGGTCTTGATGCTGATCAACGCCCTGACCCCTTGGGTGCGCAAACTGGGGGTCGGCAAACTGCCGGGCGATGTGCGCTTCAAGCTGTTTGGCCGCGAGCTTTTTCTGCCCTTCACCAGCACCATCCTGCTGAGCCTGCTGGCGGCGGCGCTGGCCAGGTTTTTGTGACATCAAGGGGCAGGTATTGGCGAGCCGAGGGGGCCGACTGGGTGCTGCCGCTCGTGTCCCTCCGCCCTGCGGGCTCCTTCCTTGACCTCGCCGCAACACCCAATCGACCCCCTCGGCAGCACAGATGGTGGTCACACGAAGATTTACAAACCAGAAATTGCGCGCTAACCGTCCCGCAAGATCAGGCTGGTGGGACGTTCGGCGGAGCGGCATCGAATACGAAGGGACTTCCCACTTCTTGGCAACGGCATTAAGTGCCAAGATTGGTTTTGGAAAAGTCA
>CALPLW020000022.1 GCA_943324505.2 Comamonas sp. lk
CAAGGTCGCCGATCAGATCCAGCGCGACCTGACCGAGCTGATCGCGCGCGAGTTAAAAGACCCGCGTGTCGGCATGGTGACCATTCAGGGCGTTGAAGTCACCCCCGATTACGCCCATGCCAAAGTGTTTTTTAGCCTATTGCAAGGTGACACCAAAGCCTGCGCGGAGGGCCTGAACCAGGCTGCCGGCTTCTTGCGGGCGGGCCTGTTCAAGCGGCTGCACATCCACACCGTGCCGACCCTGCATTTTTTGTTTGACCGTACCACTGAACATGCCGCCGACATGAACGCACTGATTGCGCGGGCGGTGTCGTCTCGGGCCAAGGAAGACTGAAGCCGTGAACGCGCCGCAAGCACGGATTGCCAGGCGCCCCGTGCACGGGGTGCTTTTGCTCGACAAGCCGCTGGGCTTATCGAGCAATAACGCCCTGCAAAAAGCCAAATGGTTGCTGCAGGCCGAAAAAGCTGGCCATACCGGCACGCTGGACCCGCTGGCCACCGGTGTGTTGCCGCTGTGTTTTGGCGCTGCCACCAAGTTCAGCCAGTTGCAACTCGATGCGGACAAAACGTACGAGGCTGTCGCGCGCCTGGGCGTGAAAACCAGCACCGGCGACGCCGAAGGCGACGTGATTCAAAGCCGTCCGGTGGACGTGACAGTGGATGATGTTGCCGCCATTCAGGCCCGTTTTACCGGCGCCATCCTGCAGACGCCTCCAATGCACAGCGCGCTTAAAAAAGATGGACGGGCATTGTATGAATATGCCCGTGCCGGAATCGAGGTTGAGCGTGCCGCCCGGAGCGTGACTATTTATGAGCTAAATATGGCTCTAAGCCCCGTCAATCATGAATACTTCGCTATTAAATTAGTAGTAAAATGCAGCAAGGGTACCTACATTCGGACGCTGGCCGAGGACATTGGCGAGGCGCTCGGTTGCGGTGCTCATCTGAGCGCTCTGCGCCGTATAGAAACCGGTGGTTTTCATGCCGCGCAATGCGTGAGTTTGGAGGCGCTTGAAGCAATGACCTTGCAGCAGCGCTTGGCCTGCCTGCATCCCGTAGACGATTTGCTGCGTCAACACACGGTCGTCACATTGCAAAGTGACAATGCCGGGCGCTTTCTGAGCGGTATGCGTCGCCGCGGCACGTGGGCCGACCAAGCCCAGGTGGCGGTCTATGGTGACGAGCCGCAAGCCCTTTTGGGCACGGGACACATCCGGGCCGGAGAACTCATCCCCGGTCGGTTATTGAGCCCGATCGAGATCAAGCAAATAGCCGAGCAGGTTATCGGAAGCGAGGCTGAAGCCAGCCCTAGCCCGGAACCTGCATGAAAAGACGATTGAGATTAACGAGAAAGTGAACCATGAGTAACAAGCAAATTCGAAACATCGCCATCATTGCCCACGTGGACCATGGCAAGACCACCATGGTGGACCAACTGTTGCGGCAGTCTGGCACCTTTGCCGAGCACGAGAAAATCGTCGATACCGTGATGGACAACAATGCCATTGAAAAAGAACGCGGCATCACGATTCTGGCAAAAAACTGTGCTGTCACCTGGGAGGGCACGCACATCAACATCGTCGACACCCCCGGCCACGCTGACTTTGGCGGCGAAGTGGAACGCGCGCTGAGCATGGTCGATGGCGTGGTGTTGCTGATCGATGCTCAAGAAGGGCCCATGCCTCAGACCCGATTTGTCACCAAGAAGGCACTGGCCCTGGGCCTCAAACCCATTCTGGTCGTCAACAAGGTTGACAAGCCGGGTGCACGTCCGGACTATGTTGTCAACGCCGCGTTTGACCTATTCGACAAGCTTGGCGCAACCGATGAGCAACTCGATTTCCCTGTGGTCTATGCCTCGGGCATCAACGGCTGGTCGTCTATGGAAGAAGGCAAGCCAGGCGAGCAGTGGGGTCCAGACATGTCGGCTCTGTTCAACACGGTGCTCAGCCATGTGCCAGCTCAGGAGGGTGACCCCGACGCCCCGCTACAGCTGCAAATTTCGGCGCTCGATTTTTCGACATTTGTGGGCCGGATCGGCGTTGGCCGCATCAGCGCGGGCACCATTCGGCCGTCCATGGACGTGCTGGTTATGGAAGGCCCCGACGGCCGCACGGTCAAGGGGCGGATCAACCAGGTGTTGACCTTCCAGGGCTTGGAGCGGGTTCAAACTCTGGAGGCTGGTCCTGGTGAAATCGTGCTGGTTAATGGCCTGTCTGACATCGGCATTGGGGTAACCATCACCGACCCGATGAACCCGGCGCCGCTGCCCATGCTCAAGGTCGATGAGCCGACCCTGACCATGAACTTCTGCGTCAACACCTCGCCGCTGGCGGGGCGCGAAGGCAAGTATGTGACGAGCCGTCAAATCTGGGATCGGCTGCAAAAAGAGTTGCAGCACAACGTGGCCTTGCGGGTGAAGGAAACCAGCGAGGAAGGTATTTTCGAGGTGATGGGGCGTGGCGAACTCCACTTGACGATTTTGCTGGAAAACATGCGGCGCGAGGGCTATGAATTGGCTGTGTCCAAACCTCGGGTGGTTTACAAGTTGGTTGATGGGGAAAAGCATGAGCCTATCGAAATGGTCACGGTCGATATTGAAGACCAGCACCAGGGTGGCGTGATGCAGGCGCTGGGCGAGCGCAAGGGCGACCTGGTGAACATGGAACCCGACGGCCGCGGCCGTGTGCGCCTGGAGTACCGCATTCCTGCACGTGGTTTGATTGGCTTTACCAATGAATTCCTGAACTTGACACGCGGTTCTGGGCTGATTGCCAATATTTTTGACCGCTACGAAGCCTTTAAAGGCGAGATTGGCAGCCGCAAGAACGGCGTGCTGATTTCCATGGACGAGGGCGAGATCTTCACCTACGCTCTGGGCAAGCTCGATGACCGGGGCCGCATGTTCGTGCGGCCCAATGACCCAGTGTATGAGGGCATGATTGTCGGTATCCACAACCGTGACAATGATCTCGTGGTCAACGCTACGCGCACCAAGCAACTGACCAATTTCCGTGTCAGTGGCAAGGAAGACGCCATCAAGATCACGCCCCCGATCATGCTGACCCTGGAATACGGTGTGGAGTTCATCGATGACGACGAACTCGTGGAGATCACGCCGAAGTCAATCCGCCTGCGCAAGCGCTATCTGAAAGAGCACGAGCGCAAGAAGGCAGGACGAGAGGCGCTGTAAGGGCGAATGCTGGTGCTAAGTGGCTCAGCCACGGCACAGCCAGTTGGCTTCGTCATTCCAGGCTTGACCGGCAATCCACGGATCCCCGCCTGCGCGGGGATGACGGACTTTGTTAGGAACGGCGTAGCTTAGGCGTCAGCGTCGAGTCTGACGGCCCGGCTACTCGGTCAAACCGCGCAGCGCCGCGCTGCGCCGGCGCAGCATCTCGAGAACCAACAGCATGATCACAGCGAAGATGATCAGCACAAAGGCGGCCGCCAGAATGGTGGGCGATAGTTGCTCACGCAGTCCCGACCACATCTGACGCGGCAGAGTGGTTTGCCCCGGCCCCCCGAGGAAAAGCACCACCACCACTTCATCGAACGAAGTGGCAAAGGCAAACAGGGCGCCGGACAAGACACCTGGCCAGACGATGGGCAACATCACCCGCCGAAAGGCCAGCAAAGGCGAGGCGCCAAGCCCACGCGCTGCGCGCAGCAAACCCATGTCAAAGCCGGCCAACGTGGCGCTGACTGTGATCACGACAAATGGCACGCCAAGAACGGCATGCACCAAGACGATGCCCAGCAGGTTGTTGGCAATGCCGAGACGCGAAAAAAAGAAATAGGCGCCAACTGCCAGCACCACAACCGGGACAATCATGGGCGACACCAGCAAGGCCATGATGAGTCGCTTGCCCGGCAGGTTACGGTGATTCAAGCCAACAGCAGCCAGCGTGCCAAGGCCCGTGGCAATGATGGTGGCCAGCGTGGCCGTGACCAGGCTGTTGCGTATGGCGGAGAGCCAAACCGGGTTGCCAAACAATTCATTGAACCAGCGCAGGCTGTATTCGCGCACCGGGAAATTGAAGTAAGGCTCATTGTTAAAAGCCAGTGGCACGACCACCAATACCGGCGCAATCAAAAAAATCAAGATGGCGCCGCAGCCCAACCACAACGCCCAGTGTCCGAAGCGCTGCGCGAACGTGGTGTAGGGGGGGAATTGCATCAGCCCAGCCTCACATTACTGACATCTGCGACACGGTCATAGGCCCAGTACAACACCAGCACCGCCGCCAACAAAATGCTGGACAGCGCCGAGGCCAAACCCCAGTTGAGCGAGCGCCCGATGTTGTCTGCGATAAAGTGGCTGATCAGCTGGTCGGTCGCCCCGCCGACCAATGCTGGCGTGATGTAGTAGCCCAGTGACAGGATGAACACCAACAGGGCGCCGGCGCTCAGGCCAGGTACGCACTGTGGCAGATAAACCCGCCAAAAGGCCAGGCTTGGACTGGCGCCAAGTGAGCGTGCCGCCCGAACGTAGGATGCCGGAATCTGGCGCATCACAGAATAAAGCGGCAGGATGGTAAAGGGCAACAGGATGTGCGTCATGGCCACCACCACCCCAAAACGATTGAAGATCAGCGGTAGCGGCTCGGCGATGATGCCCAGAGACTGCAGCATGGCATTCACCACCCCTTCTTTTTGCAGCACCACCACCCAGGCAGTTGTGCGGACCAGCAAAGACGTCCAGAAGGGCAGTAGCACCAAAATCAACAGCATGTTGGCCGTTTTATCTTTCAGATGGGCCAGCAGGTAGGCAATCGGGAAACCGAGCGCAAGGCAGGCCAAGGTCACGGTCAGTGCCACACCCAGCGTACGAAAGTAGATGGTGACGTGGATCCTCTGCTCCTCGCTCTGGCGTACCACTGCGCCATCGCTTTGGCGCTTCATATCGATCGCCGAGAGAAAAAACAGAGCGTGCTCTGGCGACTCCAGGTTTCGTATCGTGCCCCAAATGGCGGGCTTGGCCCAGGCCGGATCAGCAGACTCAAAAAATGGCGCCCAAGGGCCTTGCTCTTGGGCGCTGACGCGACGGGCGGCGCGCATGAAAACGCTGCGCAAGCCAGTCTCTTCAATATTCAGGCGACCACCTATCGGGCCGGATTTCTCAGCTCGGGCCGCTTCTTTCAGGTCTTGCGCCAAAGCCGCGTAAACCGGCTCTGGCGGGACCTGGTCACGCGGACCATTCCACTCAGCCAGCGCACGCAAGGTGCGCGGCAAGCCTTCAGGCACCACAGGGTCATAGACGCTGTTGAGCAGAACACTGCCCAAGGGCAGAAGGAAACTTAACGCAACAAAGACGAACAGCGGCGCGATCAGCGCATAAGCGCGCAGGCGGCCCCGCCACTCTGCTTGACGCAGGCGCCGGATCAGGCTGGTCTGTTCGCCTTTGTCCACGTTTTACTTTGCCATCCAGGCGCTGAAGCGCTTGTTCAGGTCGTCACCGTTGTCGGTCCAGAACTTGGCGTCGGTCAGCATGGAGCGACCAGCGTGGCCAGCATTGGGCAGCCAGACCTTGTTCGGGTTGGATGCCGGGATCTTGGCGACAGACGAGGTGCGGGCCGGTGCGTAGGCGATGTACTTCGACTGGTCGGCCAACGGCTGGGTGCCTGTGGCAAAGCGGACAAATTCCTGCGCCAGTTCGACGTTTTTGCCGCCCTTCACGATGGCCCACATGTCAGGCACCTGGATCTGACCGTCCCACACCAGGGCAAAGTCTTTCTTGTCCTTCTGGTTGGCATCTACGATACGGCCGTGGTAGACGCTGGTCATCACGACTTCACCCGAGGCCAGCAACTGCGGCGGCTGTGCACCTGCTTTCCACCAGACAACGCTGCTCTTGATGGTGTCGAGCTTTTTGAAAGCACGGTCCACGCCAGCTGGGGTGGCCAGCACCTTGTAGACATCAGCCACTGGCACGCCGTCTGCCAACAGGGCCCATTCCATGTTCACGCTGGGGTTGCTGCGCATGCCGCGCTTACCGGGGAACTTGGCGAGGTTGAAGAAGTCTTCCAAGGTCTTAGGACCATTGGCACCCAATTTGGCCTTGTCGTAAGCCACGACGTTGGCATAGGTGATGTTGGCAACGGCGCAGGGCAGTACCAGACCAGCACCAAAGTCCTTGGATGCGGGGGTGCCGTCAGCGCCGGGTGGCAGCTTGCTGGCGTCGATTTTCTCAAACAGGCCCTCTTCACAGCCTTTCATGGCTTCAGCGGGCTCGACGTCGACCAGGTCCCACTTCACGTTGCCGGTCTTGACCTGTGCAGCGATTTCGGCCAAATCACCGTTGTAGTCCTGGGACACCACGTTGATCTTTTTCAGGGCCGCAAATGGCTTGTGCATAGACTCTACCTGGCTCACGGTGTAAGCACCGCCCCAGGATGTAACGGTCAGGGATTGTTGCGCCGCGCTGGTGCCGGGCAGAACGGCAAGGACGGCAGCACTGGCGACTGCCACTGCGCTCAGTTGAAACTTTGCGAACATATTGTTCTCCACATAACTGTAAATACCGCCCTTAGTCGCGCACCAGCGCCCGGCAATCAACAGCGCGCCAACCGAGGGTCAGCGTGCTGCCAGTGGCCAGCGCCAGATCGCGTCCATCGTTGGGAAGCGTAACGATGAAATCTTCAAGCCCACACGCCTTGAGGCGTACGCGCGCATGTCTGCCCAGGTAGGTCACGTCGACCACCGTGCCGCTCACCCGGGTCGACTGGGTGTCTGAGGCCGGGTTGATGTGAATCCGTTCGGGCCTGACGGAGAGCAGGGTGTCATCACCCACCTTGAGCGCGCCGGCCGACTGGGCTTCCACGGTGGCGCCGTCGTCCAGCAGCACGCTGCAGCGTTCACCGTCAAAGCTCAACACGCGGCCTTTGAGCTGGTTGTTTTCGCCAATAAACTGCGCCACGAAGGCATTGCACGGGCGCTCATACAGGGTGGTTGGCGCGTCGATCTGCTGGATGCGGCCTTGGTGAAACACGGCCACCCGGTCAGACATAGCCATGGCCTCGGTCTGGTCGTGGGTGACGTAGACGACGGTGAGGCCGAGCTCGTGGTGCAGGCGTTTGATTTCATACTGCAGCTGCTCGCGCAGCTGTTTGTCCAGCGCAGAGAGCGGCTCGTCCATCAGCACCAACTTCGGTTCAAACACCAGGGCTCGCGCCACGGCCACCCGCTGCTGTTGCCCGCCCGACATCTGGGCTGGCCGCCGGCTCTGGAAGCCACTGAGGCCCACCTTGTCCAGTGCCTTGTTGACGCGGTCGGTGGATTCACTGCCCTTGATGCCGCGCACCGACAGAGGGAACGCTACGTTCTCAGCCACGGTCATGTGCGGAAACAAGGCGTAGTTCTGGAACACCATGCCGATGTTGCGATGCTCTGGCGCAATGGCATTGATCGGGCGACCATCCAGGTAAATCTCGCCCGAAGTGGCAGACTCAAAGCCAGCCAACATCATTAGCGTGGTGGTCTTGCCCGACCCAGATGGTCCCAACAGTGTCAGAAATTCGCCCTCGACGATGTCCAGGTTAAGGTCACGCACAACCAGCTGCTTGCCGTCGTAGCTTTTCTCCACATGATCAAATCGTACAAAGGGTGGACTCATGGCAGTGGGGCAGTGCTCGGGTTGACCTTGATGGAAATCAGATTGTGGCGGATGAATGACCTAGGCCGCAACTGTTTCAGTGATGCCGAACTCGCGAGAGCCGGCCACGACAAGCTGCCAAAAATGATCGATAAAGCTGCGTCGGACCAACAACTCGAAGCGCGAGGCATCTCCCGATTTCCACACGGTGATGCCAACCTTGTGAAAATGGGTAGTAGCGGCTTGATCAACATGAAAGGCATTGGGGTGAAAGTCCATCGGGCAGCCTTGGGCAAGCAAATCCCGTGCCGATAGCCCAGCCAGGCTAACGACAAAGTAGCCGCTGCTGACGTCAGTTACAGCGGCATGTTGCTCGCCCAACGCCAAGCGCAGCGCTTCAGCAAGCTTGGCCTGCTCGCCCTGCGGCCCGAATACAAACCAATCGTCTGGCCCCACCCAGACTACGCGCAGCCGATGATTGGCCACCGTGGTGCAGGCCTGCACCGGCAGGTCCAGGCCCAGGGCTTGATGCACCGCCAGCACAAACGCTGGGTCTCGCGCGTTACCCCGCAGATTAATGATGGCCAGTTGCTCCTGGCCTACCCGCAAGGCTTGCGGATGGGCGTTCGGCGCAAAGGCCGGAAGTTGATGAACCTTAGGCATTCTGGCGCTCCGACTGGGGATCGTAAAACTCGGTCGAGCCGATCGTCGCTCGCACCGTCGTGCCATTGCTGAGCGCCACTTGGACGGTTTCACCCGAGCGTTGATGACCGCCCTTGACCACCGCCATGGCGATGGAGCGGCCCAAGGTCGGACTCAGGTAGCTGGAAGTCACATGACCGATCATGGGAACCGGCAGCTGCGACAAATCGGTGCTGTCGGTGATCTGAGCACCTTCTTTGAGCACCAACTGCGGGTCGTCGGTCAACAGACCCACCAGCTGTTTGCGGTCTGGCCGGGCGGTGTCGGAGCGCGTTAGCGAACGCTTGCCCAAGCAATCTTTGGTCTTGGCCACCATGGCACCCAGACCCAGGTCGATCGGCGTCATAGACCCATCGGTATCCTGGCCGACGATGATGTAACCTTTTTCGGCGCGCAGCACGTGCATGGCCTCGGTGCCGTAGGGCGTGATGCCAAATTCGGCGCCCGCGGTGTGGATGGCTTCCCAAACCTGTAAACCATCGACGGCAGGCACGTTCACCTCGTAGCTTCGCTCGCCCGAAAAACTGATGCGCATAACGCGGGCCTTGACGCCGGCCACCGTACCTTCACGCCAGGACATGAACGGAAAAGCCGTGTCATCAAAGTCAATGTCGGTGCACAGTTTGCGCAATACGTCGCGCCCCTTGCTGCCGACGACTGCCGTGGTGGCCCAGTGGTCAGTCACCGTGGTCAGGTAGACCCGGAGATGCGGCCACTCAGTCTGCAGCCAGCGCTCCATCCAGGCCAGCACCCGCGCCGCGCCACCGGTGGTGGTGTGCATCAGGAAATGGTTCTCAGCCAGTCGCACCGTCACACCATCGTCAAACACCATGCCGTTTTCGTCGAGCATGAGGCCGTAGCGGCATTTGCCCACTTCCAGCTTGGACCAGGCGTTGCTGTACAGCCAGTTGAGCAACACGGCGGCGTCAGGCCCCTGAATGTCAATCTTGCCCAGCGTCGATGCATCCAGCGTGCCGACACTACGGCGCACCGCCAGCACCTCGCGAGCCACGGCGGCGTGCAGGTCTTCGCCGCTTTTCGGGTAGTACCAGGGCCGTTTCCACTGTCCGACATCCTCAAACAAGGCGCCATGGCTGGCATGCCAGTCATGGATGGCGGTGGTGCGGATCGGGTCAAACAGGTCGCCCAGCTCATGGCCAGCCACCAGGCCGAACGTGACCGGTGTGTAGTTGGGCCGGAAGGTGGTGGTGCCGACCTCGGGGATGGTGCGGCCCAGCACCTGGGCCGCTATGCCCATGCCATTGATGTTGCCGGTCTTGCCCTGGTCGGTCCCAAAACCCATGGCGGTGTAACGCTTGACGTGTTCAATGGATTCAAAGCCCTCGCGCACCGCCAGGTGAATGTCGCTGGCGCCGACATCGTTCTGGAAATCGACAAACTTTTTTGGCGCACGACTGGTGGGCTTGGGGTGGGGCACTTCCCAGAGGGTAAGCAAGGCGCCGGGTGCCAAAGTTGGGGTGTGCGGTGACGCGACGGCAGGGGCAGCCAAGCCTGCGGCAAGCACAGCGGCCAAGCCTGCTGCGGTGCCATCTTGAGCGCAGTCGGACAGGTTCATGGGTTGACGGCAGTTGCCGGCGGAGCGCTGGGCCTGCATCGCCGGACCTGGCAGAAAGCAGGCCAGAGTGTCATTCCAGACCACTTTGCTGCTGGACTGACAATGCAAGTGGATGACCGGGCTGAAGCCGCCCGAGACCGCCAGCAGGTCACAGGGGAGGGCGGCCGCAGCGCCTTGGAGCTGGCCCTGACCATCCATCCGGTAAACCTTGACGCTGTTGACGGCCTTGCCGCCGCTTGCTTCCACCACCACTTGGCCAGCCAGAATCGTCAGGCCCAGGTTGCGCGCCCGTTCACTGAGCGCGCCATCGGCCACGGCTCTGGCGTCCACCACCGTCACCGACGCACCGGCTTGGTGCAAAGCCAGCGCCGCGTCGTAGGCGCTATCGTTGTTGGTGAAAACCACCGCCTGCCGACCCGGCAGCACGGCGTAACGCCTGATGTAGGTGGAGACGGCAGACGCCAACATCACACCAGGCAAGTCGTTGTTGGCAAAGACCAGGGGACGCTCATGGGCGCCAGTGGCCAGCACCACCTGCTTGGCGCGTACCTTCCACAGCCGCTCGCGCACTGGCGTCATGCCACCTTCAAGGTGGTCGCCACGGCGCTCGGCCAGCGTCAAAAAGTTGTGGTCCTGGTAGCCGAACACCGTGGTTCGGCTCAGAATCTTGACCTCGGGCATGGCGCGCAGCCGACGCAGGGCATCTTCGACCCAAACGGCGGCCGGCAGATCGTCCACCATGGCATCGCTGGACAGCAGCCAACCGCCGGGCTCGGCCTGTTCGTCAGCAAGAATCACACGCGCACCCGAGGCACCCGCTGCCAGCGCAGCGCTCAGGCCCGCCATCCCACCACCCGCCACCAGCACATCGCAAAAAGCAAATCGCTTGCCATAGTGGTCAGGGTCCGCCTCGCGCGGCGACTCACCCAGGCCGCTGGCCTTACGAATGTGGTGCTCAAAAAAGTGCCACGCCTTTTGGGAGGCCATGAAGGTCTTGTAATAAAAGCCAGCTGGCAAAAAGCGTGCAAACCAGCCGTTCACGCTACGCAGGTCAAATTCGATGCTGGGCTTGGCGTGAATGGACTGTGCGCTCAGGCCGTTGACCAGTTCTACCTCGGTCATGCGCGCATTGGGCACGGTGCGGTCGCCGTCAAACAACTGCACCAGGGCATTGGGCTCCTCGACGCCGGCGCTCAAAATGCCGCGCGGGCGATGGTATTTCCAGCTGCGCGCCACCAGGGACACGCCATTGGCCAGCAGGGCAGAGGCCAGTGTGTCACCGGCCAGCCCCTCAAAACTGCGGCCATTGAAGGTGAAACGCAACGGTGTGCCGCGCTGTACCCGCCCACCCGCGCTCAGACGACGGTTGGCGGCACTCATGTTGGCTCCTTGGCCGTGCGGGCACTGTGGGCTGTAGGCGCGGGTTCACCGATTTTCCAGACCGCCTCAAAGCGGTAGCTCACCGTGTCGCGCAGCGCATTGAACCAGCGGCCACAACCACTGGCATGGCGCCATTGTTCGTGGTGCATCCCTTTGGGGTTTTTCCGCATGAACAGGTAGTCACCCCACTGTTCGTCGCTCAGGGTTTCGGTCTGCAACGGTCGGGCGATGCCGCCCTCGCCGCCGTAGGCGAATTCGGTTTCGGCGCGCACACCGCAATACGGGCATTCAATCAGTAGCATGGGGTGTTCCGGTTCAGTGCGCCACGGCGGCGGCGCCGTGCTCGTCAATCAGGTGACCGGTGTAGAAGCGGTCCAGCGAAAAGGCGGCATTGAGCGCGTGCGGACGGTCTTGCGCCACGGTGTGCGCCATGGCCCAGCCCGAACCCGGCGTGGCCTTGAAGCCGCCGGTACCCCAGCCGCAGTTGATGTAGAGCCCCTTCACTGGCGTCAGGCTGATGATGGGGCAGGCATCGGGCGACACGTCCACAATGCCGCCCCATTGGCGGTTCATGCGCACCCGCGAGAACAGCGGGAACATCTCGACGATGGCCTGCAGCGTGTGCTCTATCGTCTGGTAGCTGCCGCGCTGGCCGTAGCCGGTGTACGCATCAATGCCAGCGCCGATCACCAGATCGCCCTTGTCCGACTGGCTGATGTAAGCGTGGATGGCGTTACTCATCACCACGTTCGGGAAAATCGGCTTGAGCGGCTCTGACACCAGGGCCTGCAGCGGGTGGCTCTCGATTGGCAGCCGAATGTCAGCCAGACTGGCCACCACGCTGGAGTGGCCGGCTGCCACGATCGCCACCTTGGGCGTCTTGATGAAGCCGCGCGCCGTGTCCAGACCAACCACCGCGCCGTTCTCGCGCCGGATGCCGGTCACTTCGCAGTTCTGGATGATGTCCACGCCCAAAGCATCTGCGGCTCGGGCGTAGCCCCAGGCCACGGCGTCATGCCGTGCCACACCAGCCCGGCGCTGCAAGGAAGCTCCCAGGACCGGGTAACGGGTGTTGAGGTTGATGAAAGGAATCATTTCCTTGATCTGCGCCGGGCTGACCACCTCGGCGTCCACTCCGTTCAGGCGGTTCGCGCTGACGCGGCGCTCGATGTCGCGCATGTCCTGCAGGCTGTGGCCCAGGTTCATCACGCCGCGCTGGCTGAACATCACGTTGTAATTGATGTCCTGCGACAGGCCCTCCCACAACTTCATGGCTTTTTCGTACAGCGCGGTCGACTCGTCCCACAGGTAATTCGAGCGCACGATGGTGGTGTTGCGCGCAGTGTTGCCGCCGCCGAGCCAGCCGCGCTCCACCACGGCAATGTTGCGCATGCCGTGTTCTTTGGCCATGTAATAGGCGGTGGCCAAGCCATGCCCGCCAGCGCCGACCACCACGGCGTCGTACTCGCGCTTTGGCGCGGGTGAGCGCCAGTGCTTTTGCCAGCCCTCGTGGTACGACATGCCATTGCGCAGCAATGACCATATAGAGAAATGTTGCATGTATTCCTGCCTCGGGGTCGCGGGCGTGCCGCCCGGCTCAACCCTTGATGATATTGTGTGCCGGGCCGTAAGGGAAGGCGGTTAGGTTGCGATTGCCCTCAGGCGTGATCACCAGGATGTCATGCTCACGGTAGCCGCCCGCCCCGGGCATGCCTTCAGGCAACATGATCATAGGCTCCATCGAGATCACCATGTTGGGCTCCAGGATGGTGTCAATGTCTTCGCGCAGTTCCAACCCGGCTTCGCGGCCGTAGTAGTGGCTCAGGGTGCCGAACGAGTGGCCGTAGCCGAAAGTGCGGTACTTCAACAGGTCATGCTCCTGGAAGATTTTGTTGAGTTCGCGCGCAATGTCGCCGCAGCGAGCACCTGGAACCAGCAGTTTTTTGCCCTCGTCGTGGACCTGGCAATTGACCTCCCACAGGCGCATGTGCGCGTCCGAGGCATGGCCCAGGAACAGCGTGCGCTCCAAGGCGGTGTAGTAGCCGGAAATCATGGAGAAGCAGTTCAGGCTCAGAATGTCGCCCTGTTGGACCTTGCGGGTGGTCACCGGGTTGTGGGCACCGTCGGTGTTGATGCCGGACTGGAACCAGGTCCAGGTGTCCATCAGTTCGGTGTGCGGGTAGCGTTTGGCAATCTCGCGCACCATGGCATTGGTGGAGGCCAGTGCCACCTCGTGCTCGGGCACCCCTTCTTTGACAGCCGCCACCAGCGCCGCGCCGCCAATGTCGCAAACCTGCGCGCCGTTGGCGATGAACTCGATCTCTTCTGCGCTTTTGACCATGCGCATGGCCATGCAGGCCACGCCGACATCGACAAACTCGACGTTGGGCAGGGCGTTTTTGAGCATCGCCAGGCGATCTACCGGCAGATGGTCAAACTCCACGCCGACACGGCCCTTGTTGGGGATGCAGGCCTGCACCGCGCGGAAATAGTTGCCGCGCTGCCAGTCGGTATAGGTCAGCATGTCGTCGGCCACGCCCTTGCGCCAAGGCTGCGCGCCATCGATGTTGGCGGCAATCAGGGTGGTCTTGTCATGCGTCACGGCCAGGCCATAAAAACGGCCGAAGGAGCAATACAGGAAGTCGCTGTAGTAATTGATGTTGTGGTAAGACGTGAACAACACGGCGTCGAGCTGCTGCGTCACCATGTGCTGGCGTACCTTGGCCATGCGGTTGGCATACTCTTGTGCTGAAAAGGTGTTCTGCACTTTCTCGCCGTTGCGCAGGCGAATCAAATGGGGCATGTTCTCGATCATGGTTCTCTCCGGGACGTTTGAATGTTGGTTGCCGACTTTAGGTGCAGTCAGGGCAGGCCAAGCTCTTATTTGCGACATAGGATATCGCAATTGCGATAGCGCTGCCTCAGTTGTCAACGCTCGGGCTGGCCATGCGCTCGGCCTGAGGGCTTTGGGCATAGACGGCCCTGTAACGGGCAATGAAATGTGCCGTTGAGGCAAAACCACAGCTCGCCGCAATGTCGTCGATCCGCCGGTTGGTGCGCAGCACCGACAGGCGCGCCCGGGCCAGCCTGATTTCCAGGTATTTCCGCGACGGGCTGGTTTTGAGGAAATCCCGGAACTGGCGCTCTAACTGGCGCCGCGACACCTTCAGGTAAGCCGCGATTTCCGCCGGACTGAGCGGCTCCTCGACATTGCTTTCCATCATTTCCAGGGCTTCGAGCAGCACCTCGGGCATATTGGCATAGCGGTAGCGCATGGGCAAAGACTGGTTGTCGTTGGGGCTGCGTTGGTAAGCCACCAGCAGGTCCGACACTTTCTGGGCTAATTCACGGTTGCCTGGCGGGCGCCGCAATACAAACGTCATCAAGTCCAAGGGGCTGACACCACCGCTGCAGGTGTAGCGGTCGCGGTCAATTTCAAACAGCCGGCTCGACAGCAACAGGGATGGGAACTCTTCAAGCAGGGTGTCGCGGTCTTCCCAGTGGAT
Source organism: Comamonas sp. lk (assembly GCA_943324505.2). Classification (GTDB taxonomy): domain Bacteria; phylum Pseudomonadota; class Gammaproteobacteria; order Burkholderiales; family Burkholderiaceae_C; genus Rhodoferax. The sequence goes on from CALPLW020000022.1 coordinate 14,759, forward strand.
GGTGCAGCGGTAGCCATCGAGCAGGCCAGCCTTGGCCAGAAAATAGCAACCCGTGTCAATGCCACCCAGGGTGATACCCTTCGCGGCCAGTCGACGCAACCATTGAGTGACCTCGCCAAATCCCTGCCGGGGGATCGGGTTCGGCCCGATCACGAACACCGTGTCAAACCGACTGGACTCGCCCATCGCTTGATCGGGCAGAACCCGGATGCCATCACTCGACAGCACTGGCTCGGTGCTCACGCCGATCGTGACATAGTCAAACACGCGCCGGCCCAGCGCCATGTTGGCGAGGCGAAGGGGGTCGACCGCCGAACTCAAGGCGATCAGTGAGAAATTGGGCACCAGCAAGAACCCAAAGCGCTGAGCAGCAGGGAGGTCGGTCATAGCCTGATTATCTGGCGCCAGGTTTGCAGGTAGGGCCAAGGCACAATGCCGGCTTTTGGCACAACGGAAGGCTTGGCATGTGGGACTGTCCTGAAATCATCGTAACGGTCGAAGGCCGGGTCGGCTTACTGACCCTGAACCGCCCCAAGGCCCTGAACGCGCTGACACTGCCCATGGTCCGCGCCATAACCAGCGCCCTTTTGCGCTGGCGCGACGACCCAGCCGTTGCCGCTGTGGCCATACGGGGCATGGGGCGGGAAGGCCCGTTTGGCAGCTTTTGCGCTGGTGGCGACATTCGTTTTTTTCACCAAGCCGCACTGGCCGGCAGCCCCCGGTTGGAAGACTTCTTCACTGAGGAATACACACTCAACCACTTGATCCACCGCTACCCCAAACCCTATCTCGCCTTCATGGATGGCATTGTGATGGGCGGCGGCATGGGCATCAGCCAGGGTGCTAGCGCCCGCATCGTCACCGAGCGCAGCAAGCTGGGTATGCCAGAGACGGGCATTGGGCTGTTTCCCGACGTGGGAGGGGGCTATTTTTTGAGCCGGCTGCCGGGATCCGCCGGCGAGTGGATCGCCTTGACCGGGCAAGTACTGGACGGCCCACAAGCGCTCGAGCTCGGTCTGGCTGACGTTTGCGTGTCCGTGGACACACTGGCTTCGGCTTGGGCCGCCCTGCCTGGCCTGGATTGGTCAAGCCCCAAACCTCTTGAACCTTGGATTGCTACATATTCAATAGCTAACAATTCAATGGTGACAAGGCCTGAGGGCCAATTTGACTCATTTTTTTCCAGGGCAACGGTGTCCGACATTGTGCAGGCCTTGGAGAGCGACGGTGGAGACTGGGCCACCCAGACCGCAGCCACCCTGCGTCAGAGATCGCCGCTGATGCTCCACGTGGTCTTGGAGCAAATCCGACGAGCCCGCAGCTTGAGCCTGGCTGACGATCTGAGGCTGGAGCGCGACTTGGTACGGCATTGCTTTTTCACCGAGCACCTGGGTCGCTCAGGCGTCAGCAGTGAGACGGTGGAGGGCATCCGGGCGCTGGCTGTGGACAAAGACCACCGGCCAAACTGGCAACCAGCCCGGATTGAAGACGTCACACCTGAGATGGTGGCCCCGTTTTTTGCCAGTCCCTGGCCGGCACAGATCCATCCACTGCGCGATCTGGCCTGACACACCGGCCTTGTTGGCGGGTGGCTAGCGGTTGCGGCCCTTCATGGCCCGCTCCACCTCGCGCTTGCCCTCGCGATCCTTGATGGTGTCGCGTTTGTCATGCTCGGCCTTGCCCTTGGCCAGCGCGATGTCGCACTTCACTTTGCCGGTTTTCCAATGCAGGTTCAGTGGCACCAGGGTGTAGCCTTTTTGCTCCACCTTGCCGATCAAGCGCTTGATTTCCTCCTTGTGCATCAGCAGTTTTTTGGTCCGGACCTTGTCCGGGCTGATGTGGGTGGAGGCGGTGTTGAGCGGTTGGATCTGAAGGCCGATGAGGAACAACTCACCGTTGCGGATCACCACATAACCGTCGGTGAGCTGTACCTTGCCCTCACGCAGGGATTTGACTTCCCAGCCCTCCAGCACCAAGCCCGCTTCAAAACGCTCTTCGAAAAAATAGTTGTACGCCGCCTTTTTGTTATCGGCGATGCGGGCAGCGGGATCGGGTTTCTTGGCCATTGAACGGAGATGGGGTTGTATAAGGTCTGTACAAGGCTTGTCTACAATCCCTGGCAGGCCCCATTCTATAAGTATGAAAACAGTCGCCAAGTCCGTTTTACTCTGGTACAGCCCGCAGGAAATGTACGCCTTGGTGACCGGCATTGAGCAATACCCCAAGTTTCTCCCCTGGTGCGACCGGGCCCGGGTCATCAGCACCGACGCTGACGGCGTCACAGCCGAGGTGGGCATTGCCTTCAGTGGCTTGCGGCAGTCTTTTACCACCCGTAACCGTCACCTGCCAGACCGCCAAGTCGTGATCAGCCTGGTCAACGGGCCGTTTTCCCGACTCGACGGCGCCTGGAATTTTCTGCCCCTGGGTGACGGTTCTCAGCGCGCCTGTCGGGTGGAGCTGACCCTGAACTACGGTTTTGACAATGCCACACTCGGCCGCCTGATCGGGCCGGTGTTTGACAAAATTGCAGGCAGCCTGGTGGATGCGTTTGTCAAACGCGCCGGGCAGGTCTACGGTGAGTGATGGTCTGATCCAGGTCTGCCTGGTCTATTCGGCACAAGCCCGCGAGGTGCTGGAACTTCCCCTGCTCGTGAGTCCTGACTGCACCGTTATCCAGGCTCTGCAGACCAGTGGCTTGCTGGTTCAAAGGCCCGAGATTGACCCGGCCACAATGACGGTGGGCGTTTGGGGACGCAAAGTCGCCTTGACCCATGTGCTGCGGGATCAGGACCGGATCGAAATCTACCGCCCGCTCAAGGTCGACCCCAAGGTCGCTCGGCGTGAACGCTTTGTGCGCCAAGGCGCCCGTACTGCCGGACTGTTTACCAAAAAGCGCCCGGGCGCCAAAGCCGGCTACTGAGGTCACCGAGTGCTCAAGCCGCCAAGGCCTGCTTCATGGGCCTCGGCACTCGGTATCCACCACGCTTTGCAGTCGCTGCTGCTCCAAGGCTCGGGCCGCGTCGTCCAGCACTTCGCGCTCACCCCGGTCGTTGCTACGGGCAACACGCTGGCCCTTAGCCAGGTGGGCGAGGGCGCTTTTGGCCCGCGCACAGTTATCGGCACGGGCCTGGCGCAGCCGGGCCTCCTGGGCGCCACGCTGCGCCACTTCTGCTTGTTCCGCTTGTTTGACCTTGGCGGCCAGTGCCGAATCGGTGCGGCGGATGACCGGCGCGCTGGCGGCACTTGCGGCCGGCATGATGCTGGGGCCAGAGGCGGCGGGGGCAGGGTCGGGCGCGCTAGCCGCACTCGGGCGCTTGCGGATGGCCTTGTCGGGCACCTCCGGCGGCGGTGCGCGGTCGCTAAATACCGTCTTGCCGGCAGAATCCACCCACTGCCACTGGGCCAAGGCTGGCAGACTGGCAGCACAAAGCGCAAATGCGGCGATTTGACATAGCCTTTGCCGCATCAGGAAGCAGGGCGTTTTCATTCAGTCAGTTTAGCTTTATTGCCATGGAGCGAGACGACACAGCATGCCAAAGCCGACACGAAAAGCCGATAAACCGCGCAGGTACAATCGATGATTTGGAGCTTAGACATGCGCCTGATTGGTAAAGCGCTCACCTTTGACGATGTGTTGTTGGTGCCAGCTTACTCCCAAGTCCTGCCCAAGGACGCCTCGCTTTCCACCCGTTTTTCTCGCAATATCGCGCTGAACCTGCCGCTGGTGTCAGCCGCGATGGACACCGTCACTGAAGCTCGGCTGGCGATAGCCATTGCCCAGGAGGGCGGCATTGGCATCGTGCACAAAAATCTCACGCCGCAAGAGCAGGCCGCGCAGGTGTCCAAGGTCAAGCGCTACGAGTCGGGAGTGCTGCGCGACCCGGTGGTGATCACCCCAAACCACACCGTGCGCCAGGTGATGGCGCTGTCAGAGCAACTCGGCGTGTCAGGCTTCCCGGTTTGCGATGGGGGCAAAGTCGTCGGCATCGTGACCGGGCGCGACCTGCGCTTTGAGACCCGTTATGACCTGCCCGTCAAAGAAATCATGACCCAACGTGACAAACTCGTCACCGTGCCTGACGGCACCACGTTGGCCCAGGCCAAGGTACTGCTCAACCAATACAAGATCGAACGACTGCTGGTGGTCAACGACGCCTTTGAGCTCAAGGGTCTGATCACAGTGAAAGACATCACCAAACAGACCAGTTTCCCCAACGCCGCGCGCGACGCCCAGGGCAAGCTGCGCGTGGGCGCAGCGGTTGGCGTTGGCGAGGGCACCGAGGAGCGGGTCGAGGCCTTGGTGCGCGCCGGTGTCGACGCCATCGTGGTGGACACCGCGCACGGCCACAGCAAGGGCGTGATCGAACGGGTGCGCTGGGTCAAACAAAACTACCCGCACATCGACGTGGTGGGCGGAAACATTGCCACCGGCGCTGCCGCACTGGCGCTGGTGGAGGCCGGTGCCGATGCGGTCAAGGTCGGCATTGGCCCGGGCTCCATCTGCACCACCCGGATCGTGGCCGGCGTGGGTGTTCCACAAATTATGGCGATCGACAGCGTGGCAAACGCCCTGCGCGGTACCGGCGTGCCCCTGATCGCCGACGGCGGTATCCGCTACAGCGGCGACATTGCCAAAGCCATCGCCGCCGGCGCCAGCAGCGTCATGATGGGCGGCATGTTTGCCGGGACCGAAGAGGCACCTGGCGAGGTCATACTTTTTCAGGGCCGTAGTTACAAAAGCTACCGTGGCATGGGCAGCATCGGCGCTATGCAGCAGGGCAGTGCGGACCGCTACTTTCAGGAATCCAGCACCGGCAACCCCAACGCCGACAAGCTGGTGCCCGAAGGCATCGAAGGCCGGGTGCCCTACAAGGGCTCCATGGTGTCCATCGTCTACCAGATGGCCGGCGGCGTGCGCGCCAGCATGGGCTACTGCGGCTGCGCCACCATTGAGGCCATGCAAAATACCGCGGAGTTCGTCGAGATCACCACCGCAGGCATCCGTGAAAGCCATGTGCACGACGTGCAAATCACCAAAGAAGCGCCCAACTACCGCGCTGATTGATGTCGCCCCCACGCTCGCTCACTGCGTGTAGCTCACTGCCCCCCAAGGGGGCTGGCCTTGCTTGGGGCGGCCCTGCGCTGCGGCCTTTCCATCTTTAATTTATGCATCAAAAAATCCTGATTCTGGACTTCGGGTCCCAAGTCACCCAGCTGATCGCCCGTCGCATCCGCGAAGCCCATGTGTTTTGCGAGGTGCACACCTGCGACGTCAGCGATGACTGGGTGCGCGCCTACGCCCGTGATGGCTCGCTCAAGGGCATCATCCTGTCCGGCAGCCACGCCAGCGTTTACGAAGACAGCACCGACAAAGCGCCCCAGGCGGTGTTTGAGCTGGGCTTGCCCGTGCTGGGCATCTGTTACGGCATGCAGACCATGGCGCACCAGCTCGGCGGCCGGGTGCAAAGCGGCCAGCAGCGTGAATTTGGCCACGCGGAGGTGCGCGCCCACGGCCACACCGAGCTGCTGCGCGGCATCCAGGACTACGCCACCGACGAAGGCCACGGCATGCTCAAGGTCTGGATGAGCCACGGCGACAAGGTCACCGACTTGCCCCACGGCTTCAAGCTCATGGCCAGCACGCCCAGCTGCCCGATTGCCGGCATGGCCGACGAAGACAGGCGTTTTTATGGCGTGCAGTTTCACCCGGAGGTGACCCACACTCCACTCGGCGCGGCGATTTTGGAGCGCTTTGTGCTGGACATCTGCGGCACCCGGGCCGACTGGATCATGGGCGACTACATCGCCGAGGCGGTAGAAAAAATCCGCGCCCAGGTCGGCACTGAAGAGGTCATCCTGGGCCTGTCAGGTGGGGTCGACTCATCGGTGGCCGCTGCCCTGATCCACCGCGCCATCGGAGACCAGCTCACCTGCGTGTTTGTGGACCACGGCCTGCTGCGCCTGAATGAGGGCGACCAGGTGATGGACATGTTTGTCGGCAAACTGCACGCCAAGGTGGTGCGGGTCAATGCTGCCGAGCAGTTTTTGGGTCACTTGGCCGGGGTGAGCGAGCCCGAAGCCAAACGCAAGATCATCGGCCGCGAGTTTGTAGCATGTTTTAAGGCTGCTGCCCTGGATATCACTCGCGGTGACGCTACTAAATCAGGAGCAAAGTGGCTGGCGCAAGGCACCATTTACCCGGACGTGATCGAGTCAGGCGGCGCCGGCAACAAAAAGGCCGTCACCATCAAGAGCCACCACAACGTGGGCGGCCTGCCCGAGCAACTGGGCCTGAAGCTGCTGGAGCCGCTGCGCGAGCTGTTCAAGGATGAGGTGCGCGAGCTGGGCGTGGCCCTGGGCCTGCCGCGCAACATGGTCTACCGCCATCCCTTTCCCGGCCCGGGCTTGGGCGTGCGAATCCTGGGCGAAGTCAAAAAAGAGTTTGCCGACCTGCTGCGCCGCGCCGACGACATCTTCATCCAGGAGTTGCATAACTTTCGCGACGAGGCCACCGGCAAGACCTGGTACGAACTAACCAGCCAAGCCTTTGTGGTGTTTTTGCCTGTGAAAAGCGTGGGCGTGATGGGCGACGGCCGCACCTTCGACTACGTGGTGGCCCTGCGCGCCGTGCAAACCAGCGACTTCATGACCGCCGACTGGGCCGAGCTGCCCTATGCCCTGCTGAAAAAAGTGTCCAGCCGCATCATCAACGAGGTGCGCGGCATCAACCGCGTGACCTACGACGTGAGCAGCAAGCCGCCGGCGACGATCGAGTGGGAATGATTCAAGGTCATTCAGCACAACGCGCATCACAAGCGGTAAAAGCTGATCGTGCAGGGTAGAAGGTGACGAAGGCGCAGAAAAGTTTTGCCGCAACACAACCATTGCCCACTATCCCGTCTATTCTGTAGAGTTGTTATGTAGCTGAGCTATGCAGCGGAGAATTATTTAATGACAAAGATCCGAACAAAAATCGTGCGTATTTTGGTTTTATTTTCGTGTGTCCTGTACTCATTAATTGGGCAAACAAACCCATTAAAATTAATGGAATTTGATAGGACATTACTTGAGTCATTGCCGACGCTTAAAAACTCCAAAGTCGCCTTTATAGATTTATCAGATAGAAAATTAGGGCCGAAAATTACGATAACCAACCTTGCCGGCGAGCTATTGCATTCATTTCAAGTTCCTATTGAGCGATACTCTCCCGACTGGACAAATTGGGGTCCAGGAATCACATTTGATCCAGAAAATAAGACTCTATGGTTCTTGTCGCCGC
>CALPLW020000023.1 GCA_943324505.2 Comamonas sp. lk
GGTGTCTTGACCTCGCTGCATCAGGCACACCATCCCCTCCATGCTTGGGTAAGACTGAATACCAGAGCCCATGAACCTCAGAGTCATCAGGTCGACGGGTTTTGTTGCCCTTCGCACGCCCGGGTCGTCAAGGCGGTGGCGGGCTGAGTGGCGTAGCGAGGTCAAGGGGGAAAGACGCAGGGGCCCGTAGGGCACGTGCGTCTGGAGGACACGAGCGCAGTCGCTTGGCCCGACGCTGCCTTGACCTGCAGACCAAAAATCGGTCTAAACCCCCGATAGCATTGACTTTTTTGCTATTGATTAAATAGCGAGTCAAATGATGACTGGCTCTGGCTCTGGCTCTGGCTCCGGGACCGTCGCCGTGGCTGGATGCGCCCATTGCCAGAGCAGGCTGGACACTTCGTCGATGCCCTGGCGCTTGGTGGCAGAAAAAAGGCGCACCTCGCCGCCGCCGGCCTGCAGCTTCATGATGGACAGTGCCTTGGTTTGCTCGGCGCGCGTCAGCTTGTCAGCCTTGGTTAGTACGACCAGGAATTTCAGCCCCTCTTCCACGCGCGGCCGCACGACATCGAGCAAGATCTCGTCGAGCTCGGTCAGACCGTGGCGTGGATCACACATCAGCACGATGGCGCTCAGGTTCTCGCGGGTCACCAGGTAGTTGGCCATCACCTGCTGCCAGCGGATCTTGTCCTGCTTGGGCACGGCGGCGTAGCCATAGCCCGGCAGGTCGGCCAGCACCGCGTCAGTCAAGCCCTGTTTACCCAAAGAAAACAGGTTGATGTGTTGCGTCCGCCCTGGCTTTTTGGAGGCAAAGGCCAGTTGCTTTTGCTGCGTCAAGGTGTTGATGCAGGTGGACTTGCCGGCGTTGGATCGCCCCACAAAGGCAATTTCTGGCACGCTGAGAGCCGGCAAGAAGTGCAACTGAGGTGCGGTGGTCAGGAACTTGGCGGTGTGCAGCCAGCCCGAAGCCACCAGGGCGGCAGCAGCAGCAGGGGTGGTTGGGGCAGAAGCGGCGCTGCGCGCGGGTGGTTTTGTGTGGATAGTCATTCAGTCGAGGGGTTAACCCAAGACCGCATTGTAGAATCACGTTGTTACGCTTACCTGATACGACACTCACCATGAAGCTGCTTGCCTCCCTCTTGATCACTGCCGCTCTGGCGGCGTCTGCCGTCTCTGTTTATGCCCAAGAGGCCGTACCGAAAGCAGTCGCGGCCAAGCCGGATATGGCCAAGGGTGAGGCCAGTTACACAGCGGTGTGCGCCGCCTGCCACGGTGCCGATGGCAACTCTGGCACGCCGGCCAACCCTAAACTGGCCCAGCAGCACCCGGAGTACCTGATCAAGCAGTTGCAGGAGTTCAAAAGTGGCAAGCGTGCCAATGCTGTCATGTCTGGCATGGCCGCGACCCTGTCGGGCGACGATATGAAAAACATCGCCTATTGGTTGAGCAGCAAGACAGCCAAGCCCGGTTTCGCCAAAGACAAAGAGCTCGTGGCTCTGGGCGAACGCATCTACCGTGGTGGCATTGCCGACCGTCAAATTGCGGCCTGCTCCGGCTGCCATAGCCCTAACGGCGCTGGCGTTCCCGCCCAATACCCTCGCATGAGCGGCCAGCATGCCGATTACACGGTGGCTCAGCTGACGGGCTTTCGCGATGGCGTGCGCAAGAACGCCTTGCAGATGACCCAGGTGGCCGCCAAGCTCAACGACCGCGAAATCAAGGCCGTTTCGGACTACATCGCCGGCTTGCGTTAAACGGTGGGGCTGGCCTGCCTTTTGGCATACGCCATTTCCTCAGCATAGCGCCCGTCGGTCACCTTTTGCACGGAGGATGGCACCATGTTGATCAAAACTCACGACAGCGGCTTTCACCACCCGGTGGGCAGCGAAATCACAGCCCCCACGGCGTACCGTCAGCGTCGCCAATTACTCCAACTGATGGCCACCGGCTCGGCGGGTGCCGTCATGGCAGCCTGGGCCGGTCGTGATGCCTGGGCCCAGGGTGCCGGGGTGGCACGTCCTGGAAAACTGGCGGCCTTGCCCGGCGCCAAGTCAGCGGTGGCCGGCGCCATCACCATGGACAAGCTGACCGACTACAAAGACGCCAGCACTTACAACAACTTCTACGAGTTCGGCACCGACAAGGGCGACCCGGCCAAAAACGCCCACACCCTCAAGACCAGCCCCTGGACGGTGGAAGTGGAAGGCCTGGTCAAGAAGCCGGCCAAGTACACGCTGGAAGACCTGCTCAAGCTCAGCGCCCAAGAAGAGCGCATTTACCGCCTTCGCTGCGTCGAAGGCTGGTCGATGGTGATTCCCTGGGTCGGCTATTCGATGAGCCAGCTGATCAAAAAGGTGGAGCCGCTGGGCAGCGCCAAATACGTTGAGTTTGTGACCCAAGCCGACCCCAAGACCATGCCCTTTGTCGGCTCCAGCGTGCTGGACTGGCCCTATGTGGAGGCGCTGCGCCTGGACGAGGCCATGCACCCGCTCACGCTGCTGAGTTTTGGCATGTACGGCGAGGTACTGCCCAACCAGAGCGGCGCGCCTGTGCGGCTGGTGGTGCCCTGGAAGTACGGCTTCAAGAGCGGCAAGAGCCTGGTCAAGATCCGCTTCACCGACAAGCAGCCTGACACTGCCTGGAACAAGGCCGCCGCCAATGAATACGGCTTTTACTCCAACGTCAACCCGGATGTGGACCACCCGCGCTGGAGCCAGGCCACGGAGCGCCGCATTGGTGAAGACGGCCTGTTTGCCAAGAAGCGTAAAACGCTGATGTTCAACGGCTACGAAGCCCAGGTGGGCCAACTCTACGCCGGCATGGACCTTAAAAAGAACTTCTGATGCGCGCCGCGCTGGGCCGCTGGCTGCTGCACCCAGTGGCCAAGCCGCTGGTGTGGGTGCTTTGCCTGCTGCCGCTGGCGTGGCTCATTTATGGTGCCGCCAGCAACAACCTGGGCGCCAACCCAGCCGAGGCCCTGGTGCGCGCCACTGGCGACTGGGCCCTGCGGTTTTTATGCCTGGTGTTGGCGGTGACGCCGCTGCGCGTGCTCGCCGGCCTGCCGGCGTTGGCGCGCTTTCGGCGGCTGCTGGGCCTGTTCATGTACGCCTACCTGTGGCTGCATCTGCTGAGCTATGCCTGGTTCGACATGGGTCTGGAATTGACGGACATCGCCCGCGACATCGTCAAGCGGCCGTTCATATTGGTCGGCTTCAGTGCCTTTGTGCTGCTCACGCCGCTGGCGCTGACCTCTTTCAACCGCGCCCTCAAGGCCTTGGGTGCGCGGCGCTGGCAACTGTTGCACCGGGCCGTCTATGCTGTGGCGGGTTTGGCGGTGCTGCATTTCTTCTGGATGCGCGCTGGCAAGAACGATTTTGCCGAAGTGTTTGTTTACGCGGCCATTTTGGGTACGCTGCTGGGCTGGCGGCTGTGGCGACGTTTTAGTCGTTGACGTTTTTGTCTTCGTTGGCGTTGGTGTTGGGCGGGGCAGGACGGAATACCCAAATACCGGAACTTCAGTGCCATCAGGTTGACGGGCTTTGTTGCCCTCCGCACGCAAGGGTCGTCAAGGTGGTGGCGGGTTGAGCGGCGGAGCGAGGTCAGGGGGAAAGACGCAGGGGCCCGTAGGGCCCGTGCGTCTGGAGGACACGAGCGCAGCCGCTTAGCCCGGCGCCACCTTGACCGGCGTGCAAACAACGAACTCAGCCCGGCGCCGCCTTGACTGGTGCGCCAGCCCTTTTTGAGATGAAACTTTGCCGATCAGCTGACGGTCAGCCGCCGACCAGTTGTTCCTGCTGCATCTGCTCGCCGATGGTCTCGCGGCGGCGGATCAGGTGGGTTTGGCCGCCGTCCACCAGCACCTCGGGTGCGCGGCCGCGCGAGTTGTAGTTGCTGGCCATGCTCATGCAGTAGGCACCAGCGGACAGCACCGCCAGCAGGTCACCCTGGCGCGGTGCCAGGTTGCGGTCATGGCCCAGCCAGTCGCCGCTCTCACAAATCGGTCCCACCACCTCCCAGACTTCTGGTTCTTCGTCACGTGGCTGCAAGGGCACGATCTGGTGGTAGGCCTGGTACATGGCCGGGCGGGGCAGGTCGTTCATGGCGGCGTCGACGATGCAGAAGTTTTTCTGCTCGCCGGGCTTGAGGTAGAGCACCTCGGTCACGCAGACGCCGGCGTTGCCAACCAGCGAGCGGCCGGGTTCGATCATCAGTTGGCGCTGGCCGAAGCCGCGCTCATCGAGTTTGGCCAGCAGCAGGGCCCAGAGCTGGCCGGCGTCGGGCGGGGTGTCGCCGTTGTAATCGATGCCCAGGCCGCCCCCGAAGTCGATGTGGTGGATCGGGATGCCCTCGGCCTCGATGGCCTCCACCAGGTCCAGCATGCGGTCCATCGCGTCCAGGTAGGGCTCGGTCTGGGTGATCTGCGAGCCAATGTGGCAGTCAATCCCCACCACCCGGATGCCGCTCAGGCCGGCGGCGTGCAGGTAGGTGGGCAGCACCCGCTCATGCGCAATGCCGAACTTGTTGCCCTTGAGGCCAGTGGAAATGTACGGGTGGGTCTTGGGATCCACATTGGGGTTGACGCGGATGCTGACCGGAGCGCGCAAGCCCAGAGCGGTGGCCACCTCGCTCAGCACGTCGAGCTCGGCCTCGCTCTCGACATTGAAGCAGCCGATGCCAGCCTGCAGCGCCCGGCGCATCTCGGCGCGCGTTTTGCCCACACCAGAGAAGATGATTTTGTCTGGTGTACCGCCAGCGGCTAGCACCCGGTCCATGTCACCGCCTGAGACGATGTCAAAGCCGCAGCCAGCCCGCGCAAACAGCTCGATCACGCCGAGAGCCGGGTTGGCTTTCATGGCGTAGCAGATCTGCACCCGGCGACCGGCAAAGCCGCGCTGGTAGGCGGCCAGCGCGGCCAGCATGGCGGCTTTGGAATAGGCAAACAGCGGCGTACCGTGCGCCTGCGCCAGCGCGCTCAGGCGGGCCGACTCCAGAAAGAGTTCGCCGTCGCGGTAGGCCAGGTGGGGCTGGCCGGGCAGGTTGTGAGGTGTCATGGTGCGGGGCTGCTGGCTGCGGGGGCAGCCGGCTTGATCAGGGTTTGGGGCAGGGTGGCGCGCTGGGCGGCGGCCGGTCCGGTGGGCAGGTACAGCGGCCCGGACTGGCCGCAGCCACCCAGGGTTGCCGCACAGAGCGCAAGGACAAGGGTCCTGACTAGAATTCGCGGGTAAGTCAACATGGTGAAATTGTAATGACCGACCTCGAATTCCTGGACCTGGCTGAAAACCTGCTCAAAGCGGTGGAGGCCAGTTGCGACCGCATCAACGACGATGGTAGCGCCGACATCGACAACCAGCGCGTCGGCGCCATGGTGACGCTGGTGTTTGCCAACCGCAGTCAGATCGTGATCAACCTTCAAAAACCGCTGCACGAGGTCTGGCTGGCGGCCCGCTCGGGTGGCTATCACTTCAAATTTGATAGCAAAAAATGGACGGATACCAAGGGCCAGGGCGAGTTTTTTGCCTGTTTGTCGAATGATGCCAGCGCGCAGGCGGGCTGCCCTTTGGTGTTTGCTGCCTGACTAATTGCGGAACAGGTCGAGGATTTTTTTTCGATCATCGGCCATCGCCGGGGACTGCGCCGGCGCGGATGCCGGTGGGGTAGTGGGTGCGCCCTTGTCCTTGTCCTCCAGCCCCAGGCTGCTGACGCCGGCGCCGCGGGCGAACTCGTCGTAGTACCACTCGCCACCGGCGAACACCACGCCCTCGGGAACGCTGGGTTCAGACACTGGCACATTTTTCAGGGCCTGCTCCATGAAGCGAATCCAGACGGGCAGGCTCAGACCACCGCCGGTCTCCCGGTCACCCAGTTTTCGGGGCGTGTCATAGCCGATCCAGGTAACGGCGGCCAGCGTCGGTTGGTAACCGGCGAACCACGTGTCCATCGAATCGTTGGTGGTGCCAGTCTTGCCATACAGGTCGGGCCGCTTGAGCGTGGCCTGCGCCGACGCGGCTGTGCCGGTGCGCGTGACCTCTTGCAGCAAGCTGCTCATGATGAAGGCGTTGCGCGCATCAATTGCGCGCACCGTGTTGTCCAGTGGCAGCGGCTTTGTCTCGGCCAACACCCGTCCCTTCTGGTCGGTTACGCGGTTGATCAGCCAGGGGTTCACCCGATATCCGCCATTGGCAAACACCGAGTAACCGGTGGCCATTTGCATGGGCGTGACCGAACCCGCGCCCAGCGCCATCGTCAGGTAGGCCGGATGCTTGTCTTCCTCAAATCCAAAGCGGGTGACCCATTCCTGCGCGTAGCTTGGGCCGATTGCCTGCAGAATGCGGATGGAGATCATGTTTTTGGATTTGGCCAGACCGCGCCGCAAGCTCATCGGGCCTTCAAACTTGCCGTCGTAGTTCTTGGGCTCCCAGGGCTGGCTGCCTGTCACGCCCGCATCAAAAAACAGCGGCGCGTCGTTGACGACGGTGGCCGGGGTAAATCCCTTCTCCAAAGCGGCAGAATAGATGAAGGGTTTGAAGCTGGAGCCTGGTTGCCGCCAGGCCTGCGTGACGTGGTTGAACTTGTTCTTGGCGAAATCGAAACCGCCCACCAAGGCCTTGATCGAGCCGTCGCGCGGATCCATCGCCACAAAGGCGCCCTCGACCTCAGGCAGTTGCGTGATTTCCCAGCTGTCCTTGGGTGTTTTGACGACGCGGATCACGGCGCCGCGACGGATCTTGATGTTGGGCGCCGCCTTGTCGGACAGGCCGGACTGCACCGGCTTGAGGCCTTCGCCCGTGACCTCGAAGGTTTCGCCGTTCTGCCGCGTGGCCAGCACCCGTCGCGCGTCGGCCGCCAGCACCACCGCAGACAGCACATCACCGTTGTCGGGGTGGTCTTCCAGGGCGTCGTCAATGGCGTCCTCAAGCTCCTGACCAGTCGCCGGTAGGGTAACGAATTTTTCAGGACCACGGTAGACCTGGCGTCGTTCGAAATCCATGATGCCGCGTCGCAGGGCCTTGTAGGCGGCGTCCTGATCACTGGCGCGCAGGGTGGTGTAGACATTGAGGCCGCGCGTGTAGGTCTCGTCGCCATACTGTGTGAACATGAGCTGGCGCACCGTCTCAGCCACAAACTCCGCATGCACCCGGCTGTTGTCGGAGTTGGTCTTGACCTTGAGCTCTTCTTTTTTGGCCGTGGCGGCCTGCTCGGCGGTGATGAAGCCGTTGTCCAGCATGCGGTCAATGATGTGCAGTTGCCGAGCTCGGGCTCGCTTGGGGTTGGCGATCGGGTTGTAGGCCGATGGCGCCTTGGGCAAACCGGCCAGCATGGCAGCTTCGGCGATGCTGAGATTTTTGAGTTCCTTGCCGAAATAGGCCTCAGCCGCTGAGGCAAAGCCATAGGCGCGGTTACCCAGAAAAATCTGGTTCATGTAGATCTCGAGGATCTTGTCCTTGCTGAGCAGGTGTTCGAGTTTGAAGGTCAGCAAAATCTCGTAAATTTTGCGGGTGTAGGTTTTCTCTGACGACAGGTAGACATTGCGCGCCACCTGCATCGTGATGGTAGAAGCCCCTTGGCTCTTGAGTCGCCCCAGGTTGGCCAACGCTGCACGCAGCACGCCCTTGTAATCGACGCCACCATGCTCGTAAAAGCGCGCGTCCTCGATCGCCAGCACCGCGTCGGTCATGATTTTCGGTATTTGCGCGATCGGGGTCAGTTGCCGGCGCTCCTCGCCAAATTCGCCGATCAATGCGCCTTCAGCCGAGAGCACTCGCAGCGGCAATTTGGGGCGGTAATCGGATAAATCGGAAATATCAGGTAGGTTGGGATAGGCCACCGCAAGGGCGACCGCTACCAGAACCAGCACCGACAGCAGCCCCGCCAGCGCCAGTCCGGCACCCCACAGAGCGGCCCTGCCCAACCACATGAGAGCCCTGGCGCCAGGCGTGGAATCGGCAGATGGCGGGCTGGACGGCGGTTTTTGGGGCATACGGGACTTTAAGTGGCAGCTAAACGATTATAAAAACGACGCAATGATCTGTGCCACCGCGAGCGCCGAGCCTTTCGGAAAATGTAAATATTCCGTGGTCTAGAAGCTTCCTGATAGCATGCCGCCAAACGCGGCCGATTTTTGTCCTGCCGTGAGCTCGAGTTTAAGGGGTTGCTGTGTTGTCTTTGGGGTCCTTGTTCAGTCGCCAATCCGCGCCATTGCTGGGCCTGGACATCAGCTCATCCAGCGTCAAGCTGGTGGAGCTCGGCCGACATGCCTCAGGCCAATTTCTGCTCGCCCACTGCGGCCAGGAAATCTTGCAGCCAGGTTGGGTCCAAGATGGCCAGATCGACAAGTTTGACGAGGTGGTCCAAGCCGTGCGTCGGCTGGTGCGGCGCAGTGGAAGCAAGGCGCGACTCTTGGCCATGGCGCTACCGGCCGCAGCGGTCATCACTCGCAAAATTCGCTTGCCGGCTGGCCTGAGCGAGCTGGAGCTGGAGCTTCAGGTGGAGGCCGAGGCCAACCAGTACATACCCTTCCCGATGGATGAAGTCAGTCTGGATTTTTGCACCATCGGTCCCAACTCAACAGCCGCTGATGAGATCGACGTGGTGATCGCGGCCTCACGCAAGGAAAAAGTCGAAGACATGCAGGGCCTGGCCGAGGCCGCCGGGCTAAAGCTGGCCGTGCTGGATGTGCAGACCTACGCCTCGCGCCGTGCTGCCGAGCGCCTCATTGTGGATCTGCCTTCGCTACCACGGTCGCAGGCTGTTGTGGCGCTGATTGAAATCAGCAGTCGTGCCACCCGCCTGCAAGTGCTGCAAGGTCAGGAGCTGCTCTACGAGCGAGACAGTACTTTTGGTGGCGCTCAGTTGACGCAGCTGATCATGCGCCATTACGGCTTCGCGCTGGAAGAGGCCGAGAGCCGCAAACGCAGTGGTGACCTGCCTGACGATTACCCGCTCAGCGTACTCGCGCCCTTTCTGGCGAATGCCGGGCAGGAAGTCGACCGAGCCCTTCAGTTTTTCTTTACCAGCACCCACCACAGCCAAGTCGATCACATCCTGCTGGCCGGCGGTGCGTCGGTGGTGCCGGGACTGGCGGGCGTGCTGCACAAGCAAACCGGCTTTGCCTGTACCGTTGCGCAACCGTTTCAAGGCATGGATCTTGGCAGCAAGGCGGCAGACAACACGCTGGCCCGGGAGGCGCCCTCATACCTGTTGGCCTGCGGTCTGGCGCTGCGAAGGTTCGCCACGTGATCCTGATCAACTTGTTGCCGCACCGTGAGCTTGAGCGCGAGCGGCGGCGGCACAGCTTCAACCAGAGTCTCGGCCTGGCCGCGTTGCTTGGCGGCTTGGTCGCTGCCCTCGTGTTTGTCGCGTTTCAAGCGCAGATTTCTGCACAGCACGGAAAAAACCAGTTACTGAAGACGGAAATCACCCGTTTTGATGCACAGATCAAGGACATTGCAAGCCTCCAGGCTGAAATCACGGCACTGCGCGCGCGCCAGCATGCGGTTGAAGACCTGCAGGCCGACCGTAACCTGCCGGTGTTTTTACTGACCGAACTGGTCCGGCTTTTGCCGGAGGGGGTGTTTATCGCCAGCCTGCGTCAGGATGCGCAGGCCCTGACGGTCTTGGGCGCGGCCCAGTCCAATGAGCGGGTGTCCGAGCTGCTGCGCAATCTGGGCAACCAGTCGCCCTGGTTTGCCCGGCCCGAATTGGTCGAAATCGTGGCGGGTACCCAGGCCCTGTCACCGCGCGATCAGCGTCGGGTGGCTAATTTCACCATCCGGGTGCGCCTGGTGCGAGCCAGTGACACCGAAAAACCCAAAACGGCCGGCGTCCCCGCGCTGCCGGTCAGCGCGCCTCGGACGGGCCAACCTTGATGAAGCCCTTCAACCGACCCAAGCTGCCCGGCCAACCCAACCTGCGACTGGACCTTGGCCACTTGCGTACGCAGTTCACGGGCCTTAATCCGCGGGACCCGGCCAGCTGGCCAACCATGCCGCGCCTGGCCTTGCTGCTGCTGGTGAGCTTGCTTGTGGTACTTATTCTGTGGTTTGCCCTGCTCCAGGGTTACCAGCAGGCGTTGGCGGCCGAGCAGAACCGTGAAGCCAAGCTGCGCGAGGAGTTTCAGCAAAAGTTGGTCAAGTCGGTCAATCTGGATGTCCTCAAGAAGCAGCGAGAGCAAGTGCGTCAGTATGTGAATCAACTGGAAAAGCAGTTGCCCAGCAAGGCTGAAATGGACGCCCTGCTGTCGGACATCAACCAGGCTGGGCTGGGCCGCAGCCTGCAGTTCGATTTGTTCCGGCCAGGGCAGGTCGCGGTCAGGGAATACTACGCTGAGCTGCCGATTGCGGTGCGGGTGAACGGTCGCTACCACGACATTGGTGCCTTTGTGGCCGACATCGCCAAGCTGCCTCGCATTGTGACGCTCAGCAACCTCAACATCCAGCCATTGCCACAGCGCGAAGGGGTCTTGGCGATGGATGCCACCGCCAAGACCTTCCGCTACCTTGACGCTGATGAGGTGGCAGCGCAACGCCTGGCGGCGGCGGCCAAGGCCAAGGCGGCCAAGAAATGAACGGTCGCGCCATGCAAGGCCTGTGGCGCCTGGGCTGGCTGCTGGCGGTGCTTGCCCTGCTGGGTTGCGGCGCTGCCACACAAGGCGATCTGACGCAATGGATCAGCGAGCAAAAAAACCAGACCCGGCCGCGCGTGCCACCCCTTGCCGAACCCAAACAGTTTCAGCCACAGGCCTATGCCCCGGCCTCGGCTTTGGACCCGTTCAGCAGCCAGCAGCTGACCCAGGCGCTCAAACGCGACGGTGCGCCGGCAGGCGCCGGCACCGCTTTGCTTGCCCGCGAGTTGACACGCCGCAAGGAGGCTCTGGAGGCCGTGCCCCTGGACGCCATGGCACTGGTTGGCACGATGGTACGGGATGGCCAGCCGGTGGCGCTGGTCAAGTCGGACCGCTTGCTTTACCAGATACGGCCGGGCCATCATCTGGGCCAGAACTACGGCCGCGTGGTTCGGATTACCGAGACCGAGCTCACCCTGCGGGAAGTGGTGCAAGACGCCACGGGGGATTGGGTTGAACGCACCGTCAGCTTGCAGTTGCAGGAGAAGTCAAAATGAAAACAGCTCACCACCCGTGGGCCGCACGGGCTGCACGGGCCTCACGCCGAATTGGCCTGGCACTGTGTTTGCTGGGAACGGCGGCTATGGCCATGGCGCAAAACAGCCTGGAGGCGGTGACGGCTTCGCTACAAGACGGGCAGGAGATCGTGAAAATTGATCTTGCACAGCCACTGGCGGTGGCGCCGGCCGGCTTTGTGATGCAGTCGCCGGCGCGCATCGCACTTGATCTGCCAGCCATTGGCAACAGCACTGGGCGCACCAGCTATGAGTTTGGTATGGGCAACCTGAAGTCTATGACGATGGTGCAGGCTGGTGACCGCATGCGCTTGGTGCTGAACCTCAAGCAAGCTGGCAACTACAGCACGCGCCTGGTCGGTCGGTCGCTGCTTGTGATCCTGTCAGGGCCAGCAGGACCGGCCGACGCTGCGGCTCCGGCCTCAGTTGCGGCTGACACCCGCTCCCGAAACCCGCAAGCACTCAAAGACCTTGATTTCCGGGTTGGCCCGGATGGCTCTGGCCGTGTCATCGTCTCACTGGCCAATGACCAGGTCGCTGTCGATCTGCGCCAGCAGGGCCAGACTTTGGTGGCTGAGTTCTTGCAGTCCAGCCTGCCCGAAGGGCTGCGCCGGCGGATCGACGTGACTGATTTTTCCACGCCGGTTCAGACCGTGACCTTGTCGCAGGCTGGTGACCGTGTGCGAATGGTGATCGAGCCCAAGGGCGCCTGGCTGCACTCTGCCTACCAGAGTGAGCGGCAATTTGTGGTGGACGTTCGGCCGGTGCGGGTTGATCCGGCCAAACTAAGCGCTGAGCCAGGTTTCAATGGGCAAAAGCTGTCACTCAATTTTCAGAATATCGAGGTGCGCGCCCTGTTGCAAGTGATTGCCGATTTCTCCAACTTCAACATCATCACCTCAGACTCGGTAACCGGCTCGCTTACCCTGCGCCTGCAGGACGTCCCGTGGGACCAGGCCCTTGACATTATTCTGCAAACCAAAAGCCTAGGCATGCGCAAAACCGGCAATGTGCTGTGGATCGCGCCGCGGGAAGAAATCAGCGCTCGTGAAAAACTGGAGCTGGAGGCCTCAGCCGCCCTGCAGGGCCTGGAGCCGCTGCGCACCCAGTCTTTCCAGATGAACTACACCAAAGCGGCCGAAGTGGCCGCCCAACTCACTGGCAGCGGCGGCCCGGCTGGCGCCAGCGTGTCCCGCCTGCTCAGCCCGCGCGGTAGTGCTATCTCTGAGGCGCGCACCAACCAGCTGTTCGTGACCGATGTCCCGGCCAAGCTGGAGCAAGTGCAGCAGCTGATCGCCAAGCTGGACATTCCAGTGCGCCAGGTGCTGATCGAGGCCCGCATCGTCGAGGCCTCAGACACCTTTGGCAAGTCGCTCGGTGTGCGTTTGGGTGCCAGCGATCTGCGCGCACCCCGGGGCGGCGACGGCGGCTACCAGCTCGTCGGCGACAACCGTATTGCCTTTGGTTCCAGTTACGCCAACGCCGTGGCCAGCAGCGGCGCCGGCGGCCCGGTGGATTTGACCAGTAACTTTGTCAACCTGCCGGCCATTGCGCAGGGGGGGTACAGCCCGGCAGCTTTTGCGGTGTCAATTTTCAGCTCGGCCGCCAACCGCTTCTTGAATCTGGAGCTGTCGGCCCTGGAGGCCGACGGCAAGGGCAAGGTGGTGTCCAGCCCGCGCGTGGTCACCGCTGACCAGATCAAGGCCCTGATCGAGCAGGGCACCGAGCTGCCCTACCAGGTGGCCTCGTCCAGCGGCGCCACCTCCATCGCCTTTCGAAAAGCCAACCTCAAGCTGGAGGTCACACCGCAGATCACCCCCGAGGGAAGCATCATTCTGGATCTGGATGTGAACAAGGACAGCGTGGGCCAATCGACCCCGGCCGGTTTCGCCATCAACACCAAGCACATCAAAACCCAGGTGCTGGTGGAGAACGGTGGCACGGTGGTCATTGGCGGCATTTTTGAACTGACCGAATCCGATACCGAGACCAAGGTGCCACTGCTGGGCGACTTGCCGTTCTTAGGTAAGCTGTTCAAGAACCGTTCCCGCGTTTCCAACAAGCAGGAACTGCTGGTCTTCATCACGCCCAAGGTGGTCGCAGGCCGGGCAGTGACGCGGTGACGGTCGCCTTATATCTGAGGAGCAGGGTCATGGGTGTGTTCAGACTTTTCAGTTTGATCGGGTTGGCGCTGGTGCTGGTCGCCTGTGGCGGTGGTGGCGGCAACGCCGGCAGCAACCCCAACATCCCGCCCGAGCCAGTGGTGAGCGTGGTCGCCAAAACCGCCAGTCTGGCGCTAGCCCTGGTGGACGGCTCGGGCACCTTGGTGACCAACCGTGGCCTGTCGCATACCGAATCGCGCTACCTGCGTATGGTGCTGACTGACAGCAGCGGCGCCGTGGTGTCTTTTGGCAGGGTCATCGTGACACTGGATGCCACCAATGCCCGATTGGTGCCCGCTGCCGGGGACCAGTTGACGGATGCTACAGGCGTCTTACTGATGCCCATCAAACCCGCCGACGTCACATCGACGGGTACGGTGCAAGTGACCGCTGCTGCCAAGGTGTCGGGAGTGTCTGTGACCCAAAGCCTGGACCTGCAAATTGCCGCCGGTACCGTGACCCTCCCAGCCATGAGTGCGTCGCCGGCCAGTGTGCAAAAGGGCCAGTCGGTCAACGTGGCGGTCAATGTGCTGGTGAATGGCGTTCAGGCGGCGTCCAACGCCCTGACGGTGGCATTCACCAGCAGCTGTGGCACGGTGTCGCCGGCCTCCAGCTTGGTGGACGGCAACGGCCGCGCCACGGGCGTGATCCAAACCACCAAAGACGGCAGTTGTTCTGTGTCAGCCACGACCGCTGGTGGTGTCACCAGAAGCACCGAATTTACGGTCACCGCGCCGCCGATTACCGGCATCCGGTTTGTCAGCGCCACACCCTCGGTCATTTATCAGGCCGGCTCGGTTGGCACCAATACTTCGCTTGTTAACTTCAAGGTCATAGACTCGGTGGGGGCGGCCGTGCAAGGTGAAAACGTCACGGTCAGTCTGTCCAATACCGACGGGGGCATCAATTTTTGTGGCTTGCAAATGAGCGCGATTTCAGACAAAGATGGATTGGTGACCTTTTCAGTGTGTTCCGGCACACTGCCAGCCACAGTGCAGGTGCGCGCGACTCTCAATAGCAATCCGCTCATCACCACCAACTCCAACCTGTTGACCATCCAGACCGGCGTCGCCTCGCAACGATTTTTTGACCTGTCGGCGAACAAACTCAATTTTTATGCGGGTGGCCAGTTCACTACCCAGGTCAATGGCAACAGCGTGGACATGACCGCCTACGCCGCGGATCGCCAGGGTAACCCCGTTCCCGACCGCACCAAGATCGTCTTTGTGACCGAGGGTGGGCAAATCAATTCAAGCGGCCTGAGCAGCTGTGAAATCAGCGGCGGCAGTTGCACGGTCCGCCTGATTGGCCAGGCCTATCGGCCCCTGGGCTCGTCGGCGGCCAATGGCGACCCGCGCCCGGGCCGGGTGACAGTGCTGGCCTACACCGACGGCGAGGAGTACTTCATCGACGCCAACAACAACAACCGATACGATGCCGGAGAGTTGTTTGAAGACCTTGGCCTGCCTTACCTTGACAAGGATGAGAGCCGCAGCTTTGCAGCGAGCTACACCAATCTGGTCGCCGGAACCAGCGACGGTGAGACTTCTTATCCATTGCCCGCCGGCGCCGCGGGTTCTCTGGCCTGTCCCGCCGGCGCAAACATAGGGTTGTCGGTGGCCGGCACCTGCAATGGCACCTGGGACGGCAACACCAAGGTCCGCCGCGACCTGGTCATTGTTTTCTCGGGTGGCGAGATTGGTCAGCCCGGTGGCTACGATGCCTCGATTCCAGCCAGCTACCACACCGCCGTGCTTGCCGCCTCCACTGGGTCAGTGACGGTCCGCCTGGCTGACTACAACGGCAACCCCCTGCCAGCCGACGCAGTGCTCTCTGTGCAGACATTTCCTGTGGCGGCCGCTGGAACCTGCGCTGCCACACTGGAGGGCGCTATTGTGGGCAGCACCATTGAACCTACCCGCCACACCGCCACCCTCAAAAGCTGTTTACCCGGAGACATGGTGCGCTTTACGGTAACCGTCAGCGGCAAGGCGAGTTCCTTGAGTGTGGTTTTGCCTTGAGTGTGGTGAGTGCAGCCCATGAGGTGCCCGACGCGGTCCGCATCGCCCTGGTCGGGCTGCCCGGGTCAGGCAAAACCACGGTCGGGCGCCAACTTGCGCGTCGGCTGAGTCTGACCTATTTCGATTCCGACCATGTGATCGAGCAGCGCATCGGATGCTCGATCCGCACCTATTTTGAGCACGAGGGCGAGGAGCGGTTTCGCGAGCTTGAGTCTGCTGTGCTGGACGAGCTGACCCAAAAGAGCGGCGCTGTGATATCCACCGGCGGCGGCGCTGTGCTGCGTGAGGTCAACCGGCAGAGCCTGCACTCGCGCTGCCAGGTGGTGTACCTCAATTCGCACCCCGACGAGCTGTTTCGCCGACTGCGCCACGATGTGAATCGGCCCCTGCTGCAGGTGGCAGACCCGCTGACCCGGTTGCGCGACCTCTACACGGTGCGTGACCCGCTTTACCGTGCCGCCTCGCATTTCATCATCGAGACCGGACGGCCTTCTGTGGCCACGCTGGTGAACATGATCGTGATGCAACTGGAGTTGTCAGGCACGGTGCCCGGTCGCTAATGTTGTGCTCGGGCCGAAGCCTGAAAACTCGCGGATACGGACTCTCCCACATTCCAGACCGTCGCCATTGACCTGCTGGACCAGCCTGCGCGCCAAGACGCCAACAACCATGCCTTGTTGGCTTTTCTCACTGCCTTGAGCTAAATTTCTAAAGTCATATGACACCTATAGTGTCAATGTTATTATGCGGCGGTAAGTTTGTTCCGAAAGCATGGTTTTTAGGGTCGCAGGGTGTTCATGAGATTTGTTAAGCCGGTAATTTCTGCGAGTTTTTGGGTTCGTCGCCTGATGGTTACAGCCCTATGCTTCCTGCTTGTCGCGTGTGGCGGAGGTGGCGGGCCGGACACCAGCGTCAAAGTCCCAACGTTGACGCTCGCCCTGGTGGACTCGGCTGACGCCGTTGTCCCGGACCAATCACTGTCGGTCACCGAAGCGCGCTACCTCAAGGTAGTCTTGCGCACCAAATCCGGTGCCGCTGCTAGCAACACACAATTTACCATTACGCTCGATTCTGCTACGGCTGTTTTGGATGGACAGC
The DNA here is from genome assembly GCA_943324505.2 of Comamonas sp. lk. GTDB lineage: Bacteria > Pseudomonadota > Gammaproteobacteria > Burkholderiales > Burkholderiaceae_C > Rhodoferax. The sequence continues at coordinate 16,418 of CALPLW020000023.1, forward strand.
CTCAAACGGACACCAATGGTGTGGCGCTGATCAAGATCAGCCCAGCAGACCCGTCCAAAGGTTTTGTACTCCAGGTGACTGCTGCAGTGTCAGTACAGTCGACATCCCTCAGCAGCACGCTTGCCATAAAGTTCAGCGGTGGCGGCACAGTCATCACCGGGTCGCCCACCATGGACATCAGCCTGGTGGATATCAACGGCGTCTCCATCAGCAACAAGGCCCTGTCGCAGACGGCCCCCAGATTCCTCAAGGTGGTGCTCAAAACCAAGGCCGGCGCCGCTGCGCCGTACACCCGCGTCACTGTTGCTTTGGATGCGCCGGACGCGGTGCTGGTGCCGGCCTCGGGCATCGCCTTCACCGATGACACAGGCGTGATGCTGATTCGGGTTTCACCGGCCTCGGTGAGCGCTGCCGGCGGGGTGGTGGCTACCGCCACCGCATCGGTCGAGAGTGTGGCCTTGTCCAAGGCGCTCGATTTAGCCATCACCTCGGGCACGGTTGGCTTGTCTGACTTCTCTGTCTCGCCAGCCAGTGTCCAGCAGGGGCAATCTTTGACAGTCAGCGTGGCTGTGCAGGTCAATGGCGTGACGGCATCGTCCAATTCGGTGCCGGTGACTTTTACCTCGCCTTGTGGTACAGCCGCACCCTCGCCCGCGCTGGTGGACAGCACCGGGCGCGCCAGTTCGGTGCTGAACACCACTGCCACCGGTACCTGTGCCGTGACGGCTGGCACTACGGGCAACGTCTCGCTGGCCGGCAGTTTCACAGTGACAACCCCTCCCACTACCGGGTTGGTCTTTGTCAGCGCCACGCCTGCCCTGATCTACCAAACCGGTTCGGTGGGCGTGAACCAGTCCAGCGTCAAATTCAAGGTGGTCAATTCGAACACGGACCCCGTCGCCGGTACTCAGGTGGCAGCGACCTTGACCAATACCAATGACGGCATTACCTTTTGTGGCGCCCCGACGACGGTGACGTCCGGCGTTGATGGCACGGTGACCTTCTCGGTCTGTGGTGGTACGGTGCCGGCCACGGTGCAGGTTCGGGCCGCCTTGGTGAGCGCACCAGCAATTTTCACTGTCTCCAATATTCTGACGGTTCAGACCGGACTACCAACGCAGCGCTTTTTTGGCCTTTCCACAAGCCAGCCCAACTTCCTGGCGGGCGGCTACTTCACCGCCAAGAACAACGGCTACAGCACCACCATCACCGCCTTTGCGGCGGACCGCCTGGGCAATCCGGTGCCCCAGGGCACCACCATTGTTTTTGTGGCATCCGGTGGTTTGATCAGCTCGGATACCGGAGCCAGCAGCTGCGTGGTCTCTGGGACGACCGGCCGCTGCAGCGTGACGCTTTATGGGCAAGAGTACCGACCCTTGGGCTCGGCATCAACATTGGGTACGTCGCCCGTTGGCGCAGGGGGTGATCCACGCCCGGGACGGGTGACGGTGTTGGCCTATACCGACGGAGAAGAGCATTTCTTTGACGCCAATAACAACAACCGCTATGACCTTGGGGAGACGTTTGAAGACTTAGGTCGACTCTACCTTGACAGGGACAATAACAAGGTCTATGAGGCGGCCTACACCAACTTGCAGGTCGGCTCACTGGAGAGCGATAGCGCCTTGTCGATGCCAGCCGGGTCGATAGGTGCATTGACGTGCAGCATCACGGATATTGCTGCCAACCCCGGTCTGTCGGTGGAAAGTACCTGCAACGGCACCTGGAACGGTTTCACCAAGGTTCGCCGCAGCCTTGTGCTTGTGTTTTCGGGGGATGCCATCGGGCAACCAACCGGACCAGTCAGTTACAACGCCACCATCCCGTTGTCCAAGCGTACCCAGACGGTGTCGGCCAATTCAAGCGCTGTGACGGTGCGGCTGGCCGACCTGGATGGCAATCCCTTACCCGCGGACGCCACGATGGCTGTTGAGGTGACCCTGGCCAATGACACCAGCACCTGTACCGCGACCCTGGCCGATACCAAGATTGGCGACGCTCTAGAGCCGACGCAACACACCGCTGAACTGAAGACTTGTGGTACCGGTGACCGAATCAAGTTCGTGGTCACGGCTCCGAATAGCAAAGTCAGTTCATACACCGTCGTTGTGCCTTGATTCTGGCCTGCCTTCCGTGGCCACGCTGGTGAACATGATCGTGATGCAACTGGCGTTGTCGGGCGTGGTGCCTGGCCGCTAGCCTTGGGTCCGGGCCGCAGCCTCTAAACTCGCGGACATGAACTCCTCCACAACCCAGACTGTCACCATCGAGCTGGCCGACCGCAGTTACCCTATCCACATTGGCAGCGGCCTGCTTGACCAGCCGCAGACCTACGCCAAGCTTCCAAACGCCAGTCAGGCGCTGATCGTCACCAACACGTCGGTAGCACCACTCTACTTGCAGCGCCTGCGCGCTGCCCTGCAGGGCAAATACCGGCAGGTGCTGGAGGTGGTTCTGCCCGATGGCGAGCAATACAAAACCTGGCAGACGCTGAACCTGATTTTTGACGCGCTGCTGGGTGCCGGCTGCGACCGTAAGACGGTGCTGTTTGCCCTGGGCGGCGGCGTCGTGGGCGACATGACCGGCTTTGCCGCTGCCAGCTTCATGCGCGGCGTGCCCTTTGTGCAGGTGCCCACCACCTTGCTGGCGCAGGTGGACTCGTCGGTGGGCGGCAAAACCGCCATCAACCACCCGCTGGGCAAGAACATGATCGGTGCCTTCTACCAGCCGCAATGGGTGGTGTGTGACCTGGACACGCTGCGGACCCTGCCGCCGCGGGAACTCAGCGCTGGGTTGGCGGAGGTCATCAAGTACGGCCCGATTGCCGACCTCGTGTTTTTGGACTGGATAGAGGCTAACCTGGACGCCCTGTTGGCGAGCGATCCGGCAGCGCTGGCCCATGCCGTTAAGCGAAGCTGCGAGATCAAGGCCTGGGTGGTTGGGCAGGATGAGCGTGAAGCAGGCCTGCGGGCGATCCTCAACTTCGGACACACTTTTGGCCACGCCATCGAGTCCGGTCTGGGCTACGGCGAGTGGCTGCACGGCGAGGCCGTGGGCTGTGGCATGGTGATGGCGGCCGAGCTGTCTTGCCGACTGGGCCTGGTGGACCAGCCCTTTGTGCAGCGGCTCACGGCCTTGATCGCCCGTGCCGGCCTGCCCGTGCGGGGACCCCGGTTGTCTGCAGAAGATAGCGCCGGCCGCTACCTGACACTGATGCGGCTTGATAAAAAGTCCGAGGCGGGCGAGATCCGTTTTGTGCTGATCAATGGTCCGGGCCAGGCAGCGGTGAGAGCGGCGCCGGATGCGCTGGTGCGTGAAGTGATTGAGGCCTGTTGCGCCTGATATGTCCCTGGCCCCCTACGCCTGCCACCCCGACCTTTCGCGTGGCCGGCGCTTTGCCCAGCCGCCAGCGCCCACGCGCACCGAGTTTCAGCGCGACCGCGACCGCATCGTGCACAGCACGGCGTTTCGCCGGCTGGTGTATAAAACGCAGGTTTTTCTCAACCACGAGGGCGACCTGTTCCGCACCCGGCTGACGCACTCGCTGGAAGTGGCGCAACTGGGGCGCTCCATGGCGCGTTCGCTGGCGCTCAATGAGGACCTGGTAGAGGCCATCGCGCTGGCACATGACCTGGGCCACACACCGTTTGGCCACGCGGGGCAGGATGCGCTGAATGCCTGCATGCAGCCTTTCGGCGGTTTTGAGCACAACCTGCAAAGCCTGCGCGTGGTCGATACGCTGGAGGAGCGCTACCCCGAGTTTGACGGCCTGAACCTGTGTTTTGAGACCCGTGAGGGCATCCTCAAGCATTGCTCTGCCATCAACGCTCAGGTGCTGGAGCAGCTGGAGCCGGGCGGGGTGGGGCAGCGCTTTCTGGCGCGCACCCAGCCCAGCCTGGAAGCCCAGTTGTGCAATCTGGCGGACGAAATTGCTTACAACGCGCATGACATTGATGACGGCGTGCGCTCCGGCCTGATCACGCTGGCGCAGTTGCAGCAGGTGCCGCTGGTGGATGATTTTCGGCGGCAGATCCTCGCGGAGTTCCCGACCCTGGGCGAGCGCAGCCAGGGCCGGCGACTGCTGTACGAGACGATTCGCCGCATGCTCAGCGCCCAGGTCTACGACGCTGTGGCCAGCATTACCCAAGCGATTCAACACACAGCCCCTGCCGATGTAGCAGCGGTGCGCCAACTGCCGCCGCTCATTCGTTTCAGCGAGACCATGGCAGCGCGCTCCCAGGTGCTCAAGACCTTTTTGCTTCACGAGCTGTACCGGCATCCTCAGGTGATACACACCACCCGCTTGGCGCAGCAGGTGGTGCGCGATTTGTTTGCCTTTTACCAAGCCCAACCGGCCGAGATGACTGAAGGTTTTTCAGCCCGCAGCGCAGCTTTGGCGGGTACGGCCGACCAGGCCGCCTCTCGCGCCCGCGTTGTCGCCGACTACATTGCCGGCATGACCGACCGCTTTGCCACGCGCGAGCATGAGCGCCTGAGCGGCCAGCGCCTGCTGCCATGACGCTTGCCCATCCCCACCCCGAGGCCGAGCAGGTGCGGCAGCACATGCAGCGCTGGTTGGAGCGGGCCGTGATTGGCCTGAACCTGTGCCCGTTTGCCAAGGCGGTGCACGTCAAGGGCCAGATCCACTACGCCATCACCGCCGCCAGCGACGCCACAGAACTGCTGGCCGAACTGCGCCAGCAGTTGCTCGATTTGCAGCAGGCTGACCCGGCTGAGCGCGACACCACGCTGCTGGTGGCGCCTGATGCCTTGGCCGACTTTTTGGACTTCAATGACTTTCTGGGGCGGGCTGACCGCCTCCTGCGCAAACTTCGGCTGGATGGCGTACTGCAGATCGCCAGTTTTCACCCGCAGTACCAGTTTGCCGATGCCGCGCCGGACGACGTCAGCAACTGCAGCAACCGTGCGCCTTACCCGACGCTGCACCTGCTGCGCGAAGACAGCATTGCCCGCGCGGTACAGGCCATGCCCGACGCCGCCGAGATTTTTGAGCGTAACCGGCGTAAGCTCACTGACCTAGGTTTTGCCGGCTGGGCCTTATTGGGATTGGATAGTTCGCTATGAAAAAAGTAGCAATGGGCGACAACGCACTGCCCCCCGAGGTGCGGCCCGGCCAGTCGGTTGAGTTGTTGCAAGCGCTGCATATCCTCACCCGCGACGGCAAGCTCAACCAGGATTCCCGCCGCAAGCTCAAGCAGGTCTACCACCTGTTCCAGTTCATCGAGCCCCTGCTGCTGGCGTTGCCAGACAAGCCCGACGGCATCACGCTGGCAGACCATGGCGCGGGCAAGTCCTATTTGGGCTTCATCCTGTATGACCTGTTCTTTAAGGCGCGCAGCCAGGGTCATATTTATGGCATAGAGACCCGGCCGGAACTGGTGCAAAGCTCACGCGAGCTGGCAGCCCGGCTGGGATTTGCGCGCATGTCGTTTTTGAACCTGAGCGTGGCCCAGTCAACCCACGCCGAGCAATTGCCGGCGCAGATTGACGTGGTGACGGCGTTGCACGCCTGCGATACCGCCACCGA
>CALPLW020000024.1 GCA_943324505.2 Comamonas sp. lk
CTCAGGGCGTTGCGCTTGTCGGGACGGTTCAGAGTCACGGTGGTGATAGCACCCTCCGTACTCACCAGGATGTGTTGGTCTGCCATGGTCGGACTCCTTGTGCGTGATGTTGGTTTAGTGAAGCGTATCAGCCATGGCCTCGCCCAGCCGGATCGGCCGGCCCGGCGCCCAAGCCGGGTTGAAGCGCAGCGGCCCCTTGGGGAACAGCAGCACCACGGTGGAGCCCAGCAAAAAGCGCCCCATTTCGTCGCCCTGGCGCAGCGCAACAGGCGCCTGCTCGTAGTGCCATGTGCGCACTTGGCCGGGACGCGGTGGGTTGACCACGCCATGCCAGACCGTGGTCATGCTGCCGACAATGGTGGCGCCCACCAGCACCAGCGCGAACGGCCCATGCGCCGACTCAAACAGACACACCACCCGCTCGTTGCGCGCGAACAAGCCCGGCACACCGCGCGCGGTGGTCGGGTTGACCGAGAACAACGCGCCCGGCACGTGCACCATGCGGGTCAAACGCCCGTCACAGGGCATGTGGATACGGTGGTAATCACGCGGGCTCAGGTACAAGGTGGCAAACAGGCCATCCACAAAAGGCGCGGCCAACGCAGCATCACCGCCGAGCAGCGCGGCACAGGTGTAGTCGTGGCCCTTGGCCTGAAAAATTCGGTCACGCTCAATCCGTCCGAACTGGCTGATGGCGCCATCCACCGGGCAAATCAAGACCGAAGGCGCCAGCGGCCGGGCATCGGCCCGCAGCGCACGGGTGAAGAATTCGTTGAAGCTGGCGTAGCTGGCCGGATCGGGGTTGGCGGCTTCGGTCATGTTGACCTGGTAACGCCCGATAAACCAGTTGATGAGGGCTGTGGTCCAGGTGCCGGCGCGGGCACTGGCGATTTTGCCGGCCAGCCAAGTCAGCGCCTGCTTTGGCAGCAGGTATTGCGGCAGCACGGCAAGACGGTTTGACATGAGGGCCACCGGGTTGGACAGGGCTGGCCATTGTACTAATTACCCCGGTTTCCAGCGAGGTGGGAAAATGACCCTATGACCGCTACCCGCATCCCCCCAATCCAGTGCCTGTTGACCTTTGAGGCACTGGCAAGGCTGCGAAGCGTGACGCAGGCGGCCGAGGAGTTGTTTGTGACACCCAGTGCGGTGAGCCACAGGGTACGGCAGCTGGAGCAAATCATTGGTACCCGTCTGTTCGGCCGGGCAGATTTTTCCCTGACCTCTGAGGGCAGCGAGTACTTGGCCCATGTGCGTGAGGGGCTGGCGGCGCTGCAGAAATTTCCCAGCTCTGAGGCAGCCCCCGGCAAGCGCAAGCTGCGGTTGGCGGTGACGCCCACCTTTGCCCGCTCCATCCTGATCCCGCGTCTGCGGCAGTTCACCGAGGCCTACCCTGAGATCGACCTGACGCTGCAGGTGTCAATCCCGCTGCTGGACGTGGTGGCCGAGGACGCCGACCTGATGGTCCGCTTTGGCACCGGCCGCTATGCGGATGTGGAGCACGTGGTGCTGTTCAAGGATGAGGTCACGCCGCTGGCCTCGCCGGCTTTTGTGCGCGAGCACGGGCCGTTTGCCGTGGCGTCAGACCTGGAGGGCGTGAGCCTGCTGCGCAGTCCGCTGGAGCCCTGGCGCACCTGGTTTGCCGCGCAGCACCTGGACTGGCCCGAGCCGACCGAGGGCTCGCAGTTCAATGACATCGGCCTGATGTGCGATGCCGCCGCTGCCGGCATGGGCGTGGCGCTGGTCCGACTGCGACTGGGCGCCCCCTGGCTGGAGCGCGGCGCCCTGGTGCGGCTGGCCGCCAACCCGGTCTACAGCCAGACGGTTCCCAGCCCGCATGCCCACTACCTGTGCTGGCGCACGGGCATGATGGACCGATGGGAGTGTGCCGCCTTTGCCGACTGGCTGAAGAAGGGCCTGGCCTGACTTTGAATCAAATCGGGCTCCAGCCCTTATCCCACTTAGGGTTTCAGCTATCATTTTTATACCAAGCAGGTTTTCACGGTCGGCTGCAAAATTTCTCACGCCAGGGCCTCCGGCTTTGTTCTAAAGTGGCATTGATGCTGGTCTGCCCCGGCCAAGACATCCAAGCCCTTCAACCCCGACCCAGCACACCACCGCCATGAACGCTGCCTTGACGCCTGATCAACAGGCATTGCTACAAAGATCAGAGCGTCAGGCCGAGATCGTACGCGGGTTACAGGCTCATTTGCCTGCCCACCAACTGCTCTGGAACCGGGAAGACACCACCCCCTACGAATGCGATGGCCTCACAGCCTACCGTGAGCGCCCGCTGGTGGTGGCCTTGCCTCAGACTGAATCACAGGTGCAGGCGGTGCTGCGCACCTGCCACGCACTAGATGTGCCCGTGGTGGCCCGAGGCGCCGGCACAGGCCTGTCGGGCGGCGCCATGCCGCACCGCATGGGCGTGACGCTGTCGCTGGCCAAGTTCAACCAGATTGTGTCGATTGACCCGCTGGCCCGCACGGCCCGGGTGCAGTGCGGCGTGCGCAACCTCGCGATCAGCGAGGCCGCCGCGCCCCACGGCCTGTACTACGCGCCCGATCCGTCAAGCCAGATCGCCTGCACGATCGGTGGCAACGTGGCCGAAAACTCGGGCGGCGTGCACTGCCTGAAATACGGCTTGACGCTGCACAACGTGCTCAAGGTGCGCGGCTTCACCATTGAGGGCGAAGCCATCGAATTCGGCTCTGAGGCGCTTGACAGCCCCGGGCTCGACACCCTGAGCATCGTGGTCGGCTCAGAAGGCATGCTGGCGGTGACCACCGAAGTCACCGTCAAGCTGGTCCCTAAGCCGCAACTGGCGCGCTGCATCATGGCCAGCTTTGACGACATGCGCAAGGCGGGCGATGCTGTGGCGGCGGTGATCGCCGCCGGCATCATTCCAGCCGGGCTGGAAATGATGGACAAGCCCATGACCGCCGCCGTGGAGGACTTTGTGCACGCCGGCTATGACCTCGACGCCGAAGCCATCCTGCTGTGCGAAAGCGACGGCACCCCCGAAGAGGTCGAGGAGGAAATTGGCCGTATGAGCGCGGTGCTGCGCCGCTGCGGCGCCACGGCCATTACGGTCAGCCGCGACGAAAGCGAACGCCTGAGGTTCTGGAGCGGGCGCAAAAACGCCTTCCCGGCCAGCGGGCGCATCAGCCCCGACTACATGTGCATGGACTCCACCATTCCCCGCAAGCGCTTGGCCGATATCCTGCTGGCGATTCAGCAGATGGAGCAAAAGTACCAGCTGCGCTGCGCCAACGTGTTCCATGCCGGCGACGGCAATCTGCACCCGCTGATCATGTTCGACGCCAATGACCCGGACCAATTGCGACGCTGTGAACTGTTTGGCGCCGATATTCTGGAAACCAGTGTGGCGATGGGCGGCACCGTGACGGGCGAGCACGGCGTTGGCGTGGAGAAGCTCAATTCAATGTGCGTGCAGTTTTCAGCAACTGAAAACGAGCAGATGTTTGGCGTCAAGCGCGCTTTCGACCCCAAGGGACTGCTCAACCCCGGCAAAGTGATTCCCACCCTGCAGCGCTGCGCCGAGTACGGCAAGATGCTGGTTCGCGCCGGGCAGATCAAGCACCCGGAACTGCCCCGGTTCTAGGCCCGGCCCACCCGATAGCCAGGCTCATCATCAGCCAGCACCTGCTGCGCCCAGGGGGCCAGCTTGGCGGTGTCGGCGCGCAGGATCTCCTGCTTGACCGCCAAAATCTGCGCCGGGTGCATCGAAAAGCTGCGCAGTCCCAGGCCCAGCAACAAGCGGGTCAGGCTGGTGTCGCCAGCCATTTCACCGCACACGCTCACATCTTTACCCTGCGCTTGCGCTTCGGCAATGGTGCCAGCCACCAGACGCAACACGGCCGGGTGCATCGGGTCGTACAGATGGGCCACTGATTCATCGGCCCGGTCAATGGCCAGCGTGTACTGGATCAGGTCATTGGTGCCGATGGAGAGGAAGTCGAAGTACTTCAAGAACACCTTGAGCGTCAAAGCTGCAGCCGGAATCTCGATCATCGCCCCCACCTCCAACGGACCATAGGCCACGCCCCGGTTATCCAGCTCGGCTCTCGCGTGGTCCAGAAGCGCCAGTGTCTGGCGAATCTCACTCGCATGCACCAGCATGGGAATCATCACTTTGGCCTTGCCATAGGCGGCAGCCCGCAAGATGGCGCGCAGCTGCGTCAGGAACATGGCCGGGTCGGCCAGGCTCCAGCGAATAGCGCGCAAGCCCAACGCAGGGTTGAGATGAGCATCGTCCCGGAGCGAACTGTCCAGTGGCTTGTCGGCCCCGACGTCGACCGTGCGAATGGTGACTGGCAACCCTTGCATGCCCTCAATGGCGCGTCGGTAGGCCTGGTACTGTTCTTCCTCGTCCGGCAAGCGCCCCTGGCGACCCATGAACAGAAATTCGCTGCGAAACAGCCCAACGCCAACGGCGCCGACCTTCAGTGCACCGACCGCGTCTTCGGGCATCTCAATATTGGCAAGCAGCTCGATTTTCTGCCCGTCCAAGGTGACCGCCGGGGTGTGCAACAGGCGCGACAGGCGCCCTCTATCGAGCTCACCCTGGCGCTGCTTGAAGCCATACTCGGCCAGGATGATCGGCGAGGGGTCAACCACCACCACGCCAGCATCGCCGTCAATAATGACCCAATCGTCCTGGCGCACCAACTGGCTGGACAGGCGCGCGCCCACCACCGCCGGAATGTCCAAGCTGCGGGCCACGATCGCTGTGTGCGAGGTCTTGCCGCCAACATCGGTAATAAAACCTGCAAACACGCTCTGCTTGAATTGCAGCATGTCGGCAGGCGACAGGTCATGCGCGACCAGAATCAGCGGCACATCCACCGTGTCATCAAGCAGCAGGTCATGCTGAGCGGTTTTGCGCGCGGCGCGCACCGGCGGCGGCACCACGGTCGAGCCCATCCCTTTCATGGCACGCAAGACTTTCTCGGTGATCTGCTCCAGGTCGCCCTTACGCTCACGCAGGTACTCGTCTTCCATTTCGTCAAACTGCCGGGCGATCACCTCCAGCTGGGTGGTCAGGGCCCATTCGGCGTTGTAGAGTCGGTCGGTGATCCAACGCTTGACACCGCCGATCAGCTCGTCGTCGTCCAGCAGCATCAGATGCACGTCCAGCAAGGCGGTCAGCTCTTGCGGCGCCTCCTTGGGGCCCATATGGGCGATGCTGGCCTGCAAGCGATGGATCTCATCAACCACCGCATTGCGCCCACGCCGCACCCGATCAATCTCTGCCTCAACCTGCGTCGGCGCAATGAAATAGTGCGCGACATCGACTCGACTCGATGCCACCAGCACCGCTCGTCCGATGGCAATGCCACGGGCGACCGCCAGGCCATGGATTGAGAAAGTCACTCACCCTCTCCGAACTTGTCGGCGATCAAGGCCAAAAGGGCATCATGCGCGTCCTGCTCTCGCTCACCCGCAGTCTCTAACTCGACGGTGCTGCCCAGACCGGCGGCCAGCATCATCACGCCCATGATGCTTTTGGCGTTGACACGCCGCTCGCCCCGCGAGAGCCACACCTCGCAGGGGAAACTGCCGGCCAGCTTGGTGAGCTTGGCTGAAGCGCGGGCATGCAGCCCGAGCTTATTGCTGATGGTCGTGCTGGTTTTGATCATGGGTCTTCCTCATTTGGTTTTGCGGTGCTGTCACTGCCACCTGCATGACGCCCTGGGTGCCGCCGGCCAAAGCCCGCGCCACCAGGGCATCCAAGGCTTCGTGGCGGTATGTGACACACCGAAGCAACATCGGCAGGTTCACGCCCGCCACCAACTTCGCGTGTACGCCGTCGATCAACTTGTGGGCTACGTTGCAAGGCGTAGCTCCAAACATGTCGGTCAAGACCAGGGTATGCGCCGTGTCTAGCAGGTCCAAAGCCAGTGAAGCACCAGCCAGGGTTTCCTCTGGCGGCATGTTGGGCTGAACGTCAAAGGCCACCAGTGCGGGCTCGGCATCCGCAAACACATGCAGCACGCATTGCCGCAAGGCGCTGGCCAGCGGGGCGTGAGCAATGATGAGAATGCCGTTGTTCATGGTATCAGCGAGTTCAATTATGGCGTCTGGTCAATAAAAAATAGAGGTAAGACGCGATGCAACAAACCAGAAACAGACCCATCGTCAACTGAAAGGCATGCAGCTCTGGCAGCCCGGCCCTCCGCAAAGCGTCAATACCCAAACCGACACCCCACTGCACCGCAAAAACGCCAGAGAAAATGACCAGGTTGTAGGCTGAGAGCGCACGACCGGCCATGGCTGGCGCAAAGGCCATTCCAACGGCTGGCTGGGTCAAAGAGACCACGGTGCAGCATACACAGTAGAGGGCCCAAAGCAGTCCAGACCACGCCAACATTGGTTTAGCAGCTATGATAATCAGAGCAAGGACCACGAAGCTAAAGGGCAAGACCACAGTCACCAGACGATCGGTATGCCAGCCCCGACGGGCTAGCCAAGGGTTGATCAGCCCCCAGGTCCAAAATGTCAGCAGCATTGCCACGTTGATCCAGAACAGGCCAGCGGCCGCCTCCAGGGCGCTGTAACCGGCGACCTTGATCATCCAAGGTGCCGCCCACAGCGTCTGCATAGCCACGAGGCCGCCGTAGCTGAAGAAGGCCAGTGGCAGCAGTTGGCGGAAGTAGGGGTTTCGCCAGACTTCGGCATAGCTAGGCTTCGGCGCATCTGGTGACGACGTCGCACTGGTCGGGGTCACGATGGCCCAAGCCGGCACTTGCGTGGCAATCAGCAACATGGACAGCAGCACCAACGCTGCCAGACCCCAGAACATGGGGCGCCAACCGATCAGTGGCATCAGCCACTGCACTGGCAAGGTGGACGCAACCATGCCCATTGAGCCGGTCATCAGCATCCAGGAGTTGGTTCGCAGCAAAGTGCCGGAGTCAAACCAGCGCCGGTAGCCGGTCAGGGGTGCCATCAAGCAGGCACTGACCCCAATACCGCAAAGAATACGGGCCGCCAGAAGGCCGGCAAAACTGGTGGCCAGTGAAAAGGCCACGCAACCCAGGACCGCAACCGCCAGAAACCAAAGAATGACTTTTTTCGGGCCATATCGGTCTAGCCAAGCACCCAAGGGGAGTTGTGTGGCCGCAAACCCGAGAAAATAGCCGCCTGCAAGCAGACCAAGATCACCAGCCGTCAGCGCGAACTCCTGCGTCAGGGTGGGCGACAGTGTGGCGGTGATGGCGCGAATCAGTGCCGACAAAAAATACGCAAGGGCAAAGGCCAGGAACACCTTGATCGCGGTGTTGAGCGTCATCGGCTGGCTGTTCATCATGGCAGCCGGATACTCGTCATGAAGGTATCGGCCTCGGCTTCGCGGGGCCGCTCAGCCAGGACACTGGCCTGGTAAACCCATCGGTCATGGGTGAACCAGAAGGCCTGGGCCACCAGGCTGGTGCCATCGGGGCGACGGCCTGCGGCCCCAAGCCGTACCGACTGAGCATCGCTGCGCACGCCTTGCAAAGGGTAGGCCATCTCGTTGACGCCTTGAGCGCCAAGGTTGCCCAATGTGAGCTCCCGCCAACGCCGAAGTGCCGCGCCAGGCGAGTTCCCCTCGCTCAGCTTGGCATAGGCCAATGCAAAGCTGGCGTCACCAGCGCTGCAGCCAGAGAGTGTCATGCTTAGCGCCTGCCCATCCATGTCAACTTGACGCACCTGGGTATCGGGCTTGCACGGAAACAACAGGGCGACGCCGCTTTGTTCCAGCCGTACTTCACGCCAGTTGAACTTGGGGCTGCAGCCGCCAAGCGCCAGGGCCATCAGCATCAGCGCGGCAAGGGAAGAGTGTGTCATGGTCGCATTATCTGCCCTGCGCCCAATGGGCTTAAACTCCAGCGCTGCGACCGCTCGACCCAGTTCATGAAACCACTTTACCTGCTTGCCGCCTTCGCCTCTGCCGCCGTCGCCGCCATTGGCCTGGTACTGCATATGGGTTCAGACGCTACAGCGGCGCCCAATTCAGCCTTCGTGCTGATCGATGGCTCTACCCGAACCAGTGCCGAACTCAAGGGCCGCGTGACCCTGGTTAATTTTTGGGCCACCAGCTGCACCAGTTGCGTGGCGGAGATGCCTCAGCTAATCGCCACCTACGACAAGTACCACGGCAAGGGTTTTGACACCATTGCAGTCGCCATGCGTTATGACCCGCCCAGTTCTGTCGTCAATTTCACTCAGTCGCGACAGTTGCCGTTCCAGGTTGCCATTGACAACACGGGGCTAGTGGCCCACCAGTGGGGTGACGTTCAGCTCACCCCCACCAGTTACTTGGTCGACAAGCAAGGCCAGATCGTGAAGCGTTACGTCGGTCCTCCAGATTTTGCCGAGCTGCACAGGCTGCTGGAGACGCTGTTAGCCCGCACGTAAGGCCCAACGAGCATCCAACGTCAATCCTTACGGAACACATCGTGACAGGCCTTGCATGTACCGGCCGTGGCGCCCACCGCCGCCTTGATACTGTCCAGGCTGCCCGTTTTGGCTGCCACAGCAAGTTTGCTCATCTCACCTTGCATTTTTTCGTTGGCGTCTTTGAACCTGGCACTGTCGCTCCAGATGTCCGCCTTGGCTTTGGTGTCTCCCCTGTCACTGCCTTCGACGAAAGCGGCCCAGGGCAGTTTGGCCATCGCCTCGGCGATGGCTGCGTTGTCAGCGGCGGCTCTGGCGTCAAACGGCACGCGCCCGCTGGCCATGGCCGCCACGCGCCCAAAATGGGTCGCCATCACGGTCAAGGCCGATTTGCGGTACTTGATGGCATCGTCAGGCCTGGCAAATTGAGCCGAGGCCGGCGCCGCCAGCGTGACAGCGGCGGCAGCAAGGATGAACGAGGCGATTTTTTTCATGAGCTTTTCTATGTGAATGGTTGGAGTAGCCGGCTTAGGCATCAACAATGCCGCTCTTGTGATCCAGCGGTTACCCAAAAGTTCGGCGCCACGACGCAAACTAGGGAAAATACTAAGCCACCTTACGGGTTCGCGAATGGCTGCACCCCAGCCTTGCAGCGACCCAAACTTTTTGATGGAGCGTTAACCCCATGAAATCTCACCTTGTCAGGGTCTGGGACCTGCCGACCCGCCTTTTTCACTGGGCCCTCGTGGTCTGCATCGTTGGTCTTGTCACGACAGCTCAAATCGGCGGGAATGCCATGGAATGGCACTTCCGCTTTGGCTATAGCGTCCTAACCCTGTTGTTATTCCGCTTGCTATGGGGATTTGTCGGCGGCCATTGGTCTCGCTTTTCAACATTCCTGTACTCACCCGCGAGCTTGCTGCGCTATCTCCGCGGCCACGAGGTCGACGGACAGCCCTTGGGTCACAGCCCGATGGGCGCGCTTTCCGTGTTCGCCATCTTGGGGCTGCTGCTGCTGCAGGTCGGCACCGGCCTGTTCAGTGACGATGAGATTGCAGCAGTCGGCCCCTTGAGCAAGCTGGCATCGGGTGCCGTGGTCAGCCAGTTGACGCATTACCACAAAGATATTGGCAAAGTGATTGTTCTCATTCTGGTGCTGCTGCACATCGGCGCCATCGCCTTTTACCGCATCAAGCGCAAAAAGGACCTGATCCGGCCCATGCTCATTGGCGACGTGAGCAGCGCCACGCCACAGCTGGCATCCCGCGACGATACCGGCTCACGCGCCTTGGCAGCCGTGATTCTGCTGGGCAGCGCCGGTGTCGTGGCGGCTTTACTGAAGCAGGTGGCCTAGATGGGCACACCCAGCCATGACCGGGCCCCTGGCTTACAACTGTATGCGGCGACCACGCCCGATCAACTGGCTACCGCCCGTACACTTTTTTTGGAGTATGCCTCGAGCTTGAAGCACGACTTGTGCTTCCAAGGCTTCGATTCAGAGTTGAGCGACCTGCCCGGTGATTACGCGGGGCCTCGCGGCTCGCTGCTGCTAGCGCATTGGGATGGCCAATGGGTTGGCTGCTGCGCCCTGCGCCCGCTGGACAGCTCCGACTACGCCAACGCATGTGAAATGAAGCGGCTGTATGTACGGAGCGCCTTCCGCGGCCTCGGCATCGGCCGTGGTTTGGCAGAGGCCATTCTGGATCTGGCCCGTCAGGCGGACTACAGCTGTGTACTGCTGGATACCCTCGACGACATGGAAAGTGCCCGCGCCATGTACGTCGACCTGGGGTTCGAGGAAATCGCCCCCTACTACCACAACCCCATCGCTGGGGCTCATTACCTCAGGGTAGAGCTCTAAGTACGGCCACCAAGTGGCAATACTTAGGCTTATCCGTGCAGAGAATCAGCCCTTGGCCTGAGCCAGCATGGTAGCGGCGTCGCTGACCTCAAATTTACCGGGCGCCTCGATGTTGAGAGTGGCCACTTTACCGTCCTTGACCAGCATCGAATAACGGTTGCTGCGCAAGCCCATGCCACGCCCCGTCAGATCCAAGGTCAGCCCGGTGGCCTTGGTGAACGCTGCGTCGCCATCACCCAGCATACGGACTTTGCCAGCTGACTTCAGGTCACGTGCCCATGCGCCCATCACGAAGGCATCGTTGACGCTCACGCACCAGATTTCATCAACGCCACTGGCGGTCAACGCGTCAAAGCCAGCTACATAGCCGGGGACGTGCTTGGCCGAGCAGGTTGGGGTGAAGGCGCCAGGCAATGCGAACAAAGCGATGGTCTTGCCGGCAGTGGCTTTGCTCACATCCACTGGGTTGGGGCCAATGCTGCAGCCATTGCCTTCGACTTCCACGTATTCCATCAGCGTTGCAGCCGGAAGGGTATCGCCTACTTTGATCATGCGTGACTCCTGTTGTTAAGTTGAGTTAGAGGTAAAACCACTGAAAACGGCTCACATTGTGAGCCGTTTTACCTGAGCCTGCAGGCTCTCGCCTGTTTAGACTTAGACCGCAGCCGCCTTTTCAACCAAGCGGGTCACAACCCAGTTCTTGGTCTTGGAAATTGGCCGGCTCTCGGTGATTTCGATCAGGTCGCCCATCTTGTATTCACCCTTTTCGTCATGGGCATGGTACTTGCTGGACTTGCCGACGATCTTGCCATAGAGCTCGTGCTTGACCCGGCGCTCGATGAGCACCGTGACAGTTTTTGCACGCTTGTCACTGACCACCTTGCCAACCAAGGTGCGCTTGAGGGATTTTTTAGCTTCCGTCATGTATCGCTCCTTATGTGGCGGATTTTGCAGCGCTTTGCTTCTCGACAAGAATCGTCTTGGCGCGAGCAATGTCGCGGCGCGTAGAGCGCAGCGTAGCGGTGTTGTTGAGTTGCTGCGTGGCTTTTTGCATACGCAGTCCGAAATGGGCCTTTTGCAAGGCTTTTACCTCGCTTTGCAGACCGGCCACATCTTTTTGGCGGAGTTCAGAAGTATTCATAGTGATCACTGGCCAATCATTCGGGCCACAAAAGTGGTCCTGAGGGGTAGCTTGGCAGCGGCAAGGCGAAACGCCTCACGAGCCAATTCTTCCGGCACACCGACAATTTCAAACACGATCTTGCCTGGCTGTATTTCCGCCACGTAATACTCGGGATTGCCCTTGCCGTTACCCATGCGAACCTCAGCAGGCTTTTGCGAAATTGGCTTGTCAGGGAACACGCGGATCCAGATACGGCCACCCCGTTTAACGTGGCGTGAAATGGCACGACGAGCGGCTTCAATTTGCCGAGCAGTCAAGCGACCACGGTCTGTGCATTTCAGACCAAAATCACCAAATGCGACCGAGCTGCCTCGGGTCGCAATGCCGGTGTTTCGGCCTTTTTGCTCTTTGCGGTATTTGCGACGAGCGGGTTGCAGCATGATTATTCTCCTTTGCCGTCTGCTGCCGCAGCGCCAACGCTGCCTGCAGCACCTGGCGCGACTACCTTGCGGACGCGCTTGACGGCGGGTTTGTTTGCATCAGCGCCAATGGCCTCTGCCGGTTTGTCACTGCCATCGGCAGGGGCAACATTGCCAGCCAGGGGCCGACGCACGCCGCGCGGGGGCGCAGCGCGATCCGCACCAGGGCGTGGCGCGTCGCGACGCGGACCACGCGGGCGGCGCTCTTCATCAGAACGTGGCTCAACAACGGATGGCAGATCATTACGACCCAAGGTGTCACCCTTGTAAACCCAAACCTTAACGCCGATCACGCCATAGGTGGTCTTGGCTTCGGAGGTGCCGTAGTCAATGTCAGCACGCAATGTATGAAGCGGCACCCGACCTTCGCGGTACCACTCGCAGCGTGCAATTTCAATGCCGTTGAGCCGACCAGACGACATGATCTTGATGCCCAAAGCACCCAATCGCATCGCGTTTTGCATGGCGCGCTTCATAGCGCGGCGGAACATGATCCGCTTTTCGAGCTGCTGCGTGATGCTGTCAGCAATCAATTTGGCATCGATTTCCGGCTTACGCACTTCCTCGATGTTGACCGCAACTGGCACACCGAGCTGACGCCCGAGTTCACGCTTGAGGTTCTCGATGTCTTCGCCCTTCTTGCCAATCACCACGCCCGGACGCGCCGAGAAAATGGTGATGCGGGCATTTTTGGCAGGACGCTCGATCAGAACGCGCGACACAGAGGCGTTCTTGAGTTTGGCTTTCAGGTACTCACGTACCTTGATGTCTTCGGCCAGCATGCCGGCAAAGTCACGGTCATTGGCGTACCAGCGAGAAGCCCAGTTACGGCTGATCGACAGGCGAAAGCCGGTTGGGTGGATTTTTTGTCCCATATCTTCCTGGCCTCTTTCAGTTACCAACCGTCACGTACACATGGCACGTGGGTTTTCTGATTTGATTGCCACGCCCTTTAGCGCGGGCGGTGAAACGCCGAAGCGAAGCACCCTGCTCGACGAAGATGGTTTTCACCTTCAGCTCGTCGATGTCGGCGCCGTCGTTGTGCTCGGCATTGGCAATGGCAGACTCCAAAACTTTCTTGATGATCACAGCAGCTTTTTTCTGCGTGAATTGCAAGATGTTCAGAGCCTGATCAACTTTTTTGCCGCGAATCAAGTCTGCGACAAGGCGACCTTTGTCTACCGACAAACGAACGCCACGAAGGGTTGCACGTGTTTCCATGGTCACCTCCTTATTTCTTCTGGACTTTTTTGTCCGCCGGATGGCCCTTGAAAGTCCGCGTCAAAGCGAACTCGCCAAGCTTGTGGCCAACCATTTGATCTGTGATGTAGACCGGCACGTGTTGCTTGCCGTTGTGCACCGCAATGGTCAGTCCGATGAATTCGGGCAATACCATGGAGCGGCGCGACCATGTCTTGATCGGCTTTTTGTCTTTGGTTGCAATGGCCTTGTCGGCCTTGGCTACCAAATGATGGTCGACAAACGGACCTTTTTTGAGTGAGCGAGTCATTGACCTTCCCCTTACTTCTTGCGACGCGACACGATCATGACCTGCGTGCGCTTGTTGTTACGGGTACGGTAACCCTTGGTCAGATTACCCCAAGGATCGACAGGGTGACGGCCCTCGCCAGTCTTGCCCTCGCCACCACCGTGAGGGTGGTCGACCGGATTCATGACCACGCCGCGAACAGTCGGCCGAATACCCATCCAGCGCTTGACCCCGGCTTTGCCGAGTCGGCGCAGGCTGTGCTCTTCGTTAGCCACCTGCCCAAGCGTAGCGCGGCATTCGATGTGAACCTTGCGGACTTCACCGGAACGCATCCGCACCTGGGCGTAAGTACCTTCACGTGCCAGCAGCGTGGCGGAGGTGCCGGCGGAGCGCACAATTTGCGCACCCTTGCCAATTTGCAACTCGATGCAATGCACCACTGAACCCACCGGAATGTTCCTGATCGGCAAGGTGTTGCCGACACGGATTGGCGCCTCAGCACCACTCATGATGCTGGCACCGACCTCAAGACCACGCGGAGCGATGATGTAACGGCGCTCGCCATCGGCATAGCAAACCAGTGCGATATGCGCTGAGCGGTTCGGATCGTACTCAATACGCTCGACCTTGGCGGCAATACCATCCTTGTTGCGACGGAAGTCCACCACGCGGTAGTGGTGCTTATGACCACCGCCCTTGTGCCGGGTGGTGATGTGTCCGTTGTTGTTACGCCCGGCGTGCTGGAACTGGGGCTCCAACAGCGGCGCATAGGGCTCGCCCTTGTGCAAGTGATCCCGTGAGATCTTCACCACGCCACGACGGCCTGGTGAGGTTGGTTTCATTTTGATGACGGCCATGATTACGCAGCCTCCCCACCGAGATTGAGCTCTTGCCCGGGCTTCAGCGTCACATAAGCCTTGCGAATGTTGTCGCGACGACCCATAGACTTACCGAAACGCTTGGCCTTGCCTTTTGTGTTCACCACAGAGACGCCCTTGACCTCAACCTTGAACATCAATTCCACAGCGGCCTTGATCTCATATTTAGTCGCATCCTGCAGCACCTTGAAAGTCACCGCATTACTCTTTTCGCCGACCATCGTTGCCTTTTCAGACACGATAGGCGCCACGAGCACTTGCATCAGTCGACCTTCATCAAACTTGGTCAGATTTGGACCGTGACTCATGCGAACATCTCCTTGAGTTGATCCATGGCTGCCTTGGTCACCAACACCTTACGGTAATGGACCAGGGAGACAGGGTCAGCGTAACGCGGCTCGACCACCAGGACATTGACCAGGTTGCGAGACGCGAGATACAAGTTCTCATCCACCTCGTCGGCAATGACCATCACAGACTGAAGGTTCATGGCCTTGAATTTAGCGGCCAGCGGCTTGGTCTTGGGCGACTCAACCTTCAGCGAGTCAACCACTGCCAGTCGACCTTCACGGGCCAACTGTGACAGGATCGAGGACATACCAGCGCGGTACATCTTCTTGTTGATCTTCTGTGTGAAGTTCTCGTCGGGCATGTTCGGGAAAATACGACCACCGCCGCGCCACAGGGGCGACGAGGTCATACCAGCTCGTGCACGGCCAGTACCCTTTTGCTTGAAAGGCTTCTTGGTGGAGTGCTTGACCTGCTCACGGTCTTTTTGAGCACGTGTACCCTGGCGAGCGTTCGCCTGGAACGCCACCACAACCTGGTGAACCAGGTCTTCGTTGTAAGCACGACCAAACACAGTCTCGGGCGCGTCGTATTTCGACGTAGCCTGACCTTGGTCATTCAGGAGTTCGAGCTGCATCAGTTCGCTCCTTTCGATTCAATGGTTTTGGCCTTGACAGCCGGCCGCACAGTCACGAAACCGCCGGCAGATCCTGGCACAGCGCCACGGATCATCAGCAGCTGACGTGCTTCGTCAACGCGGATCACGTCAAGGTTCTGGGTGGTGACCGTGTCGTCACCCAAATGGCCTGTCATCCGCTTGCCTGGAAACACCCGACCAGGGTCTTGCGCCATACCGATCGAGCCGGGCACATTGTGCGAACGGCTGTTACCGTGCGAGGCGCGCTGCGAACTCATGTGATGGCGTTTGATGGTGCCAGCGTAGCCCTTGCCGATGGTCGTGCCTTGCACGTCCACCTTTTGACCCACTGCAAACACGTCGCTCACAGGCACCATCGCACCGGCCTTGTACTGAGCGGCAGTGTCTGCGGTAACGCGGAATTCCTGGATGATTTCGCCGGCTTCTACGCCAGCCTTCGCCCAATGCCCAGCTGCAGGCTTGGTAACGCGTGACGCTTTGCGCGCACCGAATGTCACCTGCAAGGCGACATAGCCGTCATTCTCCTGGGTTTTCACCTGCGTCACACGGTTGTTTGACACGTCTACCACCGTCACAGGGATCGCATCCCCCTCGTCGGTGAATAGGCGCATCATGCCCACCTTGCGACCCAGCAACCCTAAGCGATTGCTAAGACTCATTTTTTTCTCCGTAACTCTCACCGTTGCCACTGCAATTGGCAGCAACGTTGTGTTGTGAGAGACTGTTAATAAAACTCAGCAGATCGTCTGGTGACAAAATCCGCAGAGCCGCCGAGTATATCTCGAACTCGCGATGCAATCAAGCTTTGTTTATCATCGCTGGGGCCAATTCCTTTGGCGCCCGCCCCAGCAGACTCCCTTACTGCAGCTTGATTTCGACATCTACGCCAGCGGGAAGATCGAGCTTCATCAGGGCGTCCACCGTTTTATCGGTCGGATCCACGATGTCCATCAGACGCTGGTGCGTGCGGATTTCCAACTGGTCACGGCTCGTCTTGTTGACGTGTGGTGACCGCAGGATATCAAAGCGCTTCATGCGCGTTGGCAGGGGCACGGGCCCCTTGACAATGGCGCCGGTACGCTTGGCAGTATCCACAATCTCAGCGGCCGATTGGTCGATAAGCTTGTAGTCGAACGCTTTGAGGCGGATGCGGATTTTTTGCTTGGTGGCCATGGTGGATCCTTTTTAAGCGATGATTTTGGCCACAACGCCGGCGCCGACGGTCTTGCCGCCTTCGCGGATGGCGAAACGCAGGCCTTCTTCCATGGCGATCGGGTTGATCAGCTTGACGGTGATCGACACGTTGTCGCCAGGCATCACCATTTCCTTGCCTTCGGGCAACTCAATCGCGCCGGTCACGTCCGTGGTGCGGAAGTAAAACTGGGGCCGGTAGTTGTTGAAGAACGGGGTGTGGCGGCCGCCCTCGTCCTTGGACAGCACGTAGATCTCACCGGTGAAGTGGGTGTGCGGCTTGATGGAGCCAGGTTTGCACAGCACTTGGCCGCGCTCAACTTCTTCACGCTTGGTGCCGCGCAGCAAGATGCCGACGTTGTCGCCAGCCTGGCCTTGGTCGAGCAGTTTGCGGAACATTTCCACACCGGTGCAGGTGGTCTTGAGGGTGGGCTTGATGCCGACGATCTCGATCTCTTCGCCAACTTTGACAATGCCGCGCTCAACCCGACCAGTGACCACCGTGCCACGACCCGAGATGGAGAAGACGTCTTCGACGGGCATGAGGAAGGCGCCGTCAATTGCACGCTCGGGCAGGGGGATGTAGGTGTCCAGGGCGTCGGCCAGCTTCATGATGGCGCCTTCACCGAGTTCGCCCTTGTCGCCTTCCATGGCGAGTTTGGCCGAGCCGTGGATGATGGGGGTCTTGTCGCCAGGGAATTCGTATTTGTCCAGGAGTTCGCGCACTTCCATTTCGACGAGTTCGAGCAGCTCGGCGTCATCGACCATGTCGCATTTGTTCAGGAACACGATGATGTAGGGCACGCCCACCTGGCGCGCCAGCAGGATGTGCTCGCGGGTCTGGGGCATGGGGCCGTCAGCGGCTGAACACACCAGGATAGCGCCGTCCATCTGGGCCGCACCGGTGATCATGTTCTTCACATAGTCAGCGTGACCGGGGCAGTCAACGTGGGCGTAGTGGCGGTTGGCGGTCTCGTACTCGACGTGCGCGGTGTTGATGGTGATACCGCGTGCCTTTTCTTCAGGCGCTGCGTCAATCTGGTCGTAGGCCTTGGCCTGGCCGCCGTACTTGGCCGCCAGCACCGTGGTGATGGCCGCGGTCAAGGTGGTCTTGCCGTGGTCAACGTGCCCGATCGTGCCCACGTTGACGTGGGGCTTGGTACGTGCAAATTTTTCTTTTCCCATTTTTCAGTTCTCCAAAGAGCATTGGCCCGTGTACAGGTTTAACGTCTGCACGATGTTGCTGGTTCGCCCCGCACGGGAACAGGGCGGCACACCGTCGCAGACAGGGTGAATTTACTTGGCTCTGGCCGCCATGATGGCTTCGGACACATTACGCGGCGCTTCCGAGTAGTGCTTGAATTCCATCGTGTAAGTGGCCCGGCCCTGCGACATCGATCGCAAGGTGGTGGAATAGCCGAACATTTCAGACAGTGGTACTTCAGCCTTGATGGCTTTGCCACCGCCCACCATGTCTTCCATGCCCTGCACCATGCCGCGACGTGAGGACAAGTCGCCCATCACGTTGCCGGCGTAGTCTTCGGGCGTCTCGACTTCAACCGCCATCATGGGTTCCAGGATCACCGGGCTGGCCTTGCGGCAACCTTCCTTGAAACCAAAAATAGCGGCCATCTTGAACGCCAACTCATTGGAGTCGACGTCGTGGTAAGAGCCGAAGTGCAGCGTGACTTTGACGTCAACCACCGGGTAGCCGGCCAGTACGCCCTGCGTGACGGCTTCGTGAATGCCCTTTTCGACCGCTGGAATGTACTCGCGAGGCACCACACCGCCTTTGATGGCGTCAACAAACATGATGCCCTTGCCGGGTTCATTTGGCTCGATCTTCAGCACCACGTGGCCATACTGGCCCTTGCCGCCCGACTGGCGCACGAATTTGCCTTCGGCGTCCTCGATGGTTTTACGGATGGTTTCACGGTACGCTACCTGAGGCTTGCCCACGTTGGCCTCGACGCCGAACTCGCGCTTCATGCGGTCCACGATGATTTCGAGATGCAGCTCACCCATGCCGGCGATCAAGGTCTGGCCCGACTCTTCGTCGGTCTTGACGCGGAACGAAGGGTCTTCCTGCGCAAGACGCTGCAAGGCAATACCCATTTTTTCCTGGTCAACCTTGGTCTTGGGCTCAACAGCCTGGGTAATCACAGGCTCAGGGAACACCATGCGCTCAAGCATAACAATAGCCGACGGATCACACAGGGTTTCGCCGGTGGTCACGTCTTTCATGCCGATACAAGCCGCAATGTCACCGGCGCGAATCTCGCTGACTTCTTCACGGTTGTTGGCATGCATCTGCACGATACGGCCGATACGCTCTTTCTTGCCACGGATCGGGTTGTAGACGCTATCGCCTTTGGTCAACACACCGGAATACACCCGAACGAAGGTCAACTGGCCGACAAAGGGGTCGGTCATCAACTTGAACGCCAGAGCCGAGAATTTCTCGGAGTCATCCGCCTTGCGGGTGACCGGGTTCTCGTCCTCATCCATGCCCTTGACCGGGGGGATGTCAACTGGGGAAGGCATAAACTCAATCACAGCGTCCAGCATGCGCTGCACGCCTTTGTTCTTGAACGCCGAGCCGCAATACATGGGTTGGATTTCGCTGGCGATGGTGCGGGTACGGATGCCGAACTTGATTTCTTCCTCGGACAGGTCGCCCTCTTCGAGGTACTTATTCATCAGCTCTTCATTGGCTTCGGCCGCAGCCTCGACCATTTTTTCACGCCACTGGCCGGCAAGCTCGAGCAATTCAGCCGGGATTTCGCGGTAGTCAAACAACATCCCTTGCGAGGCCTCATCCCAGATGATGGCTTTCATCTTGATCAGATCGACCACGCCGGTGAAGTTTTCCTCAGCGCCAATCGGGATCACCATGGGCACGGGGTTGGCTTTGAGGCGCAGCTTCATCTGGTCCACGACCTTGAAGAAGTTGGCACCGGTACGGTCCATCTTGTTCACAAAGGCCAAACGTGGCACCCTGTACTTGTTGGCCTGACGCCACACGGTTTCCGACTGAGGCTGCACGCCGCCCACAGCGCAGTACACCATGCAAGCGCCGTCCAGCACGCGCATGGAACGCTCCACCTCGATGGTGAAGTCGACGTGGCCCGGGGTGTCAATGATGTTGATGCGGTGCTCGGGCAAGGACTTGTCCATGCCTTTCCAGAAGCAGGTGGTGGCAGCAGACGTGATCGTGATGCCGCGCTCCTGCTCTTGCTCCATCCAGTCCATGGTGGCAGCGCCATCGTGAACTTCACCAATCTTGTGGTTCACGCCGGTGTAAAAAAGGACGCGCTCGGTCGTGGTGGTTTTACCGGCGTCGATGTGAGCGGAAATGCCGATGTTGCGATAACGCTCAATGGGAGTATGGCGAGCCATGATGGATCCTGGTTGGGTCAATATGTTCAATCTACCAAATGAACAAGCCGGATGGGCTTTGCCACTTGGCCGGCACGGCGCCTTTGGGGCCCCGTGCCAATACCGTTTTAGAAACGGAAGTGCGAGAAGGCCTTGTTGGCTTCAGCCATGCGGTGAACCTCGTCACGCTTCTTCATGGCACCGCCACGGCCTTCGGTGGCTTCCATCAGTTCGTTGGCCAAGCGCAGCGCCATCGATTTTTCGCCGCGCTTGCGTGCGGCTTCCTTGATCCAGCGCATCGATAGCGCCAGCCGGCGAACCGGACGCACTTCGACGGGAACCTGGTAGTTGGCGCCGCCAACACGGCGGGATTTCACCTCAACCATGGGCTTGACGTTGTTGATCGCCATGACAAAGGCTTCAAGGGGGTCTTTTCCGGGGTTTTTCTTCTCGATCTGCTCGAGCGCGCCATAAATGATGCGCTCAGCGATCGCTTTTTTGCCGCCCTCCATGATCACGTTCATGAATTTGGACAGCTCGACATTGCCGAACTTGGGATCCGGCAGGATTTCACGTTTGGGGACTTCGCGACGACGTGGCATTTTTTCACCTCTTATTTGCTTCAGTTGGCATCTTGGTAGACGCCGCAAAAACCATTTGGTTTTTACTTACTCGACCCAACAGCGGGTCACTACGTTGCATCACCGCGCCACGCGGGAAACAACACCGATTGATTCTGGAAACTGGCTGACGCCGGTTTACTTGGCCTTTGGCCGCTTGGCGCCGTACTTGGAGCGCGACTGTTTGCGGTCTTTCACGCCTTGCAAGTCGAGCGAACCACGCACGATGTGGTAACGCACACCGGGCAAGTCCTTGACACGACCACCACGAACCAGCACCACGCTGTGTTCCTGCAGGTTGTGGCCTTCGCCGCCGATGTAGGAAATGACTTCAAACCCGTTGGTCAGGCGCACTTTGGCAACCTTACGCAAGGCGGAGTTTGGTTTTTTGGGCGTGGTGGTGTACACACGGGTGCACACGCCGCGCCGCTGCGGAGAATTTTGCATCGCAGGGCTTTTGGACTTGGTCGTTTCGACCTCGCGCCCCTGACGCACTAGCTGATTGATGGTTGGCATTGAAAACGTCCCTCAACGTTTGGTGACTATTTGTCTAATAAACACTCGGATAAACGAAAACGTGAAACCCTTCGGAAATTCCGAAAAGCTTTCAACTATAGCAGGTCAAGCATTCAACCGCAATTGAAATCACACCCAGGACCGCCACTCACTTGATCCACAGGCGCAGAGCGTCCCAGGCTCGGCCGATCACACCGGCCTGCTCTACGGCCTCCAGGGCCAGCAGTTGGATGTCAAGCAGCGGCTGATCGTTGCTGGTCACCTTGAGCGTTGCTACCGGCTGGCCTTTGGTAAAGGGGGCCACCAACGGGTCCGAGCGCAGCACCTGGGTTTTGAGCTTGGCGGCGGTACCAGCCGGCACGGCCACCACAATGGATTGCGGCCGACCCAATTTAACCACCGCATCGCGCCCTTTCCAGACCGGAGGAGACACCACAGCCTGATTGGCGTCAAACAGTTTGACCGCTTCGAAGGCCGTGTAACCCCAGTTCAAGAGTTTCTGCGACTCATTGGCGCGTGCGTTTTCGCTGGCCGCGCCAAGCACGATGGAGAGCAGGCGCCGGCTGCCGGTGGCCGCCGGCGAGCCGGCCACCGCCCCCGACGTCACCAAGCCCGGGAAATCCCGATGAGCGGTCGCGATCAGGCAATAGCCTGCCGCGTCGGTATGCCCGGTCTTCAGGCCATCGATCGATGGATCGCGAAAAAGCAAC
>CALPLW020000025.1 GCA_943324505.2 Comamonas sp. lk
AATACCGCGCTCGGCCATGCGCATTTTGGCCTGGCCCACGGTGAATTCGCCGTAATGAAAAATGCTGGCCGCCAGCACCGCGTCAGCGCCGCCAATGCTCACGCCGTCCGCCAGATGGTCCAGGGTGCCCACGCCGCCCGAGGCGATCACCGGCACCGGCACCGCGTCACTGACCGCGCGGGTCAGTTCCAGGTCGAAGCCGATCTTGGTGCCGTCACGGTCCATGCTGGTCAGCAGGATCTCGCCGGCGCCGTGTTCGGCCATTTGGCGGGCCCAGGCCACGGCGTCCAGGCCGGTGTTTTTACGCCCGCCATGGCTGTAGACATCCCAGCCCTCACCACGGGCCAGCAGGTCATCGCCAAAGCGACGTTTGGCATCAATCGCCACCACGATGCACTGGGCACCATAGCGTTGCGAGACCTCCTGAATGACCTGCGGCCGCGCCAGGGCAGCAGAATTGAAGCTGGTCTTGTCGGCGCCAGCATTGAGCAGACGGCGCACATCGTCCACGTTGCGAACGCCACCACCCACCGTCAAGGGAATAAACACCCGCGAGGCAACGGCCTCAATGATGTGCAAAATCAGGTCTCGGCCGTCGCTGGTGGCGGTAATGTCAAGAAAGGTGAGCTCATCGGCCCCCTGCTCGTTGTAGCGGGCTGCAATCTCCACCGGGTCGCCGGCGTCGCGCAGCTCAAGGAAATTAACGCCTTTGACCACCCGCCCACCTGTCACATCCAGGCAGGGGATGATGCGCTTAGCGAGCACCCGTCATCCGTTGAGTTCGTCGGCGCGCGTCTGCGCTGCCGCAAAATCCAGGTCACCGCTGTAGATGGCTCGGCCACAAATCACGGCCTCAACACCCTCATCTTCCACCGCGCACAGGGCCTCAATATCTGCGATGCCACTCAGGCCGCCGGACGCGATCACCGGGATCGTGAGCGCCTGCGCCAGCCTGACGGTGGAATCAATGTTAATGCCTGTCAGCATGCCGTCACGGCCAATGTCGGTATAGATGATGGACTCGACCCCATAGTCTTCAAACTTTTTACCCAGATCAACCACGTCGTGCCGAGTGAGCTTGCTCCAGCCATCGGTCGCGACCTTGCCGTCCCGCGCATCAAGCCCCACGATGATATGACCGCCAAACGCGGTACAGGCGTCCTGCAGAAAACCAGGGTTTTTGACTGCGGCAGTGCCAATAATGACAAAGCGCAGGCCGGCATCCAGGTAGCGCTCAATGGTGTCAAGGTCTCGGATTCCGCCGCCGAGCTGAACATCAACCTCGCTCCCAACCTCACGCAGAATCTTGCGAATGGCCATCTCATTTTTGGGGTGACCAGCGAAGGCGCCATTGAGGTCAACCAGGTGCAAGCGCCGCGCGCCCTTACTGACCCAGCTGCGGGCCATCGCAGCGGGGTCTTCGCCAAACGTGGTCGATTGCGCCATGTCGCCCTGCTTGAGGCGAACACACTGGCCGTCTTTGAGATCGATTGCAGGAATTAAAAGCATAGTGCTTCAGAGGGGTGGGGAAACAGGCATAAGGCCACACTACCAGCCACTGGAATCGCCATCAGGGACGCCAGTGCAGGAAGTTCCGGTACAGGGAGAGACCGTGGGTGGCACTTTTTTCCGGGTGAAATTGCGTTGCAAAAATATTATCGCGCGCAATGGCCGAGCAAAAGCGCTGACCATACTCGGTCTCGCCCACAGTGTGGTGCGCATCCGACGGTTTGGCGAAAAAACTGTGGACAAAATAGAAATAACTGCCTTCGGGGATCGATCCCCACACCGCGTGCATGGCGCCGACTGTACCAGCCCGGTACACCTGGTTCCAGCCCATTTGAGGCACCTTGTAGCGGCTGCCGTCGGGCTGTAACTGGCCGCGCAACTCAAATTTGCTCACCTGGCCGTGCACCAGACCCAGGCCCGGCGTGTCCCCCTCGGCACTGTGGTCCAGCAGCATCTGCATGCCCACACACACTCCAAACAGTGGTTTGCTGGCAGCCGCCTCGAGCACCGCCGCCAGCAGGCCAGAGGCGCGCAGCTCATGCATGCAGTCGGGCATGGCGCCCTGGCCGGGCAAGACCACACGCTCTGCGGCCCGCACCTCATCCGGGCGGTTGGTCACCAGCACCTGGTGTCCGCTGTCTGCTGCCGCAGCCTTGACCGCCTGAGACACCGAGCGCAGGTTGCCCATCCCGTAGTCGACGACCGCGACTGTGCTCAAAGGCTTCCCTTGGTCGACGGAATGGTGGCCAGCGCACGCGGGTCAAACTCAAGCGCCACGCGCAGGGCACGGGCAAAGGCCTTGAACACGGTCTCGGCCTGATGGTGCGCGTTCTCGCCGCGCAGGTTGTCAATGTGCAGTGTCACAAAGGCGTGGTTGGCAAAACCCTGAAAAAACTCGTGCGCCAACTGGCTGTCAAAAGTGCCAATCATGCTGCTCTTGAACGGCACGTTCATCACCAGCCCGGGCCGGCCTGAAAAATCAACCACCACCCGCGACAGCGCCTCATCAAGCGGCACATAGGCATGCCCGTAGCGGCGGATGCCTCGCTTGTCGCCCACGGCCTGGTGTACCGCCTGCCCCAGCGTGATGCCCACATCTTCCACGGTGTGATGGCCGTCAATGTGCAAATCACCTTCGGCCTGGATGTCCAGGTCAATCAGGCCGTGGCGTGCAATCTGGTCCAGCATATGGTCAAAAAAACCGATGCCGGTGTGCAGACGCGCCACGCCCGTACCATCCAGATTGACACCCACCGTGATCTTGGTCTCGGCCGTGCTGCGGGATACCACAGCGGTACGAGGCGCGACGGGGTCTGGCAATAAGGCGTTGGTCATAGGGATTCCTGCAGGGCGGCGAGCATTAAGCGGTTTTCGTCAGCGGTGCCCACCGTCAGGCGCAGGCAGTTGGCCAGCAGCGGGTGCAGGGACGATACATTCTTGACCAGCACCTTGCGTTGTCTCAGTCCGTTAAAGCTACGCTGTGCATCCGGCACGCGCAGAAGAATCATGTTGGCGTCGCTGGGGTAGGCACGAACCCCGGGGAGATCAGCCAACGCTTCAAAAAGCATAGCACGTTGTTCCCGTATTGCAAGGGCCTGCGCCGCAAAAACTGCTTCATGCTCGAGCGCGAACAGTGCGCACTCGCAGTTCAACACACTCACGTTATACGGTGGGCGCACCTTGTCCAGCTGCTCGATCAGCGCCTGCGGCCCCATGAGGTAGCCCAGCCGCACGCCGGCCAGCCCAAACTTGGACAGCGTTCGCATCAGCAGCACATGGCCATGCCGGTCCATGCGGTCAATGTAACTTTTGCTGGCAAACGGCTGGTAGGCCTCATCCATCACCACCAAGCCACCCTGCTCGCCCACAGCCAGGATGATGCGCTCGATCACCGCGTCATCCCACAGGTTGGCGCTGGGGTTATTCGGGTAGGCCAGGTAGGTGATGGCGGGCCGGTGCTGTTCAATGGCGGCCAGCATGGCGGCCTCGTCCAGCTCAAAATCAGGCGTCAAGGGCACACCATGGAAGGCCAGCCCCTGCAACTGCGCGCTCATGGCGTACATCACAAAGCCCGGCACCGGCGCCAGCACGCTGGCGCCTGGCATGGCGCAGGCCAAGGCCAACAGGCTGATCAGTTCGTCCGAGCCATTGCCCAGCAACAGAGCGCAGCCCGAGGGCAAGGCCACATGACGGGCCAGCGCCGCGCGCAAGTCGTCTATCCGGGCGCCGGGGTAGCGGTTGACGGCCAGAGCACCCAGCCGTTGACCCAACTCGGCCTGCAGGGCGAGCGGTAGCTGGTATGGGTTTTCCATCGCGTCCAGCTTGACCATGCCCGTGCAATCCTGGACGGCGTAGGCGTGCATGGCTTGCACATCGGGCCTGAGGCGGGCTGTCGCTGAGGCGGTCTCCCGGCGAATGTTGGTCATTGGCTCAGGGCTGCAAGACCCGGTTGAGGTTTTCCATGGCCAGATCGTCAGCAGAGCCGACCAGCGACAACAATCGTATCCGGGCCATCAAGTAAAGAAACCTGGATTGCGCCAGATCCCGTAGCACCACCATGCGCTGCTGCTCGGCGTTGAGCACATCCAGCACGGTGCGGTTACCCGCCTGAACCGATCGGCGGCTGGACACCACCAATTGGTCGGCCGATTTAGCCGCCTGCTCCAAGGCCCGTATTCTCGGGATGCTTTCGGTCATGCCACGAAACTCCTTGTGAACCCTTAGCCCCAAATCGCGCCGGCCAGCCTCCAGTTCCTCCCGTGCTCGGTCAATGCCAGACTGCGCCTGACGCACCAGTGAACTGACATAGCCGCCCCCGTAAATTGGCACATTCAGCTGTAGACCGATCGCGGCATTGTTATAGCGGGAGGCGATGTTCGTCACATTCTCGCTCTCGCTGCGTGAAAGCTGAACAATGGCGTCCAGGGTAGGGTAATGCCCCGAATTGGCCTTGGACAGCTCCTGCCGGGCGGCCTCCAGCCGGGCCCTCAATGCCTTGAGCTGAGGGCTATTCTGCTCGGCCCGATCAATCCAGTCGTCCAAGCGGTTGGGCTGCGGCGCCAACAATTCGAGCCGTGTCAGGGCAAGTGGCGCCAGGCGGTCCACCGGCTCATTCACCAACAACTGCAATTGGCGCAGGGTGTAGTCCACATTTTCGCGGGCTTCAATTTCCTGGGCCAGCGCCATGTCCAACCGTGACTGCGCCTCGTCAATTTCGGTGCGGGTGCCAGACCCTGCTGCGAATGTCTTGCGCGCGGCGTCCAGCTGCGCGGTATAGCTTGATCGTTGCGACAGCACCAGCGCCAATTGCTCACTGGTCAGCAAGGCCTCGAAGTAGGCCCCACTCAAGCGCACCGGCAAGCCCTGCTCCTCCTGCGCCAGCACGGCATTGCTGCTGTCCACCTCTGCCACCGCCTGCCGGTACTGCGCTGTCAGCTGGGTGCGGTAAAGGGGTTGCCTGATGGTCAGTGTCTGGCTGCCGCTGCCGTAGTCAGAGTTGGTGGTCTGCTCCCGCCCTAAAAAGTTCGCAGTGGTGCTGCTGAGCTGGTTGCTGTTCTGGGTCATGCTCAAAGAGACGTTGGGCAGCAGCTGCGCGCGTGCTTGTGGCAGGCGCTCGCGTGCCGACTCGGCCGCAGCCCTGGCCGCGCGCAACGTGGCGTCCTGCTTTTTTGCCGCTTCATAGGCCTGCATCAGGTCCATGGGCCACGCCACGGCCGCTGCAGTCAGCAGGCAACTAGACAACAATGCGGCCCGGATCAGGCCATTCGTCATGCCAATATCAAACATATTCACCTACTCCTCTTTCATTGAAGCGGCAAGGCGCTTGGTCAGTGGATGCACCAGATAGGTCAGCAAAGAGCGCTCGCCCGTCAAAAACACCACCTCTACCGGCATCCCGGGCTGCAGTTGCCGGTTCCCCAGCTTTTTGTACCCCTCGGCCGTCACCGCCACGCGTGCCAGAAAATAGCCGATCCCCGTCTGCGGATCTACCAACAGGTCGCCTGACACCGACACCACTTTGCCGTCCACCACCAACTGGGGCGAATGCGCAAAAGAAGAAAACCGGACATCGACCGCCAAATTCGAGTGAACCCGATCAATCAGGTGCGGCGGCACCCGTGCTTCCACGAGCAGGGCCTGGTCTTGCGGCACCACATCCATCAGCTTCTGCCCCGGTCCAATGACACCGCCCACCGTCTGAAAGGCCAACCCGACCACCTGCCCAGAGGCCGGCGAACGGATCTCCAGTCGCCCCAGTTCTTCTTTGGCGGCTTTGAATTTTGAGGCATCCGCCTGCACCTCGCGCCCAACGTCGGCAAGCTGCGACTCCACCTCCTTGCGGTACTCCTGTTGCCGAAAAATAGTGCGTTGACGCAGTTCCCCTATGGCCCGCCTGGCACGCATCGTATTGCCCTGCAACTCGGCAACTCCGGAACTGAACTCGGCCGCAGCTCGCTCAAGCTCCAGTTGACGATTGCGGGGCACATAACCCTCGCTCACCAAGCCGCGGGTGTTGTTGAGCTCCTCATTCAGCAGCGCCTGCTGCTGCTTGCGATTAACCAGCATGCTGTCGTAGGCCACAATCAGCGCCTCCTGGCCCTGAATACTCTCCTCAATGGACCGCAACTCGGCCTGCAAGGCCGACCGGCGGGACTGAAACAACTGCTGCTGCGTGGCCAAGACCTCACGAATCTGTGGGTCGCTGCTGGCTTGCTGTACATCGGGATGCACCCCGATCGTTGCCGAGCCCCGTTGCTCAGCATGCAAGCGACTCTCCATGGCGCGCAAGCCCAGGTAGCGTTGGCGAATCGACTCATAGCCGGCTCGCAACATCGTCTCATCCATTCGAATCAACAGCTGACCTTCCTTGACCTGGTCACCCTCGCCCACCAGCACTTCTTTAATAATGCCGCCGCTCAAGTGCTGCACCGACTTTCGCTTGGTGTCAATCGCCACCATGCCTGCGCCCGGCACGCCCTCGTCCAGAGGTGCCAGCCCGGCCCACACCAAGAAGCCGCCAAAGCCCAGCACCAGCGCCCACAAACCGATACGCGTGGGCCTACCGCTGGCAGGCGTGGTCATTTTCTCGGTGAACTTGACATCCTGCACCGCCGATGCAATGGGCTCGGTGAGGGGCGGCGTACGCTTTGACAGATCTTCTTGGGTCATGACAGTCTTTACCTTGAAAAAATTGAGTTCGGTGGTTCAAGCCGGCAGAGCACCGGCCGGCGCTACCGGCTGCGGGCCACCGCGCGCGGCCTGAAGTGCTGCGACCACGGCCTCACGCGGGCCTTCGGCCTGCACAAGGCCGTCCTTGAGAAACAGCACGCGATCAGCCAGCGCCACCGCTCCGGGGCGATGGGTAATCAGAAACACTGTTTTGCCAGCCGCCTTCAGCTGCGCCACCGTCTGGTACAGGGCCGCTTCACCCACGTCATCCAGGTTCGCATTAGGCTCGTCCAGCACCAACAACGCCGGGTCGCCGTAGACGGCACGCGCCAAGGCAATGCGTTGCCGCTGGCCACCAGACAGCAGGTTGCCCGCCTCGCCCATGGGTGTGTCATATCCCCTTGGGAAGCGCAAAATCATCTCATGCAAGCCAGCGCGCTGCGCGGCTGCAATCACCTGCTCGGAATCAATATCGCCAAAACGGGCAATGTTCTCGGCAATCGTCCCTTCAAACAACTCTATGTCCTGCGGCAGGTAGCCAATTTGCGGTCCCAGTGCGGCCCGGTCCCATTGGTCAATCGCCACGCCATCGAGCAAGACATCTCCCGAAACCTGGGGCCAGATGCCCACCAGCACCCTTGCCAAGGTGGACTTGCCCGAGCCTGAGGGCCCCGCGATCACCATCACCGTACCAGCGGGCACCTCCAGGTCAATCCCTCGCAAAATGGGTTCGGGCCGCCCCGATGCACCAGCGGTCACCCCGCGCAAGGTCAATTCGCCGGCCAATTTGTCTTGGCGGTGGGTCGCCGACCTTGGCGGAAAATCCTTGAGCACCTGCTCCAGGCGCCCAAACGCGGTGCGCATGCTCATGAACTGCCGCCAAGTGACCGCCAGCTGGTCAATCGGCGCGAGGGCGCGCGTCATCAGCACGTTGGCCGCAATCATGGCACCCGGCGATAGCTGCCCGTCAATCACCAACAAGGCACCCGCCCCCAGCGCCAAGGACTGTTGGCTGTAGCGGACGAACTTGCTCCATGCCGTGATGTGGTGCGTCAAACGCTGTGCCATACCGCCCAAACTCAGGTGCTGCTGGTGCCTTGATTGCCACCGCACCTGCAGGTTCTGGATCATGCCCATGGACTCCAACACCTCGGCATTACGCAATTTCCCCTGCAAAAAGACGGCTGCATCAGATGCCGCCTTGGTGGTGGCTTCTGAGGGCTCTGCCACCACCCGGTGCCCCACCCAGGCCAAGAAGGCCTGCACCAGGGCAAACAAAAGGCCGATCGCACCCAGCCAAGGATGCAGAAAGTACAGCACGGCCAGGTAAATCGGCGCCCAAGGGGCGTCAAAAAAGGCAAAAATACCGTTTCCGGTCAAAAACTGCCGGATCTGGATCAGGTCACCAAAAGAGCGCGCCGCCGCATGGCCCGACTGGTTCAGGTTAGCCTCAAAACTCGCGTTGAACACCTGCGTACTCAAACGCTCGTCCAGCCGCACCCCCGTATGAACCAGCAGCCGGGACCGCATCCACTCAGCCAACGCCATCACGCCAAACAACAACAGCGTCAGCAGCGAGATGGCCACCAGCGTCACCTCGTTTTGACTGGCCAGCACACGGTCGTAAACCTGCAACATATACAGCGTGGGCGCCAACATGAGCACATTGGCGACCATGCTGTAGAAGCCCACCAACAAAAACTCGCGGCGGAAAGCCCACAAACTGCGGGTCAGGTCACTGCGGCCAAAGAAGAAAAGCTTATTCATAACAATCCGTTCAAAGGCTCAAGCGGCCACTGGCGCAGGCACCGCCGGCTGGCGGGCTTTGGCCGCAGCCTCGGCCAGCGCCTTCAGGACCTCGTCCCGCGGACCAAACATCTGGGCCTGCCCTTCGCGCAGCACCAACATCTTGTCCACCGCACCCAGCACACTGGTGCGATGCGTCATGACCACAAAGGTCGTCCCAGACGACTTGAGCTGCATGATGGCCTGCGCCAGAGCGGCATCACCCTGCTCATCCAGACTCGAGTTGGGTTCATCCAACACGACAAAGGCCGGCTTGCCGTACAAGGCCCGCGCCAGAGCTACCCGCTGGCGCTGGCCACCCGACAACACCGCCCCGTCGCGGCCAACCGGGCTGGCATAGCCCTGAGGGAGGGCCAAAATGAACTCATGCACGCCAACGGCCCGCGCCGCCTCCTCGACCTTGACCATATCGATCTGACCAAAACGCGCAATGTTCTCAGCAACAGTGCCATCAAACAACTCAACGCCCTGCGGCAGGTAGCCCATGTGGGGCCCAAGCTCGCGCTTGTCCCAGGCGTAAACATCGGCCCCATCGAGTCGAACCTTGCCATTGATGGCCGGCCACAGACCCACCAGCAAGCGGGCCAAGGTCGTTTTGCCAGACGCGGAAGGCCCCACCACCGCCAGTGCCTCACCGGGGCTCAGGGCAAAACCCACCCCCTTCAGAATGGCCAACTGGCTGCCCGGCGCGGCCGCGACCACGCCCTCCACCTGTAAGTGACCTTTCGGTTTGGGCAGGACCATGCTGGGCGGTCGCGGTGGCACCGCTCCCAACATACCATCCAGACGGGCGTAGGCCTCACGCGCATTCACCACCGCCTGCCACTGGGCCACCAACTGCACCAAGGGCGCCAACACCCGCCCGCCCAAAATCGACCCGATGATCATGTAGGCGGCGCCGCCATTAAGCTGATTGCGCAACAGCAGCCATGCCCCGAGGCCAAGCAACATCGAACTCACGGTATTTTGAACAAACTTGGACACAGCCTGGTAAAAGCCGGCGTTGTCAGAGGCCTGGGCCTGCAAACCCAAAAACTCGCGTTGCCGCTCTATCCAGCGCCGGTAAATCTGCGGCAACATACCCATCGATTCAATCACCTGGGCGTTGCGCAGGCTACCGTCGGCGTACTGCTGGGCCCCCGACGCGCTGCGGTTGGCTGCCAACAGCGGTGGCTGCGTGCTGCGCTCATTGCGCCAACCCACAAAAGTCTGCACCACCGCCGCCGCTACAGAGGTCCAACCCAGCACCGGGCTGATGGCGAAAGTCAGAAGCAGTGCGACCAACGAGACCGGCGCTTCCATCACAGCAAGCACCACCGGCGCATACAAAAAGTCACGCAAAGTGCGCAAATCATTCATGGGCTGCATGTTGCCACCGGGTATGCGCCTGAGGTTGGCCTCGAAAATGACGGAAAACACCCGTGGGCTCAAACGCCTGTCAAGCTCCAACGAGGCCTCGCGCATCACCTCAGAGCGAACCCACTCCAAGACCTCCATCAGCGCATAGGCCAGCAGCACCACCACCGTCAGCATCAACAAGGTCATGTGGCTGCGGCTGTTCACCACCCGGTCATACACCTCCAACATGTACACCGACGGTGTCAGCACCAGCAGGCTAGACACCAGACTGAACCATGCAGCACGACGGAAATATGGCGACAAGGCGTACAAGGCCGTGCGCAGCTCGGACGTGGGTTTATTGGGATTCATTGGGCCTCCTCGACCATCACATACTCGGGGATTTCGGCGTCAACCGGCGCCACAGCCTCTGGTGCTGCTCCCTCCTGCGCATCACCAAACAGGAAAGACAACTCAAACCGCCCGTCAATAGCCCGTAGCAGGGCAATTTCGCGCAGCTTTTTTTCATTGAAATTGGCCTCGTCGGCAGGCTGCAAGGCCAAGGCGAAGCGCATTCGGCCATCCAGAGTGAACATCGACAACTGGCCATTGCGCACACTCAGGGTGTGACGATCAAAATACACGGGGCAGCTGTCACTGAAACGTAACAAAGGCAAGGGCCGGTCACCGAGCTTGGCCGAATTAAATGGGCTTTTCGGATGCTGAAAAATCAGGCGGCTTGTGCGAGAGACCGAATAAATGGCGTTACACACCATCTGTGAACCCAGGTCAGGAAAGCGCTCGCGCAAACTGCGGTAAGTCAAATGATGCAAGGCGACCCGGTTCCAGACCCTGGTTTGCTGAACAGTGGGCGCCAACGCATTGCACACCACGGCAAAAGCGGCCTGCAAAGCCACCAGCCTCGCCAGCTGCTCCGGGTTCGCATTGAGAACAATTCGCAATGAAAAATTCATATAGGACATGACTATAGCATAGTCCTATATGAATTTTTTCAGTTCAACCCAGCGCACCTGCATGTGTTAAAAAGTGACTCCTTGCAGTGCGCGCCAGGCTGGCTGTTGCGACTGCCAGTTTGGGAGAGCCCTCATGGCTTGGTACGACGCCTTGCTGAATGCGTCCATAAAGAGCGCCGCAAGTGCTGCTGTCAATGACGGCAGCGTCACATTCTCCGAGATGTTGAACCTGCTCTCCTTGGCAGCATCGGGCGGCGTCAGCGCCTCGGAACTGTCGGACCTCAGGTCGGTGTACACCAACTTCGCATCAAGTTTTTCCAGCAATTACCTTCAATCCATCACCTACAACGTCGTCTACGACAACCCCGGCAATGCCAAGTGGTGGGGCGGCGCCAGCACGCTGTCCGGCGTATCGTCCTTAGGTAACCTGCAAGCCGACAGCTCAGAGACCGTCGCCAACCGGTTAATCGGCAAATGGTTTTTAGGCACAGACCTCCCCATGCCCGTTGCCGGTGGCGACACAGCCACAGGCAAGGCGGCCACCTCAGTCTTCAGTTACGCCACGGCCAGCGGCCCGCTCACGGTCAACGGCGTCGCGGCGACCGATATCCATCAGGGCTCCATCGGCGACTGCTATCTGATGGCCGCTTTAGGCGCCATTGCCAACACCCAGCCCGCTGTGATCAACAACATGTTCACGGCCAACAGCAACGGCACCTACGGCGTCACCTTTTACAAGACTGGCGCACCGATCTACAGCACAGTCAACACCAGCCTGGCTATCAACAGCAGCGGCAAACTGGCCTTGGCCGGCGACGTGAACAAATCGCTCGCCGGAGAACTCTGGGTCTCCCTGGCTGAAAAAGCCTACACCCAGCTCAACACCCAATTCGACGTCGACAACAACGGCAGCCAATGGAACGGCGAAAACAGCTATCAGGCCATAGAGGGGGGCTTAGCACAGGCGATCAAACAAGTCGCCAACCTGAACTACCGCTACTACTCCAGCTACTACACAGGCTTTGGCGACAGTTATGACTCGGGCGAGTTCAAGTCCACCGCCGCCGCCACCTACAAACAAACACTGATTTCTGGCCTGAACGCCGGCGCCATCGGCTGGATCGGCTCCTGGGGCAACACCACGGGCAGCAATGGCAAGCAGGAATTCGTCGCTGGCCACGCCTTCATGCTGCTGGGTTACAACGCATCCACCGACAAATTCATTGTGCGAAACCCCTGGGGCGGCAACGGCACAAGCTATTACAACATCCAGTTCGAGGTCTCCATCGAAACGTTTTGGAACAGCAGTGTCAAGGCTCTGGTGGCCCTGTCGGATGCGTCCATCGTCGACCCGACCTACAACTACACGCTGTCCTCCCCCGCCGGTACCAGCACATCTGCGGTGAACGAAGGCTCGCCCATTGTTTTTACCATCACCCGCAGCGGCAGCGGCAGCTCATCCACCGTTTACCTCGACTCCTTTGACGGTAGCGCAGGCAGCGCAGATTACGCCGCCTTCGCCGACCGTGCTGTCACGTTTGCCGCCAATGAGACTGTCAAGACCATCTCTGTGAGCACCTATGGCGACGCACTGGTGGAGAGCACTGAAAACTTCTCGGTGTCGCTGTATAAAAATGCAAGCGACACCAGCTCAGCGGTCACAGCCACCGCCTTTATCAAAGACGTGGCTGTGACAAGCTACGGCTACACAGTCGCGTCTTCGGCCGCCACCAGCGCCAGCGCAGCCCTTGAGGGCCAGAACATCACCTTCACCATTACGCGTACCGGCACAGGCACCGCGTCCACGGTCTACCTCAGCACCGTTGCCGGGACTGCCGGCAGCCTGGACTATTCTGCCCTGACCAAGCAGGCGCTTGCTTTTTCGACCTTTGACACCTCAAAGACCATCACAGTCACCGCCTACAAGGACGCGCTCAACGAAAACGTGGAATCCTTCAGCCTCAACCTGTTCAAAGGCCCCTCCGACCAAGCGGCCACAGCCTCCAGCACGGCCTACATTGCAGACGCGGTTGACCCCCTCTACGACTACGTGCTGATCTCCGATGCCGGCAGTTCCGGCGCGGCGGCCGCAGAGGGCGGCAAAGTTACCTTTACCATCGCCCGCGGCGGCACCGGCACGGCGTCCACGGTGTACCTGTCTACGCTGGCAGGCACCGCCGGCATTACCGACTACGTGCCGATCAGCAAGACCCCGGTGACCTTCAGCGCCAACCAGACCATCGCGACGCTGCAGCTCGATGCCAACGAGGACTGGTGGCTGGAGCCCGTGGAGTATTTCCGGCTGGGTATTTACCAAAACCAGACCGACGCTACAGCCAGCACGTTCGCTACAGCCTATATCAAGGACGTCCTGGTGGGTTCTTACAACTACACCATCGGATCGACCGCCGGCACTGCCGCTACCGCTGCCCCGGAAGGCAGCAGCGTCACATTCACCGTCACCCGAAGCGGCAGCGGCACGGCATCCACGGTCTACGTGGCTACTGCCACTGGCACCGCCACCGATGGAAACGACTACGCGGTCCAGTCGCGGCAGGCCATCACATTTGGCGCCAACGAAACCACCAAGGCTGTTACCGTCGCCACGTACCAGGACAGCCTGACAGAAGGCAACGAGTACTTCTGGCTCAACCTGTACCGCAATGCCAGTGACTCCACCCGAAGCACCTACGCCACAGGGTACATCAAGGACGTGGTACTGGCTAACTACAACTACACACTCACATCGACCGCCAGCAGCGCCGCCGCCGTCACAGAGGGTGGCAGCGCCACATTCACCATTTCACGCAGTGCCAGTGGCTCAGCCTCCACGGTGTATGTCTCCACGTCAAACGGCTCAGCACTCGGCGGCTCGGATTTCGCCGCACTGAGCCGGCA
This sequence comes from Comamonas sp. lk, assembly GCA_943324505.2. GTDB lineage: Bacteria > Pseudomonadota > Gammaproteobacteria > Burkholderiales > Burkholderiaceae_C > Rhodoferax. The sequence continues at coordinate 13,695 of CALPLW020000025.1, forward strand.
GGCCGTAGAGTTTGCCGCCAATGAAACCAGCAAAATCGTAACGGTTGCCACCTACCAAGATGACAAGACCGAAGCCGCCGAGTACTTCTGGCTTGAGCTTTACAAAAATTATGCGGACACAAACTGGGCCACCTATGCCTCGGCCTTCATCAAGGACATTCCGATCGTCAGTTACAGCTACAAGGTGACGTCGAATGCTGCCACCAGCGGCAGCGCCGTCATCGAAGGCAATGATGTCACCTTCACCATCACCCGCACTGCCAGTGGCACTGGCAGTGGCTCGGCATCCACCGTTTACGTATCCACCTCAGATGGTTCAGCCTCCCGTAACTCGGACTTCGCACCCATCGACCTGCAATCGGTCACATTTGGAATCAATGAAACCAGCAAGACGGTGACCGTCAAAACCCTCACCGACACCGCTACCGAAAGCCCGGAATACTTTTGGCTGGACCTCTATAAAAACTACACCGACAGCAGTGAGACCACGTATGGCAAAGGCTACATCAAGGACGTGCCGGTCATCAGCTACACCTACAGCGTCACTTCCAACGCCACCGCCAGCAGCCCGGTCACCGAAGGCGGTGCAGTCACATTCACCATTACCCGCAGCGCCAGTGGCACAGCGTCAACCGTTTACGTTGCCACCTCCAATGGCACAGCGCAAAGTGGCAGCGACTACCTTGCCCTGTCGCGTCAGGCTGTCGCCTTTGCGGCCAACGAAACCAGCCAGACCATCAGCGTCACCACCAAGGCCGATAGCCTGTCCGAAGGTAGGGAGTACTTCTGGCTTGATCTGTACAAAAACGCCACCGACACCAGCTGGGCCAGCTACGGCAGGGCCTACATCAAAGACCCCGTTGTGGCCGCTTTGTCACTCGCCGCCGAACCAGAGCTGCCCCTGCACGCGGCTGCAGCGAACGCCGGCCTCAGCCTCGGCGCCGTCGCGTCGCCAAGCCCGTCCCTGCTCCTTTTGCCGGGGCACACCGAAGCCGAATACCAAAATCAGTACGCTTTTGCCGCACTCAAAGCAGACGGCTCGGTCGTCAGCTGGGGCGATAGCGCCAGCGGTGGCGACACCTCGGCAGTGGCCGCTCTGATCGACGGATCGGTTCGAGTCACCCGCATCTACTCCAACGCCCAGGCCTTTGCCGCGCTGCGGGCTGACGGTTCCGTCATCACCTGGGGCAAGGCTGATGGCGGGGGCAGCAGCGCAGCTGTAGCCAGCGGGATCAGCGGCGTCATCGACGTCACGGGCATTTCCGCTACCAAGCTCGCCTTTGCCGCTCTGCGTCAAGACGGCTCCGTGCTCGCCTGGGGCGATGAGCGTTATGGCGGCAACATCAGCGCCGTGGCCGATGCGCTCAACGGCTTGGTGCCAGTGGCCCAGGTTTATTCCAACAGTTTGGCCTTTGCCGCCTTGCGCATCGACGGTACCGTAGTGACATGGGGCCTAAACGGCTTTGGCGGCGACGCCGGGTCCGTGGCTGCCAGCCTGAGTAGCACCATCGGCGTGTCCCGTGTGTTCTCCAGCCAAGGTGCATTTGCCGCACTGCGGGCCGACGGGTCGGTGGTCACCTGGGGAGCGGCCGGTAGCGGTGGCGACAGCAGCGCCGTGTCGACCCAACTCAACGGCGTGGTGGACGTTACAACCATCAGCGCTACCCATACCGCCATGGCAGCCCTTCGAACCGACGGCTCTGTCGTCACCTGGGGCGACAGCATTTTTGGCGGTGACAGCAGCGACGTGGCCACCGCGCTCAACGGTACTCTGGACGTGGTCAGCCTCAGTTCCACCGGCGGCGCGTTTGCCGCCCTGCGCTCTGACGGGTCCGTGATCACCTGGGGCTATGCCCCTTTTGGAGGCAACTCCGCCAAAGTGGCTACCGAACTCGATGGCACTGAGGACGTGATCACCGTGCTGGGCAACAGTGGTGCGTTCGCCGCCATTCGCACCAATGGCTCCGTCATCACCTGGGGCTCTGACAGCCATGGCGGCGACACCAGCGGCGTCAGCACGCAACTCGACGGCAGCACCCGCGTGGTACAGCTGTACGCCACAAATGGCGCCTTTGCGGCACTGCGGTTTGACGGCTCCGTCGTCACTTGGGGCGACCTCTACGCCGGTGGTGACAGCAGTGCGGTAAGCTCTCAACTCAATGGCACCATTCCGGTCAGCCGCGTTGTCGCCAGCGGCAGCGCCTTCATGGCGATACGCATGGACGGCAGCGTGGTCACTTGGGGCAACTCCGCCGCCGGAGGCAACTCTGGATCGCTGTCGGCCACTCTGCAAACCGTGGTGGGTGGGGCCATGGTCGACGCCTCTGGCACCAACTGGCTGACGGGCAGCGGCAACATTGATGCCCTCTTCGGCACCGTCAGCAACGACACCCTGTGCGGCCTGGGCGGCAACGACAGCCTCAACGGCGGCGCGGGCGCCGACACCGCCTTGTATTCGGGCAACCGCTCCAGCTACACCACCACCAAGACCACCACGGGATGGACGGTCAGCTCACCCGCAGAAGGATTGGACACGCTCACCAACATCGAGCGCCTGAAGTTTGCTGATTCGGCCGTGGCACTAGACACCGATGGCGTCGGCGGCCAGGTCTACCGCCTTTACCAGGCCGCCTTCAACCGCACACCCGACCAAGATGGCGGCCTCGGCTACTGGATCAGCGTGATGGACAGCGGCGCCTACTTCTCCAGCGTGGCCCAGAGCTTTGTGGATTCAGCAGAGTTCCGTGCCATCTACGGCACCAAGCCCAGCAATGCGGACATCGTTACCCGGTTTTACGACAACGTGCTGCACCGCCCCGCCGAGCCCGGCGGCTACAACTTCTGGCTTGGCGTCCTCGACTCAGGCAACGGCAGCGTGGCCCATGTGCTGGCGGCCTTCAGCGAGAGCACCGAGAACCAAGCCGGCGTCATTGGCGTCATCGGCAATGGCTTTGTCTACACGCCCTTTGTCTGAACCCCGAAGTCTGTACGCGTGTAAGGGCTGTTGGCAGGTTTTAGCGCACCTGTAAAGCCAGGTTGATGGTCACGTCGGTCGTAGGCACGGTCTGGAACACACCCACTGTCGCTGTGGGCACCGCGGCAATCGCATCCAACACATCCATGCCGCTCACCACCTTGCCAAACACCGCATAGCCCGGGTTGTCGGCATTTTGATAATCCAGTGCCACGTTGTCCACCACATTCACAAAAAATTGAGACGTGGCTGAGCTCGGATCGGCCGTACGGGCCATGGCCACTGTGCTGCGCGTGTTCGACAGGCCCCTGTTGGACTCCAGCACGATAGGCGCCGATTTCGGTTCTTTTTCGACCAAGCCCGCGGTGAACCCCCCGCCCTGAACCACAAAGCCTGCCACAACTCGATGAAACAGCGTATTGGAGTAAAAAGACCGGCTCACGTAGCCCAGAAAATTGTCCACCGTCACGGGTACCACAGCCGGGTTGAGCTCCAGCTCGAAGCTGCCCTTTGACGTTACAAACAACACCTTGGGCAAAGGCACCGACAGCGTCTGAGTGAAAAGCAAAGCCCCGCTGGCTGACCGGATGCTCACCGTCAGGGGCCCGGCAGCAGTGACCTTGCAGGTCAGCACAGCCAAATCAGGCACGCTGTCTGCCCGAAATGCCGGCCCCGAGCAACCACTGGTTTCGGCCAACATGTCATTGCGCAGGTACTTCCCGGCCACCTGAATAACCGCCGTTTGCCCATACCGCAGCGTCGATGCCTGCAACTGAGACACGGCAGGCTGAACCCCATCGCCACCGCCACAGGCCGCCAATAGCAGCATCAAACCCAGTTGGATGATCTTGAAGGTCAGGTTTTGCATCACTGAATTTTAACTTGGTGGTCGGCCATTCGGACCGCCGCTCAGGCCTTTGGTGAGGACCAATCGACGCTGGATCGGGCGAGCAAAATATGAGATTAAAATTTTGCAAGCAACAAATTCAGGAATTTCAGTGAATAAAACTTTGCCCCTTCTTCTTTTTGCGTTGGTAGGCACAGCCGGAGCGCAGAGCTGGCAGCCCCTGGCAAGCGACGCCGCAGGCTTCTTCTTTGACAGCAACAGCGTCGTGGTGCAGGCCGACTCGCGCATCGGCACCGCGTACCGGAACATTCCCAATGGGCAAGCCGCCAAGTCGGGGACCTGGACGTACTTGATGAACTGCACATCCCGCGAGATGACCGTTATCCGGATCGATGCGTATGCCGAGCTAGACCTGAAGGGAAAGAAATTCCCTGAGCTGCAGAACGAGGCGATTAACCGGACAGCCGTCGTCCGACCCAACACGGCGCAGGACGCGCTCCTGAAGGCGGCTTGTGAGGTCAGGCAGACCGCACGAGTCGGCGACCCTTCCAGCCAGGCTGCCCGACCGACCGCGACGGCTCCCGCGGCCGCGCCTCAGGCCGCAGCAGCACCCACCCCCGCACCCGCAGCACCTCCGCCCGCTCCCGCGGCAACGGCGGTCGCGCCACCGGCTGGCCCGCCTCCCCTAGATGGCACTAAGTGGTCGCTCTACCATTCAAAATGCGAGTCCACCGCGGCCCAGGGCGCAGCGATCGCGTTTAGATTCAACAACCTGTACATCGGAGAAATATCCAAAACCCTGGTCGCTGTCCGTGGCAAGGGTAAAGCGGTCTGTACAGATGGCGTCCTCACTGGCAAGTCTGAGGAATCAGACTACACCATCGTCGCGTTTGAGGATGGTGCCGTGATTTGCCGACAGTATTCGGACGACAGCAGGCTGGCCGTCGAGCGGGTGAGCAGGACCCTCTACAAGATCATGGGTGACTTTTCAGAGTTCCGCGGCAACGCTTTGATCCTCAAGGATTGCAGTATCGAGCGGCGTTGATACTTCGCCCAGCGGGGCTACTTACACCAAACTGATCACCCCAACCACAAGACGTTGGCGCCAGCCATAGAGGCAGTGGCCAAGCCAACGACCTCAATCACCTGGTCTTCAGTGTCACCCACGTGAAGGTACGCCCCACCAATCGCTATCCAGCCAATGGATTCAGCTTGAATAGCTTGTAACTCAAGCTCAACGGGCTCGATAGCGACCTGCGCTTCCCCCACGATGGTGAGCACCTCAGACATGGGCTGCTCGGGCACGGTTGTCAGTTGAACTGCAAGGTTTCATTAGCTTGGGCTTGCTGTAGTGGGCTTGGCAGCGCAGCTTGCAGGCCCTTTGCATAAGCCGCACGCGCCGTTTGCAGCACGCCAGATTGGGCTTGCAGGCGTTGCAGTTCAGCCTCACAGAACTTCAGGCTTTGCAGCAGTTGCTTGGCTTCTGTGCTCAGTGTGTCGATATCGTAGTCAATGTTATCGATTTTGACGGTTGCCATTTAGAGTTGTCCCGAGTTAAAAAAAGAAAGAGAATTTTATTTCAGCATCACGGCGCCAGCGTTTGCACCCATTCCAACTGCCGTGGCAGGCAGACGGTTTGCAAATCGTAGTTGGCCTGAGCGAAGGCTCTCGCATTGGCCCCCAGACGCGCTCTATGGTCAGGGTCATCGAGCAACCCACAAACTTCATCGACAAGCTTGGGCACATCAAAGAAATCCACCAGGCGGCCAGTCTCATTGTGCTTGATGGCTTCATGCAGCGGTTGCGTGTCGCTGGCCACAATCGCGCAGCCCACGCTCATGGCTTCGAGCAAGCTCCAACTCAAAACGAAGGGGTAAGTCAAATACACGTGCACGCTGGAGAGCTGCAGCAGCGGTATAAACACCGTGTAGGGCACGTGACCCAGAAAATGCACCCGGCTCCAGTCTGCATCGCTGATGAGGGGTCGCACCTCTTTGGCGAAGATGTCTTTCCACTTCTGCCCATTGGCAGGACGCGCACCGTAACTCACGTCGTCAGCGCCCACAATCATCACCCTTGCCTTGGGGCGCCGCTTCAAAATCTCTGGCAAGGCCCGCATGAAGATATGGTAGCCGCGGTACGGCTCCAAGTTGCGGTTAACAAAGGTGATGACCTCGTCGCGCTTGGTCAGAACCAGGTTGCCGTTGAGCGTCAGGCTCACATTCGGGTTGGGCGCCAGCGACGCGGTGTCAATACCGTCGTGTACCACCGTAATCTTGGACCGAAACGGTTCGGGGAAGGTGCTGGCTTGCCAGTGCGTGGGGCTGATGCCCGCGCTGGCCACCTCAAAGTGCAGCAGGTTGTTGAGGTTTTTCAAACGCAAGCGGCAGACTTCGCCTTCGTCGGTGGCAGGAAACTCAGGATCGAAGCCCACATCAGCGCCGTGCGGGTGGTAGTAAAACTCGCAGTAGATCGCCAGTTTGGCGTTGGGCCAGACGTCCTTCAAAAATAGACTCTCGCCCCAGCCGTGGTGGGCCACGATGACATCGGGCGTGAAGCCGTCCGCCTTGAGCTTCAGCGCGGCCCTGAAGCAGGCCTCAGCGCGAATGGCCTTGGTCTCAAAATCGCTGATCCAAGGATGCACATTGGGGGTGGTGCCACGCTTGGCGGCGTAGCGATACAACTGCACGCCCTGCCAATCCTTGGCGTCAGTCTTTTGCATGGTCATGCCCACCACGGTGTGGCCTTGCTGGACCAGCGCCGGCGCCAGGTACTTGAACTGGCCGGGGAAATTCTGATGAATGAAAAGAATCTTCATAGTCAATCAGTGGTGCGTGCCGAAGCAACTTGCAGCAAATCAAACTTCCACAGCCACATCAGGCAACGCACGCCCACTGGGGTCGCCGCGCCAGCCGCCGCCAGCAATTCGTTCACCGTCTGGCCGCCATTCTTGTCCAGCAGACTCAGCAAGGCTGTGATTGTCTCGGGTGGAAGCAGATTGGCATCAAAGGCATAATTGGCCATCGCCAAGCTCCGCAAGTCGTTCAGCCGCGCCTGCGCACTTGGCTGGGCGCGCACCATCGCGTTACCCGCCAGCGTGTGACTAGAGAAATGGGCAAACCGCGCAAACGGGTCGGCGCGCTGCACCCAGGGCTCAGGCGCCTGTGGCCCGGCGGCCAAGCGGATTTTGGTCAGCTCGTCGGCCAACTGCGTGTAGCGCTGCAAGATCACGGGCCAGTCAAAGTCACGCGTAGCGCGTGCCAGACCTGCTGCGCCCATACGCTCCCGCAACTCAGGTTGCGACGCCAGCGCGATGCAGGCCTGGGCCAGCGCTGTTGGCTCAGTCACGGTGGCCAGACTGGCCCGGCCAATGTAAAAATCATAGGTGTCCAAGCCCAGCGCATGGCGCATGGCCAGGTCTGCACCCATACCCGCTGGCGGCAAAGTGGTCGGCACGCGGAAGCCATCAACACCATCGCGGACCGTATCCTTGTAGCCATTCCAGTCCGACACCACCACGGGCAAGCCCGCCGCCATCGCCTCCACCGGCGTCAGGCCAAAGGTTTCCTGGATGTTGTCTGACAGCGAGACGAACGCATCGGCGCCCTGCCAGGCCTGCTTGTAGCGCAGCTCATCCTGGCCATCAACCCAGATAAACCGTACCGAGGGTGCCAGTGCTTTTTGTGCCGCCAAAAACCCGGTGCGAATCGCATCGTTGGGGAACACGCCCGCCTCAATACAAACCACTGAGGCGTGCTGAGCCGCCTGCTCCAGTGCCTGGTACATCGGCGCCGGGTTGGCCTTGGCATGAAATGACAGCCGGCCCGAGAACAGAAAGGCCACCTCATGGGCTTGCAACTGCAGCGCCGCGCGGGCCGACTCGCGCAGCTTGGGGTCGGGCGTGAATGACGGGCAATCAATGCCCAGCGCAATCACCGGCATCTGC
>CALPLW020000026.1 GCA_943324505.2 Comamonas sp. lk
ATCATTGGCATCTTGGCCGCAGTCGCGCTACCCGCCTACCAGGATTACACCAAGAAAGCCAAGTTTGCCGAGGTGATTTCGATCACCAGCGGCTATAAAACGGCGGTTGCCGTCTGCGCCCAGGAATCTGGTGCCCTGGCCGGTTGCAGTTCAGGCGCGAAAGGCGTGCCTGCTACTGCTGCCACCACCCACGTGGCCTCGGTTGTAGTCTCCGATGGCGTCATCACGGTAACGCCGACGTCAACGACGGATGTAGCTGCCACGCTCATCCTGACGCCAACCTTGGGCGCCGCTGGCCAGCCCATGACCTGGTCCAATAACGCCCCTGGTGCTACCAGCGGTTGCCTGGGTACGGCCCCGCCCCTCTGTATCGCTAATTAACCAAGGATCGACTCAAGCGGGCGTGGTCTTGACTGACCACGACGCTGAAAAAAGCGCTGGCGACAGCGCTTTTTTTCTGTCCGCCGCCAATCTGCCCAGGTTGACCCCTCCCAAGCGCCTGAACCATGTTGCCCACAAGCCACGATGCCCCAGCCCGGACGCTTGGCGTCCTGCTACTCCTGCTGCCCTGGTTGAATCCGTTTGCTCCTGGGCCGACCAGCCAATTGGTGCAGAGCTTGCTGAGCCTGGTTTGTTTGGCCTTGCTGCTGCTGCTGCCGTTGTGGCAAGGTGGAGGTTCGTCATTGGTCAGAGTCGCAGCGCCGGCCTGGTTGCTGGCGGCGCTGCTAAGTAGTCTGATCGCCCTGCTTCAATATCTGGGGGCCAGTCAGGCTTTGTCGCCCTGGGCTAACAGCACCGGCTTGGGCGAGGCTTTTGCCAACCTCCGTCAACGCAACCAGTTTGCAAGCTTGACCACCATCGGCTTGGCCGCATTGTTGTGGTGGGCGCAAGCGGTACGAACGCTGGCTTGGGCATCGCCCGCCAGCCTGCTCGCCGCCGTCCTGCTGGGGGTCGGCAATGCGGCTTCATCGTCGCGGACCGGCCTGCTGGAGTTGCTGCTGTTGGCCTTGCTGTTGCTGGTCTGGCAGCAGTGGCGGTCTTCCCTGGTCTGGCGGGTGATGCTGGCGGTTGGCGTCGCCTATGGCAGCGCAACCCTGCTGTTGCCCTGGCTGGCTGGCTTCGGCTTCGGCGGTACCGGCATCTTGGCGCGCATGCAGGAGCAAGCGCCAAGCTGCGCCAGCCGACTGACACTGTGGCACAACGTGTTGTATTTGATCACGGAAAAACCCTGGACCGGTTGGGGCTGGGGCGAACTGGATTACGCCCATTTCATCACCCTCTACCCCGGCCCGCGCTTTTGCGATATCTTGAGCAATGCGCACAACCTTCCGCTGCACTTGGCGGTGGAGCTGGGCCTGCCGGTAGCCACACTCGTGTGTGGCGGCGGCCTGTGGGCCCTGTGGCAGGCCCAACCCTGGCGCGAGACCAACCCCGCCCGGCAATTGGCCTGGGCAGTTCTGGCGATCCTGGGCTTGCACAGCCTGTTGGAGTACCCCCTTTGGTACGGACCGTTTCAGCTGACCGCTGGTTTGGCCCTCGCCTTGCTCTGGCTGACCAGACCGGCCGCAGTGGCGGTGCCACGGTCGGGTCGGCCGGGCACTCCTTTGGCCGTCGCGCCCGAGCTCTGGCGGCTGGCAAGTGCGATCAGCCTCATGCTCGCCGTGATGTATGCGGCCTGGGACTACCAGCGTATTCGCCAAATCTACCTGCCCGTCGCAGCGCGGGCGGCGCCCTACCGCGACAACACCCTGGCCAAGCTGCAGGGTTCTTGGCTGTTCGGTCCGCAGGTCGATTTTGCTGAGCTCACCACCACGGTGATCAGCCCCGCCAACGCGCCGGCTAGCCAGGCGTTGGCGCAAGCAATGCTGCATTTTTCGCCAGAGCCGCGGGTGATTGAGCAGCTCTTGGACAGTTTGCTGCTGCAAGGCCGAGAGGACACGCTACAGTTTTATCTGGCGCGTTTCCAGGCGGCTTTTCCATTGCCCTATGAGCGCTGGGCCAGCCGAAATGGACGGTGAAGGCGGTTTATGACCTCTCAGTATGTCGATGGATGTTTGGCAAAATCGCTGTCCGACATTGCTAATGTGCTTCTTCAGCAGCTTCAATTTATCGATAGCCATCCTGCGGTAAACGGCTGTGCGCATGTCGCAGACAGTCATAAGGCCGACCTCGAGCGCGCACAATCGGCTTAACGGGCGGTGCCTTACTGCACTTATCACCTAGGCCACTGGTGGTCCAAGAACTGCCGGAAAGTGGACCCCGACTTGGTGTGGCGCAATGGAATGTAGTCGCGATGAGAGAAATGGATCAGCAATGAACATCAAGAACAGGCTTTGGGCCGTGCTTTGCGTTATGGGTATGGCTGCCTGCGGCGGCGGTACAGCAGTGAGTCCGAGCCTGCCCAGCAGCCAGACGCAACTGGACAACCTGAATGCAAAATATGATGCCAACAGCGGCCAGTCCACCAGCGCTGCTGTACCCGGAAGCAGCACAGAAAGCATTCAGTCCATATTCATGGGGGAATTAAAAAATGGATCTCAGGAAATTATTGCGGATGTCGTATCGTATCACCACAAAAGCTTTTTTCTGAAAAATGCCATAACAACGAATACTGCGACGAACGCGAACGGCAGTACCACGATCACCATATACCATCCAGCGCACGGACTGCATATTGGCGATAAAGTAAGTGTAAAAAATGCGAGCCAGAACGCCAATGGTATCGAGGCTGCAATTCTTAATAAAAGTAATCCGGTAACGGCAGTCACTTTAGATACCTATCAACTGATAGTTCAAGGCAGTGCTAGCCAGATTGGGTTAGCTAATATGAACGTTTCGGTCGATTACCTGATAGTTGACTGCATTGGAAAATATAACTCTATTGAATCAGCTATATCTGAAAAAATATATTCTTCGAGTATAGAAAACCTGGAGGTTTTTTACACCTCTTTAACCGTAGCACAGTCGATGCGGGGTTGTATGCCTGAATTTTATGGCGAAAATATCACCAAAAAATACTATAAAAAAATCCCGACTGGGTATGAGCTAGTTGCGCAAAATGTGGATGCGGGCGACTACTCTATGGTGTACGGCGCCTGGAAGCTGACCGGCGAGGGCCTAAGTTCCGCCTCAGACAAGCTGTCGGGCAATATTGGAAAATTAATCAATTATGCGGATACCCGAAAACTACAAAATAATGGCTACACATTGGTTTCCTACCAGATCGCACCTGACACTGCGAGCAGCGTTTTTATAATTGTTAGTCTCAAAAATTACGGCAGCAATGATGTTTTAATGACGACGGAAACCAATATCTACGGAAAAGCGGCGACGGAATATCAATTAATCAAAAGGCAAATCGACTATAACAATGACTTGCGAAATCGGGTTGAGATTTTTAAGTTTGCTTCACCCCCTGAAATTTTGAGTTTTGCAAAAAAGAATGGCTTTAGCGACGCTCAGGCAGCAGATGTCAAGCGCAAGTGCGATGGCAAGATGTTTTTGAGTTGCGTCCGCAACTATATGCCTTTGGCCAACCTCTTGGATTAAGTCTGCGGCGTGTGTGGTGGGTGCACTTTGCCGGGTGCACAGCTAGAAATTAAAAGGCGTTCACAAAACTGCCGCTCTTGCCCCCGTGCTTCTCAAGCAACTTGCAGTCATTGATGGTCATGCCGCGGTCCACGGCCTTGCACATGTCATAAATGGTCAGCAGCGCCACCTGCAATGCGGTGAGGGCTTCCATTTCGACGCCGGTGGGGCCCACGGTTTCGACCCTGGAAGTGCAAATCACGGTGGCGGGCTCATTGGCTCTGGCCTGAGCGGTTTCAAAATCAATCGCAATCCGGGTCAGCGCCAGGGGGTGGCAGAGCGGGATCAAGTCGCTTGTTTTTTTCGCGGCCTGAATGCCGGCGATGCGGGCGATGCCCAACACATCGCCCTTTTTGGCGTTGCCTGCCTCAATCAGCGCCAGGGTGGTCGGCAACATGTCGATCCGTCCGGAGGCGACGGCAACCCGGTGTGTGCTTGGTTTTGCCGCCACATCGACCATGTGGGCCTGCCCTTGGCTGTCAAAATGCGTCAAAGCACTCATGAAAAAATCACCTTGGTTGACATGATGGGTCGTCAGCGCCCAGTTTACAAAGCGTTGACCTCAATCGTGCATCATACGTTCCGCTCTTCTAGGAATTCCAATTGCGACAAATCGTCATGTCAAAACTGGCTCCAAGCCTTATGAAACATGCTATTTCAGCTATTATTTTGATAGCGTTTAACTGGCTGCAAGTACCCCTTGTGCAGGCTCAGCCGGTCGGTGCAAACAGCACACTATTGCCAACCTTGGGTGACGGTGGCGAGATGAGTAGCAGCGCCGAACGCCGGTTGGGCGACCGGATCGCGCGTGAAATCTACCGGGACCCTGACTACCTGGACGACCCGGTGCTGGTCGACTATGTCCAGGGCATCTGGCAACCACTGCTGGCTGCGGCACGGGCTCGGGGTGACCTGTCGCCTGAATTGCGGGATCGATTTGCCTGGGAGATCATGCTTGGGCGCGACCGCACGGTGAATGCGTTTGCCCTGCCGGGCGGCTACTTTGGCGTGCATCTGGGCCTACTGGCCGTGGTCGGTAGCGCCGACGAACTGGCCTCGGTGCTCGGGCACGAGCTCAGTCACGTGACTCAGCGGCACATCTCACGTTTGATCGCGCGTCAGGGCCAACAAGCGCCCTGGCTGGTGGGCGCATTGATTCTCGGGGCATTGGCCGCCAGCAAAAGCACAGACGCGGCCAATGCGCTGGTTGTGGGTGGACAGGCGGCATCGGCCCAGGGACAGCTGAATTTTTCAAGAGACATGGAACGAGAGGCTGACCGTGTCGGGTACGGGATCATGACCGACGCCGGTTTTGACGTGCGTGGGTTTGTGGGTATGTTCGACAAACTGCAAAAGGCCTCGCGCCTCAATGACAACGGTGCCTACCCCTACCTGCGCAGCCATCCCCTGACGACCGAGCGCATCGCCGACATGCAAAGCCGCCAGTTGACTGCGGGCTCTTTGGCTCCCGTCCCGACGCCATCGCTGGAACACGCCATGATGGTGGGCCGCGCCCGCGTCCTGTCAAATCCCGGGGTTGACGGCTTGCGTGGTTTGCTGCTCGAGGCCGACAGTTGGCCTGTGTCTGCACCGCCATCGATGGCTGCACGTCATGCCGGAGTGTTGTATGCCGGCGTGCTGGCTGCCGGACGTTTGCGTGATGATGTTGCAGCCAGCACCTATCTGGATCGGCTCACGGCCTTAGTGTCCTCAGACCCAGTTGGCACCCGGCTTGCACGCTGGCTACGGGTCGAACTCAGCCTGCTAGCCGGTGACTGGCGATCAGCCCAGACCCAGCTTGACACCCGCTCAGCGGACGATCGCGACGCACTAAAGATGCGCCGGCCTGAATTGCTGCTGCGGGGGCAACTGGCGCTGCAGTCGGGGCAGGCGGCAGTGTGGCTGGCCTTGACCGAGCGCTTGCAGTTGTGGGTGGCGCAACACCCGCGTGATGCCCAGGCCTGGCAGCTGCTCGCCAGTGCCTATGCGGCTCAGAGCCAGAGCGTGCGCGCTTTGCGCGCCGAGGCCGAGGCCCGCGTGGCACAACTCGATCCGGGGGCGGCGCTGGACCGAATCAAGGCAGCGCAAGATCTGTTTCGCCAGGGGGCCAGTCTGAATCCCAATGCTGACCACATCGAGGCGTCGATCATCGACACCCGGCGTCGGCAACTGGAGTCAGCGCTGCGAGAACAGGCGCTGGAGCGCTGAGTCGATCACGACGCCAAACACCGAATAAATCAGCGAGCCCAATAGCGCCGCGCCAAAGCCGCTGACGTAAAAGCCATTCAGCAGACTGGCGGCCCACCAAAACAGCAGAGCATTGATCACAAACAAAAACAGGCCCAGGGTGAGCACCGTGACCGGCAGAGTCAACAGGACCAGCAACGGGCGCAGCAGCATGTTCAACAACCCGATCACGAAGGCCGCCGTCAGAGCCGCGCCAAAGCTGCGCACCTCGACGCCCTCGTACAGATAGGCCACCGCCAGCAAAGCAGTCGCGCTAAGCAGCCATTTCAGGATCAGTTTCATGGTGCCTCAGCATAGCACCGCCCTTAGAGCCTCAAGTGCGCGTTGCGGCACGCCGGGTAGCCCAGTGCCCCCCCCCCAGCACGGCGGCGACCGTGACGATGTATGTGGCCCAGCGCGCCGCCGTGTTCGGCAGGTCTGGCCCGTCAAATACGCTGTCGAGCATGGCTTCGTTGACGATCATCTTGGCGGCGGTCAGAGCCAGAACGGCAGCGCCGATCTGGATGATGGCGGGGAAGCGTTCCACCAGTTTGAGCACCACCGAGCTGCCAAAGACCACGATCGGCACGCTGATCAGCAAGCCGATGATCACCAGGTCGAAGGCGCCGTGGGCGGCACCCGCCACGCCAAGCACGTTGTCCACCCCCATCAGTGCGTCGGCCACGACGATGGTTTTCATGGCCCCCCAGAAGGTGCTCACCACGGGAGCCTCGTGCTCGCTGCCACCTTGATCAGCCAGCAACTTGTAGGCAATCCAGACCAGACCCAGGCCACCGACGAGCATCAAGCCGGGCACCTGAAGCAGCCAGACCACACCCACCGTCATCACGGCGCGCACGCCAATCGCGCCGACAGTGCCCCAGATGATCGCCTTTTTTTGCAGCTGTGCCGGCAGGTTGCGCGCAGCAAGGGCGATGACGATGGCGTTGTCGCCCGCGAGGACCAGATCAATCAGGATGATCGCCATCAGGGCGGACCACCAGGGGGCAGAAAAAAGTTCCATTGAAATACCTTTGCATGTTGGCTTAGTCAACACTGGCCGGGCTATGGCAAAGGTTGGGACGAAAACGCCTTCGCGCGCTGCATGGCAAGTGCATGGCGAAGGTCTTGCCCGATGGTGCACGGTGAACCGTGTCATCTGATGAACCGGAGCGCCGCGAGGCTGCTCGTATTGACGACGCATCAACGGGGGGCTACTCCCCTTCAGGGCCGGATTAAACCATGCGCCGGGTAGGCTTGGAACGACAGGGGTTTCTGCCCCGGCTATCATCGGGCCCCCATGGCAGGCATTCACATCACCGACATCGAGTCGGCCATCAATTACTGGCGCGACAAAAGTCCCTCGCTCGATGGCTTCTCCTTGGCGTCGCCGACGCGCGCCTTGGCCGAGGTGTATGCCCTGCTGGTTTTTTACCATGAGACCGAGGCGGATGAGTTTTCCTTTCCGCCGGCCGCGCTGGACGCCTGGCTGGCCTGGTACGACACAACGCCTGACGCCCCCTGTATCGCCATCTGCTCCACCAGCCAGGGCGACGAGCAGTGCAAGGGCTGTGGCCGCAGCTTTGCCGAGGTGCAGTACTGGACCCAGATGCGCCCGGCGGAAAAGCGCCAGACCTGGCGCCGGATCACTCTCGAGGCCAGCGCCTGGCGCTTCAATCGCTACGCCGAGCGCGCCGGCGCCTATTTCCAGCGCAAGGGTTCCACGTCCACCGTGAGCGCGCCGTCTCCGAGCATCAAGACGCCCTCCTGAACCGTGGCCTGCAGCTGCATGCTGCGTTGCGCCATCGGGATGAGGGCTTGCGCTGCCGCACTGGGGATGCGCCACACGGCCAGATTGGGCGGCCGCGCCAGTTTGGCCTGCATGCTGCGCCACCAAATGTCGGCCGAGGCGCTAAAGCAATACAGAACCACCTGGTCGGCTCTGCTGCAGGCCTTGAGCAGCGGTTTGTCCTCCGGTTGCCCTACCTCCAGCCACAGCCGGGTGCGCCCCGTGTAGTCGCGCAGCCAGACGTCAGGCTCGTCCGGGTCACTCAGGCCGGCGCCAAAGGCCAGCGTGCCGTCGCCCTGGCAGACCGAGTGCAACTCGTGCGCATGCAGCGCCAGGGCACAGAGCCGCACCATCATGCGCTCATCGGTCTCGCTGGGGTGCCGGGCCAGCGTGAGCGAATGGTCGGCATAGTAGCCATGGTCAATGTCTGCAATTTGCAGACTGGCCTTGAAGATCGTGGATTTGAGCGCCATTACAGACTCGCCGCTGGGCCGCCCCAAGGCGGGGCAGCCCCCTCGGGGGGCAGCGCAGCACACGCAGTGGCCAGCGTGGGGGTCATCAGACCCGCCGCGCCAGGGTGGCGGCGAGGCCGGTGTAGCTGGCCGGGGTCAGCGCCAGCAGGCGCTGCTTTTCCAGGGCAGGTATGTCCAGTCGAGCGATAAAACCCTGCATCAATTCGCGCGTCATCGGCGCGCCGCGGGTAAAGGCCTTCAACTGCTCATAGGGTTGTGGCAGGCCGAAGCGGCGCATGACGGTCTGAATCGGCTCGGCCAGCACTTCCCAGGCGGTGTCCAAGTCAGCAGCAATGGCGGATTCATTGAGCTCCAACTTGCCCAGCCCAGTGGCCAATGAGTGGTAAGCCAAGATGGCGTGACCGAGCGCCACGCCGATGTTGCGCAGCACGGTGGAGTCGGTCAGGTCACGCTGCCAGCGTGAGATGGGCAGTTTTTCACTCAGGTGCCGCAGCAAGGCGTTGGACAAGCCCAGATTGCCTTCGGCGTTTTCGAAATCGATGGGGTTGACCTTGTGTGGCATGGTGCTGGAGCCAACCTCGCCTTCCCGGAGCTTTTGCTTGAAGTAGCCCAGCGAGACATAGCCCCAGACATCGCGCGACCAGTCGATCAGGATGGTATTGGCGCGGGCCACTGCATCAAACAGTTCGGCCATGTAATCGTGCGGCTCAATTTGGATGCTGTAAGGTTGGAACTGCAATCCCAAACCGACCGGCTCCGGCGACTCCACCACGCGGCGGCTGAAGCTTTCCCAATCAAAGTCGGGCCATGCCGAGAGATGGGCGTTGTAATTGCCGACAGCACCGTTCATCTTTGCCAGCAGACGCACACCGGCAATTCGGCTGCGCGCGCCATCCAGCCGCGCGACCACATTGGCAATCTCTTTGCCGACCGTGGTTGGGCTGGCAGTCTGGCCATGGGTACGGCTGAGCATGGGCACATGGGCAAAGGCATGCGCCATCTCGCGCAGTTTGCCGATGATGGCGTCCATTGCTGGCAATAGGACCTGATCACGCCCGGCCTGGAGTTGCAAGGCGTGGCTGGTGTTGTTGATGTCCTCGCTGGTACAGGCGAAATGCACAAATTCACTGGCAGCCACCAGCTCGGCGTGGCCCTCAAATTTGGCCTTGATCCAGTACTCCACCGCCTTGACGTCGTGGTTGGTGGTCTTTTCGATCGCCTTGATGGCCTCGCCATCAGCTTCTGAAAAATTCAGTACCAAGCCGCTGAGGTAGCGTCGGGCGTCCGGCGTCAGCGGCGCAAACTCTCGGAATCCTGCATCGCTCAAGGCTACCAACCAGGCAAGCTCGACCTGCAGTCGGCGCTGCATGTAGCCCAGTTCGCTCATGATCGGCCGCAGTTTGGCCAGCCGGCTGGCATAGCGCCCATCCAAGGGCGAGAGGGCTGAAATGGCAGAAAAACTCATACAAGGATTGTAGGACCTGCGTCTATGCCATACGCCAGAGGCGGCGGGATGCGAATGGATAGAATGACCCCGTATGAATCTACGGTCTACTCATGAAATTAATTGGCGCGCTCACCAGTCCCTATGTCCGTAAAGTCCGTGTCGTTATGGCCGAAAAGAAGCTCGAGTACGATTTTGTTCTTGAGAACGTCTGGGCGGCCGATTCCCTGATCGGTGAATCCAATCCGCTGGGTAAAGTGCCCTGTCTGGTGATGGAGGGTTCAGAGGCCTTGCACGATTCCCGTGTGATCGTCGAATACCTTGACACACTTTCACCGGTGGGCAAGCTGATTCCGTCGGTTGGGCGTGAACGGGCTGAGGTCAAGACCTGGGAGGCACTGGCCGATGGCCTGCTCGATGCCTCGTTGCTGGCTCGGCTCGAGGCCACCTGGGTTGGTCGCCTTGAGGGCGAGCGAAGCCAGGCTTGGATTGACCGGCAATTGGGCAAGGTGCATGCCGCGCTGCGCGCCATGAGCCAAGGGCTGGCCGATAAGACTTATTGCGTTGGCATTCACCTCAGCTTGGCAGATATCGCGGTGGGCTGTGCCTTGGGTTACCTGGATTTCCGCTTTCCCCAGATTGACTGGCGCTCGCCGTATCCGAACCTGACCAGGCTCCATGAAAAACTGATGCAACGCGCCAGCTTCGCCGAGACGGTACCCGCCTGACAGCGGCGGTCGATCGTCAGTGATTGGCGCGGCGTTTAAGCCATCGCATCGCACTACCCAAGAGGGGTAGTTTTTCATAAAGCTCTTCGGCGGCATCCCAGTAGTCGCGGTGCAGCGTGACCAGGCCCGTGCTGGTAAAAACCAAATGCGAGGCGCCCAAGATGATCTGGTGCTGTGCTGGCCGATAAGTCCGGAATCGGAAATGGAACTCCCAGGTCAGAAAGCACTGATCCCCCTGCACCACCTGCTGCGTCACCACAAAACGTGGCTCATGCAGTGACGCAAACATATGATCAAAGATGCGTTGGATCGCCGGCACGCCCGCCACCTCATTGAATGGGTCCTTGAACCTCGCTTGCAGATCGTAAATCTGACCGATGCCAGCCACGCTGTCGGGCGTCAGGGTTTCAAAGAAGGTGACGACGCGCGCCACGCTAGTGGCCATGACCAGGGGCGTTGTATTCATTGGGTGACCCGCCGAACCAAGGCGAAAAAAAGGCGGTCAGGCAGCAAGCGCAGCGCCTGCATCCAGAGGGTAAAGCGCTTGGGAAAGTGCAGCTCGAAGGTGCCGCAGCGCCAGCCTGCCAGCATGGCGTTGGCGGCCTGTTCCGGCGTGATCAGGGCGGGCATGCTGAAGGCATTGCCAGCGGTTAAAGGGGTCTCTACAAAGCCGGGGTTGACAATCGATACCCCCAAGCCGCGCGGGTGCAGATCCAAGTAAAGGTTCTCTGCCAGGTTAATCAAGGCCGCTTTGGTCGGGCCGTAGGCCAGGCTGTTGGGCAGGCCGCGGTAGCCGGCCACGCTGCCAACCAGGCTGATGTGGCCTCTGCCACGTGCCAGCAGGGCCGGCAACACAGCATCCAACAGGTACAGAGCACCGAGGTAATTGACTGCCATGTGGCGCTGCATGTCGGCAACGTCCATGGCTTCAGCCCGCATTGCCCGGTAGTGGCCCGCGCAATAGACCACGCAGTCGAGCGGTCCTTGCGCCAGCAAGTTAGTGGCGGCTAGGGTCACAGCTGCTGGGTCGGTGGCATCCAGCGCCAGCGCTTGACTGCCAGGGTGCTGGGCTACGAAGGCCGCCAGCGCCTCCGCCTTGCGGGCTGACACGGTCACCCGCGCGCCTGCTCGGTGCAGTGCTGAGGCGGTGGCCCGCCCGATGCCAGTGGATGCACCAACAATCCAGACCGTCTGGCCCTGCCAGTCACGCAGGGGCGGGTTGAGAGGAGCAAAGAACGACATAGCTCGTCGCTCAGCGTTTCACAAATGACAAGGTGACCTCGCCCAGACGGACGCCAAACTTGCTCATTGCGGCTTTGTTGAGCATGACTTTGTCCGTCATCAGGTACATCCAGTCATCAAACTGCACCTCAAACACATTGTCCCCAACAGGCAGGTTCAAGGTGTACGTCCAGTGAAAGGTGTTGCCCCGGGTCTCGCCACGGGCTTCACCCACCACATCGTCGGCGCGGCCGCTGAATCGACCATCGCCGAGCTTGCGCAGTCGCCAGATGCGCTTTTGCGTGCTGCCGTCAGAATAGCGGAAGTCTTCATCCAGCACGCCCTCGTTGTCGTTCCAGGTACAGACCATGACGACGGTGAATCGCTTGACCACGGTGCCCGAGCGGTCAGTGAAGACGCCATAGGCGTCCAGCGTACCGTTGAAATACTGCGTCAGGTCGAGCAGTGGCTTGTCTTGGGCATAGGTCTCGATCTGTTGCGAGGCACAACCGCCCAGTAGCAGGGTGGGAGGGGCGGCTGCTGCAGCGGCAAGCAAGAGGCGTCGTTTCATGGCGTTCTCCGGATGATCATGGTGTATAGCAGTGTGGCGGCGAGCAGCTTGAGGGCACAGGGCAGCAGGCAATAGGCCGCAGAGAGTGTCGCCAGGGCCGCCCCGTCACGGCTGCCAGGTTGATAACCGAAGGCTGCCAGCGCTGGCAGCGCCAGGCCGGCCGCGAGGGCTAGGTTGAGTTTGCTCGCAAAATTCCACCAGCCAAAGTAGCTGCCCTCTTGCGCGCCCTGGTCACCGCTTTTGGCGATGTGGCCTGCCAGAAGCGCTCCTGGCACAGCCAGGTCCGCGCCCAGGCCGATGCCGGACAGCGCACACACGGCGGCGAAAGCCGCAGTGTCACCCGCGCCCAGACCGGCGGCAAAGACGAAGACGGCAATCGACAACAGCATGCCCAGTCCCCAGGCGCGCGCCAGCCCGAGTCGGCCGATGATCTGCAACCAGACCGGGATCGAGAAGGCTGCCGCTACAAAATAGGCGCCCAGAAACAGTGGTTCGGCAGCCGGCGGGGCTTGCAGCACGTCTTGAACAAAGAACAGCAGCAGCGTTGCCGGAATGGCGCTGGCGATACCGTTGACCATGAAAACCGTCAAGAGTTGCCGGAACCCCGGTCGTGACCAGGGCAGCCACAGCGAGCGCCCATCGCGCTCGGTGGCTACCGGCGGCTCGGCCGCCGGCTTTGGCGGGGGGGCTTGGGTCCAAGCCAGCCAGCCCAACCCGATGGCTGCAAAAAAAATACCGACGGTCGCTGGCAGGCCCAGTGCGATGGGGCTGATGGAGGCCAGGATCACGCCGGCCAGGCCAAGCCCCTCACGCCACGCCACTATTCGGCTGCGTTGCACTTCGTCGCCGCCGAGCCTGGCGCCCCAGGACTGGTGCATCACACTCAGCGCGCTGAATGCAGCATAGGTCAACATCAGGCAGGCGCCAGCCCAAGCCAGCAAGGCGTCCGCCGCTTGGACCGGGGGGAAGAACAGCAGGGCAAAGCCCAGGCCCAGCAGCGCGGATGCCACCGCCGCTGCGCCAAGCACGCTGCGCGCCGAGCGTGCAAAAAGGCGGTCGCTCCACCGACCAAGCAGCGGGTCGATCAGCGCGTCAAACAGCCGCGCGCCAAGCAGCAGGGCTCCCAGAGCCGCTAAAGGTACGCCGAAGTGACGTGCATAGTGGTTCGGCAGCAGCACATACAACGGCAAAGCCACAAAGGCCAGCGGCAACCCCATCAGCCCGTAACGCCAGCCCTCGCGCCAGCCAAAACTTGTACCGGTGCCGCCGCTGGCACTCATGGCGCAGCGCCGGCTAGAAGGGCCTTGCGCAATCTCGGTTCACTGGTGGACTCGCTCAGCCAAATGGCGAAGAACTTGTCACCGAACGCCGCATCACTGATGCTGCCAATGCTGCGACCTTGATGCCAGAACGCCACCCCCCCAGGCAGATGCACAGCCGTAATGCGATCGCCTGCGACCACATCGGGCAGCACCTCTTGCAGCACGGTGAGCCACACTCGCGCTGTGTCTGGCGCCACCTGGTGCATTCGACGGATCTCCTGCAAGGAGCGCTGCGCGATGTCGCTGGCCATGAAGGCACGCAGATAGGTCAGGCTCAGGGCGAAGCGCTGTTGGCTGAATTGGGCGACCTTGAAGTCGGGCAGCGCCCAGAGGCTGGCGTCATAGACTGAGAATCCGAAGTACCGCAGTCGCCCGCCGCCGATCAAATGGGCTCCGGGGATGGCACCAAGCACCTCGGCAGGCGGTGCCTGCAACGGGTCTTTTGCCAGCGCATCTAAAGTACTGACGCTGGCCAAACTGCCCAGGGCGGCATGGCAAAGCAAGGTGCGGCGAGTCGGCATGGCTTGGTCCCCTGTCATCCGCGCGTCGACTTCTGCAGTGTGTATTGCAAGACATCAATGTTGCCTTCACAGAAAGCAGCTTCGCAGTAAGCCAGATAGAACTCCCAAATTCGCATGAAACGTTCGTCAAAACCGCCCTGCAGCACCTGGCCGCGTGCGCCCAGAAAGGCCTCGCGCCAGCGTTTCAGGGTTTCGGCATAGTCAGGTCCAAACGCGTATTCGTCCACCACCTCGAAACCGGCCGCCCGCGCTTGTTCTCGGAACTCGCGGGGGCAGGGTAGGCAGCCGCCTGGGAAGATGTATTGTTGAATGAAGTCTGTGCCGCTCACATAGCGCTCAAACAGGGCGTCGTCAATCACGATGCTTTGGACGCAGGCCCGACCACCGGGCTTGAGCAGGCGCGCCAGCGTGGCGAAGTAGGTCGGCCAGTAGGCGCGTCCCACGGCTTCAATCATCTCGATCGAACAGATGGCGTCAAAAGGCGGATCTTGGATATCACGGTAGTCCTGCAACCGCAGGTCAGCCCGGTCCGCAACACCCAGGCGCTGCAGTCGTTCGCGCGCAAAGGCCAACTGTTCGGTGCTCAGCGTGACCCCGACCAGCGAGGCGCCGAAGGTGGTGGTGCTCATCTCCGCCAGTGCGCCCCAGCCGCAGCCGACCTCCAGCACCCGGTCGCCGGCCTTGACCTGACACAGTTCCAGGGCACGCCGCACCTTGGCCGATTGCGCTTCGGACATGGATTGGTTCAGGTCGCCGGCAAAAATAGCCGACGAGTAATTCATGGTGTCGTCCAGCCAAAGCCGATAAAAAGCGTTGCCCAGGTCATAGTGGGCGTGAATATTTTTTTGGCTGTTGGCTCGCGTGTTGCGGTTGAGGAGGTGCTTGATGCGGTAAAAAAGGCGGCCTGCCCATGACCCGTAAATCGCTGATTCCACCGCGGCGCGGTTTTTCACCAGCACCCGCAGCAGCTCGGTCAGGTTGGGGGTGCTCCAATGCCCGGCGATGAAACTCTCGGCAAAACCGATGTCACCTGACTTGAGCGCCGCCACGCAGGGTTGCCAGCTGTGCAGATGCAAGGCCGCATGCGGCGCTGCATCGCCGCCGAAGCGCTGCATCGTGCCATTGGGCAACTGCAGCGTCAGGCTGCCGTGTTGCAGCCGCTGCAGCAGTTGGAGCACAGCACGACCCGCCGCAGGTGTGCCTTGGGGAATAGAAAAAGGGGTCGCGGTACGGGTGTTCATCGGGGGCCTGGGCTCAGCGGGTGGTCAGCGCGGTCGGGGGAACCGGCTTGTTGAAAAACGGGACACGTTTGGCAAACAGCTTGAGGGCCTGCCAGTGGATGCGCAGCACCACGCCCAACGTCATGGCCGGATAACGCCAAAGGGCTTGGCGCGTGGTGCGGGCATCAAGCGCTTGCAGCGTGCCGCAGACGCTGGTCTGCAGCAGCGGCCCGCTGGCGTCATCGTAGTCAATGCGGCCGACCGTGCGGTGACGCGTCGGATCGACCATGAAACGGAAACGGTAGCCACCCTCGACCGGACAGAACGGGGAGACATGAAACACTTTGGCCGCACGCTGCTCCACGCCGAAGCGCGGCGCGTCGAGCAGGTAGCAGTGGCGCTCGCCAAAGGTGTTGTTCACCTCGACCACGATGGCGCGCAGCTGGCCATCGGGACGGTGGCAGTACCAGAAACTGACCGGTTTGAACGTGTGGCCCAGCACGCGCGGGTAACAGTGCAGCCAGACTTCGCCGTCAGCGCCCTCGATGCCCTGGGCCAGCAGCAGTTCATCGAGCCAGGCCAGGGCGCCGCCCTGCGCCGGCCCGCGGCCATCGCCGTGATCGGCATCGAAGAAACTCAGGGGCGCCCAGCGGTTGCGCGCCAAGGGACCACTCCCGTTTCGCTGCAGGCTGCGCATGGGCAGCATCAGAAAATAGGTGGCGTAACTGAAGGCGTTGCGCACCGGCTTGAGGCGCGCATGGCGCACCTGGCCAAAGCCGATCAGCGGAACAGACTCGGCCCTGGGTGCCGGTGCCAGGCTCATGCCGGGACTCCCTGCGGCTGAACGGATGCGGCTTGCAGCAGCGCGGCCACGCGCAGACCGGATTTCAGCCCGTCCTCATGAAAGCCATAGCCGGTCCAGGCGCCGCAAAAGTAGGTGTGGCGTTGGCCCTGCAGTGCGGCCACGCCACTTTGCGCGCGGATGGCGGCCAGGTCGAACACCGGGTGCGAATAGTCAAAACTGGCATGCACCTGGCTCGGGTCTATCGCCCGCAGCGGGTTCAGTGAGACCAGCACCGGCTGCGTGAAGGGCAACGGCTGCAACTGGTTGATCCAATAGTGCAGGCAGACACTCTGCCCCGATCCATCCGTGCGATCGGCGCTTTCATAATTCCAGGCCGCCCAGGCCCGGCGCTGGCGCGGCAGCACGGAGGGGTCGGTGTGCAGCACCGCCCGGTTGGGCTGGTAGCGGATGGCGCCCAGTACCGCGCGCTCTGCCTCGCTGGGCTCAGCCAGCAGGGCCAGCGACTGGTCCGAATGGCTGGCCAACACCAGTTTGTCAAAGCGCTCGGTCTGGCCGCCGGAAGTGACCAGCACGCCCTGCTCGTCACGGGCGATGCGCTGCACCGGACAACGCAGGCGCTTGTCAGGGATGCCCGCGGTGATTTTTTCCACGTACTGGCGGGCACCACCGGCCACCGTCCACCACTGCGGCCGATCGCTGACCTGGATCAGGCCGTGGTTGTGGCAAAAACGGATCAGGGTGGCCAGCGGGAACTCAAGCATCTGATCGGTCGGGCAACTCCAGATGCAGCCCAGCATGGGCAGCAGGTACCAGTCGCGAAAGGCGCTCGAGAAACCCTGCTGGCGCAGGAAGTCGGCCAGGGGCTGCATCAATTCGGCATCACGATTGCCAAGTGCCAGGACATTGGCCATCCGGTTGAAGCGCAGCACATCGGCCAGCATGCCCAAAAAGCGCGGGCGCACCAGATTGCGCCGCTGGGCAAACACGGTGTTGAGCGAGGACCCGCTCCACTCCAGTGCGGGTTGACCCGCTGGCCCCATCACCTGGGCCGAAAACGACATGTCGGAACGGGCAGTGGCCACGCCCAGTTCGGCAAACAGGCGGATCAGTTCCGGGTAGGTGCGCTCATTGAAGACCAGAAAACCGGTATCGATACCATGGGTTACCTGCCTGCCGGCTTGGTTCAGGGTCAGGTCTACGGTGTGAGTGTGGCCGCCGAAGTAGTCACCGGCCTCAAACAGGGTGATGTCCGCTTGCCCGCGCAGCCGGTGCGCCACCGCCAGGCCGGAGATGCCCGAACCGACGACCGCCAGTTTCATGCCGCTGTGCCAGGCTGCAGCGGCGCCGGCTGGCTGGCGTCACAAGGACCAGTCGAGCAGGGCCTCGGTAGGGGGGTAGAACTTGGCATAAAACGTCTGGGTAACTTTGTGACTGATTGGTAATCTATCACAGGTGCGCCCCCATGCCCCCAGGTTAGGCCGAGGATGGCGCCTCAGTTGCTGACGGTATTGCGCAGCGTCAGCGGCAGCAGACGCTTGAGGTTGGGTTTGACCTTGACCCCGTCATAGGGAATACTGGCGATAACCTTGAACTCCGGCAGGATGGTGTCGCGCACGGTCAATTCGGCCTGCGGCATGCCTTTTCGGTTCAAGATCACGACGACCAGCGGCGTGGTCGTGTTGGCGCCGCGGCGCACCACGATCGCCACCTCCTCCGACTGCAGGCGCACGTAAGACCCCGGCGAGTAGATGCCGACGGCCTTGATCAGGGCGGCACCGGCTTCATCCACCTTGTGGTTTTCGTCAAAATAGATCGACTTCATGGCCTTTCCAGGGGGTATAGGCCGGCGGCCGGCGCGGGGCGACATCGCGGCGGCAAACATGTCCGCACGCTGGATCAGCCGCGCCAGACGCCCACCCGCGCTGCGCTGGGCCAAAGGCCCGGGCTCCTGTGTATGGTGGTGGCGCACAGCCTCCAGCCAGGCGCTGTCTTGCAGGCCCAGTTTTGTCAGTAGTTCCACACTGCGCTCGGCATGCTGGCCAACGTTGCGCCGTTGCAGTGGCGCCAGTGGCTCGGATTGCTGAGCCAGCCGGTCCTGCAGTTCCGTCATGCCGATGTTCATCGTGAGGGCAGCCTGACAAAGCAGGCTTTGCTGCTGGGTGCTCCATTGCAGCACTTCGCGCGCGGCTATACCGCACAGCACACTGACCAGCACCGAGTGGGTGGCGCTGTAGCGCTCCACTTCGACGGCGGCCATCTGGATCAGGGCCATCAGCGCACCGTCAGGGTTGAGCCGGCTGTAACGGCTGATCCGGTGCTCCAGCCGGTCGATCTGCCGCAAAAAGGCCTCATCACGGCCGTTGCGCAAAATGGCGTGAGCCTGTTCCTGCACATAGATCCAGTCCGGCTCGGCGTCGTTGTCCGTCGGGCCGACGGTGACGGCCCGCTGCAACCGATCGGACGAGCGGCTGGTGGTATCGGCAATCTTGCCAATGCGCTCTTCGTTCATCACCATGGTGAGCAGTCGGCTTTGGTGAAAGCGTTGGTGCTCCTCGGAATCCCGAACGTCGATGTAGACGTCGTCCCGCGCGCGCAACAGGGTCTGCAACTCCCGGCGGTCGTCGATCACGCTGCCGGAGCGGGCCAGCAGCCTGCCCTCCTTGTCCCACAGCGCAAAGGGCAGCGCGATATCGGTGCGGATCGTGGTGATTTTGACGGGCGTCAGGTCCATAGGTTCAAACCTCGAATCGGGACTCCGGCAGGCGGGTCAGGGGCAATAGTCGTGCAAGGCTGACGTTGACCTTGACCTCTTTGGCCGGCACGCCGGAGGTCACCCGCCACTCCGCGAGGCTGGTGTCACGCAGGGACAACTCGGCGTTGGGCATGCCAGAGCGGTTGAGTACCACCGCCACGCGCGGCGCGCTGGTGTTTGAACCACGACGAACTACAACGGCCACCTCACCGCTGGTGAGCCGAACGTAGGATCCCGGCGGGTAGATACCGACCGCCTTGACCAATGCCGCGCCCGCCTCGTCGACCTGGCTGTTCTCGTCAAAGTAGGCGGCCTTCATGGCGTTGCCGGTGCTGGCTGCTGCACGCGACGCCCGAGGTGAGATGGCGGCCGCAAAAATGTCCGCCCGCTGGATCAGCCGTGCCATGCGTTGACCCAGGGTGCGGGCCGCGAGCGGGCCGGGCGCTTTGGCGTGGTGGTCGAGCACCGCCTCCAAGAGGTCGCGGTTTGTCACGCCCAATTGGCGCAACAATGCCGCCGAGTGGCTAGGATGCTCCCGAACCAGTTCGCGTTGCTTGGGGTTCAGGGGCTCTTTTTGTTGCGCCATCCGGTCCTGCTGGACCGACATGCCGATGTTCATCGTCAAAGCGGCGTGACACAGTACGGTTTCTTGCACGGCCGGCCATTTCAGGACATCGCGAGCGGCAATGCCACACATCACACTCACCAGCATCGCGTGGGTGCCGCTGTAGCGACCCAGATCCCGAGAGGATAGAAAAAACAGACTCAGCAGTACCCCGTCGGGGTTGACTCGGGCAAAGTGGCCAAGGTGGGCCTGCAGTTTCTCCAGTCGCTCGCGGAAATTTTGCGGGTTGGAGACCTGTAGCAGAGCATGGGCCTGGTCCTGCAGGTCCATCCAGTCTGCCTCGCTGCTCGGGATATCGCCCAGTTGGACATCGGGTTTCGGACTGGCAGCGACGCTGGGCGCCTCCATGCGTTGGGGCGCAGACTTCAGGTCCACCAGTCGGTCAGAGGCCTTTGAGGCAGCCTTCTCGCGAGCCACGAACACGCCCATGTCGGTCAGTCGGGTGCTGGCAATTGCACCAAGGGCGCGATTGCCGTGTACCAGTTCATTCAGCCGCTTTTTATAGGCGTTTTGAAAGCGCTCGTATTCGACCGCATCGACCAGCAACTTGTCACGCTTGCCAAGCATGACCTCGTACTCGCGCGCGTCCTTCAAGGTGTAGCCGCTTCCAGCCACCATCAGACCATTCTCGTCCCAGACCGAAAAGGGCAGCGGCTCGCCGATGCGGATGTGATCGAAAGTAAAGCTGACGCGTCTCATGGTCGGTCTAAGATGAAAATTTGGCGTGCTTAGTGTCAAAAGTCATCAGCTTAACCCAATTGGTGACCTGCTAGCATCTTACGAATGAGCAATTCCAATGCCATTTTGGCTCTTTACGACAAAATTTGCGACCCGCGTGACCTGCCAGCGCGCTTGGCGCACCTGCCGCGTCCCTTGGTCTTCACCAACGGCGTTTTTGACGTTCTGCACCGGGGCCATGTGCAGTACCTGACGCAGGCTCGGGCCCTTGGCGCCAGTCTGCTGGTGGCGTTGAACACGGACGCCTCAGCCCGGCGGCTGGGTAAGGGGCCAGACCGGCCACTCAACCCTGAGGATGACCGCGCCGTGGTGATGGCTGCTCTGGGCTCGACCAGCCTGGTCACCTGGTTTGACGAGGACACGCCATTGCAGCTGATCACACAAGTGCGCCCCGACATTCTGGTCAAGGGCGGTGACTACGACATGCAGACTCTGGCCGAAACCGGCGTGGTGGAGGCCTACGGCGGGCGCGCCCTGGCCCTGCCGTTTGTCAGCGGCTATTCCACGACGGCGCTGGTGCAGAAAATTCGACTGTAAAGTTCGGTGATCAAGGTCCGACCGGGGCTGATGAGGCGGAACCAGGTGAGCGCCGCAGCCAGCGCATCAGGCGACTCAGCAGGTGCTCCAAGTCGTCGATGTAGGTGAACACCGCCGGCACCACCAGCAGGCTCAGCAGCGTGGAGGTGATCAGGCCGCCGATCACGGCAATCGCCATCGGTGAGCGAAAACTCGGGTCGGCGCCCCAGCCCAATGCCAGCGGCATCATGCCAGCGCCCATGGCGATGGTGGTCATGATGATGGGGCGGCTGCGTTTATGGCAAGCATCGACCAGCGCCTCAAAGCGGGCCATGCCGGCCTGGCGCGCCAGGATGGCGTAGTCCACCAGCAATATCGAGTTCTTGGTGACAATGCCCATCAGCATGATCAGGCCAATCATGGAGGGCATGGACAGCGCGCGATCGGTCAGCAGCAGCGCCACAAAGGCGCCGCCCATGCTCAGCGGCAGCGCCGCCAGAATGGTGACGGGCTGCATGAAATCCTTGAACAGCAGCACCAGCACGCCGTAGATGCACAGCACGCCAATCAGCATGGCGATGCCGAAGCTGGCAAACAGCGCCTGCATCTCCTGCGCGTCGCCGAGTTCGGCGATCTTGACCCCCGGTGGCAGGTTTTTCAGGCTGGGCAGGGCGCGGGCTTCGGTGTTGACCTCGCCCAATTGGCGGCTGCCAAGCTCGACGTCAAAGGTCACATTGCGGCTGCGGTTGAGCCGGTCAATCTGCGCCGGCCCGCTGTCCATGCTGATGCTGGCCACATGGCCCAGCGGCACCGGGCCGTTGCGGCCGGGCACGGTCAGGCGCGCCAGCGCTGCCAGGTC
>CALPLW020000027.1 GCA_943324505.2 Comamonas sp. lk
AGCCCGTGTTGAAGACGCATTGCACGCTACCCGCGCTGCTGTGGAAGAAGGCATTGTGGCTGGCGGCGGCGTGGCACTGCTGCGCGCCAAGCAAGCTGCTGGCACCGTCAAGGGCGACAACGCCGACCAAGACGCTGGCATCAAGCTGGTGATGCGCGCCATTGAAGCCCCCCTGCGCGAGATCGTGTACAACGCCGGCGGCGAAGCCTCGGTGGTGGTCAATGCGGTGCTGGCAGGTAAGGGCAACTACGGCTTCAACGCTGCCAACGACACCTATGGCGACATGATCGAAATGGGTATTTTGGACCCAACCAAAGTGACCCGCACTGCACTGCAAAACGCAGCGTCGGTCTCGTCTTTGATGCTGACCACCGAATGCATGGTGGCTGAGGCACCGAAGGACGAACCAGCTGGCGGCGGCATGGGCGGCGGCATGGGTGGTGGCATGGGCGGCATGGGCGGCATGGGCGACATGGGCATGTAATCTGCCCCACCCCCAAAAAAGCCCCGCAGGCGTCAAGTCTGCGGGGCTTTTTTTATGGTGCTGCCTGGCCGGACCGGCTTTACAGTGACTGGCGGGCTGCTATTTGGCGATGCCCAGAAACACCGCCAGGCTGCGATCGACCTCGAGCATCGCGGCGATACCGGCCACGCCAAAGACAGGGCCAAGTCGTTCTCGTTTAACGGTCATGGCCTTGTCCACCATCACCTGCGATGGCTTTTTGAGGCCATTGCCTTCGTCGGGTGCAACACTGACCCGGATCAGGGGCGCCTCAATCAGAAGACTCGACACCAGCAACACCGTCACCGTGCCATGCGCTGGAAACAAATCAGACTGAATCACCAAGGCGGACCTCGGCTTGCCAAAATCGCCCGGCATCGCCACGGTCACGAAGTCGCCTCTGTTCATGCAGTCCAGCCCGCAACCTCTGCGAGGGCCTCGTCCAGGTCCTGCATCAGTTCCGCATCGGCGAGGTCGGCTTCACACACCAGCCCGGACTGACGTTGGCACTCTGCCGCAAAATGCGGTAAGCGGGTATCGGGTACCCAGATTTGAACCGGCCTTAGGCCGGCAGCCCGCAAAGCCTTGCGCCGCTTGGCGGCTCTTTCGTTGATCGTTGCCACCATGACAGCCCCCTTGAAATTGTGACATGTCACTTTAGCAGCAAAGTCCGTGACATGCAACGCCTTACTTCATGGCCTTGATGCCCTCCTCCGCCTAGTCAGGCTACCCCTGCTCGATGGTGCTCACATATCGTCGTGTGCATGGTCACTCGCGCCGCTTATTTCACGGAGCCCGCAGCCGTCGCAACAGGCCGGCGGTGGAGCCGTCCAGCCCGGCCTCGTCTCCCGATGCCAGGCGGGCCTCGACATCACGCGCCAGCACCTTGCCCAGCTCTACGCCCCACTGGTCAAAGCTGTTGATGCCCCACAGGCTGCCGCTGACAAAAACCCGGTGCTCCTGCAACGCAATCAGCGCGCCCAGGCTGGCTGGGGTCAGGTCCTCGAGCAGCAAGAAAGTGCTGGGCCGGTTGCCGGTGAAGTGTTTGTGGCCACCCGCATCGGCCTTGCCCAGCATCAGCGCCTGCGCTTGAGCCACCGCATTGGCCAGCAGCAGCGCCTGGTGGCCGCTCAGGCTGTGCCGCGCCCGCTTCACGGCCACAAACTCGACTGGTACCACATCCGTGCCCTGGTGCAGCATCTGAAAATAAGCGTGTTGGCCGTTGGTACCTGGCTCGCCCCAAAGCACTGGTGCGGTGGCAAAGGGCAGCGCCTGGCCCGCAGCGTCCACCCGCTTGCCGTTGCTCTCCATCTCCAACTGCTGCAAATAGGCCGGCAGCCGGCGCAGGGCGCTGTGGTAGGGCGCGATGCTGCGGCTGCTGAACCCATGAAAATTGCGGTACCAGACGTCGATCAGGGCCAGGCGCACCGGCAGGTTGTGCTCGAGTTGAGCTTCGTGGAAATGCTGGTCCATGGCATGGGCCCCGGCCAGAAAGTCCCGAAAACCCGTTGCGCCAATTGCTATGGCAAGTGGTAAGCCAATGGCCGACCACAGTGAATATCGCCCCCCCACCCAGTCCCAAAAGCCAAATGTGGTGGCAATGCCAAAAGCCCGCGCGGCCGCCACGTTGGTGGTTAGCGCCGCGAAGTGGCGCGCTATGTCGGTGCCACCCTGCGCCTCGAACCAGGCCTTGGCCGAGGCGGCGTTGGTCATGGTCTCGATGGTGGTGAAAGTCTTGCTGGCAATCAGGAACAGCGTATGCTCAGGCCGCACCTGTTTCAGCACAGCGTCCAGTTCATGGCCGTCCACATTCGACACAAAGTGCAAGCGCCGACCCGAGGCGGCAAAGGCAGC
This sequence comes from Comamonas sp. lk, assembly GCA_943324505.2. GTDB lineage: Bacteria > Pseudomonadota > Gammaproteobacteria > Burkholderiales > Burkholderiaceae_C > Rhodoferax. Next base: position 2,357 of record CALPLW020000027.1, read on the forward strand.
CAGCGCCAGTACCGCCATCTGTGGCCCCAGGTCCGAGCCGCCGATGCCGATGTTGACCACATCGGTGATGCCCGGGTCAGCACGCACCGCCTCCGCGTAGGCCAGCATCGCATCCAGCGTGGCATGCACTTGAGCCAGTTCATCTGCTACATTTTCAGGAGCTACAACCCCATACATAGCAAGGGCTGGAGCCGGATTTCTCAATAAAGTGTGGCGTACCTGACGCTGCTCGGTCGAATTGATGACCTGGCCTGCAAACATGGCGTCACGGTGCGCCGCGACGCCACATTGGCGCGCCAGGTCCAGCAGCAGGGCCTGGCTACGGTCATCGATCAGGTTTTTGGACAGGTCGGCAAACACATGGGGTGCGCTCAGGCTGAAGCGCTCAAAGCGGGTTGCATCAGCGGCAAAGGCGGTGCGCAGATCCAGAGCACGGCCACGGGCCAAGAATTCGGTCTGAAGCGCCGCCCAGGCGGGCGTGCGATCACAACGGGTTCGGGTCATCTGCGGCTCCCCGGGGGGTATTCAGACCGCCAGCAAGAGCTGGTCCAAGCGCGCCGCGTCGGCACAGAAAGCGCGAATGCCTTCGGCCAGCTTCTCGGTGGCCATAGCGTCCTCATTCAAGGCCAGCCGAAAACCAGCCTCGTCGTACCGCACCGACGCCAGGTCCAGCGCCTGTGCGGCTCCGGCATCCAGCGTCCTCACCAGCGGCGCGTCGCTGGCCGCGAGACCCGCCAGCAACTCGGGGCTGATGGTCAGCAGGTCACAACCGGCCAGCGCCGTGATCTGGCCCAGGTTGCGAAAACTCGCGCCCATCACCTCGGTGGCAATGCCAAACTTCTTGTAGTACTGGTAAATCTGCGCGACCGACATCACGCCCGGGTCGTTGGCTCCTGCACGGTCGGCCTCCACCCAGGCCGGACCGGCGGTCTTTTTGTACCAGTCGTAAATGCGCCCGACAAAGGGAGAGATCAATTGCACCCGGGCCTGGCCGCAGGCCACCGCCTGACAGAACGAAAATAACAGCGTCAGGTTGGTGTGGATGCCATGCTGCTCCAGTTGCCTCGCAGCCGCGATGCCCTCCCAGGTGGCAGCCACCTTGATCAACACCCGGTCACTGTGAATGCCCTCGGCCTGGTAGAGCTCGATCAACTGTTCGGCCCGCGCCACGGTGGCCGCGGTGTCAAAACTCAGCCGGGCATCGACCTCGGTGGACACCCGGCCCGGGATGATGGCCAAGATCTCGCAGCCAAAGCGCACCAACAATCGGTCCATCTGCTCCGCCAGCGAGTTCTGCCGAAAACGGGCGACGGTCTCGACCAGCAGCGGCCGATACTCGGGCTTTTGCACTGCTTTGAGGATCAGCGAAGGGTTGGTGGTGGCGTCTTGCGGCTGGTAAGCCGCCATTTGGTGAAAGTCGCCGGTGTCAGCCACCACGGTGGTGAATTGTTTGAGCGCGTCAAGTTGGTTCATGGTGTGTGTCCTGTCCTTGAATTATCTTTGAAACAAAGTTACATTACAACGTCTGAATTTATGTAACCGAAAATCATGTCCTTTGACCTCGTTCTGTTTGGTGGCACTGGCGATCTGGTCTGGCGCAAATTGATGCCAGCCTTGTTCCAGGCCTTTCGGCATGGCACGCTGCCACAGGGCGGTCGCATCATCGGCGTGGGCCGGGACGACCTCAGTGACCAAGCATACCGCGAGCTGATCCGCACCCGTTTTGACAAGGTCGAACTGGCCAAACGCCCCAGCATCGAAGAATTTGCCCGCTTTGCCGCCCTGCTGGCGTTTGTCCGCATGGACCTGTCCCGCCCAGACGACTACACCCGGCTTGGCACCACACTGGCCGAGCGCACGGCTGACACTGTGGTGATGTACATGGCCACCGCGCCCACCTTGTTCACCACCATCTGCGAGCAGCTGGCCGCCGCCGGCCTGAACACCCCACAGACCCGGGTGGTGCTGGAGAAGCCGCTTGGCCATGACCTGGCCAGCAACCGCACTATCAATGACACCGTGCGCCGCGTCTTCAGCGAACGCCAGGTGTTCCGCATTGACCACTACCTGGGCAAACCGGCAGTGCAAAACCTGTTTGCTCTGCGTTTTGGTAATGCCCTGTTCGAGCCGCTGTGGCGGCGCGAGCACATTGCCAACATCCAGATCACCATGGCCGAAGAGCTGGGTGTGGAAAAACGCGGCGCCTTCTACGAGACCACCGGCGCCCTGCGCGACATGGTGCAAAACCACGCCCTGCAGCTGTTGTGCGCGATTGGCATGGAGCCACCCATCAACTCGCATGCCGACGCCATCCGCGACGAAAAGCTCAAGGTGCTGCGCTCGCTCAAACCCTGGACCGCGCAGACCCTGGCGCAAGACGTGATCCGCGGCCAGTACAGCGCAGGCACCGTGGCCGGCACAACCGTGCCGAGCTACCGGGACGAACTCGGCGTGGCCCCGCACAGTGCGACCGAGACCTTTGTGGCGCTGCGCACTGAGATCTCCAACTGGCGCTGGGCCGGCGTACCCTTTTTTATTCGCACCGGCAAGCGCCTGGCCGGCCGCGACGCCCACATCGTGGTCAATTTCCGGCCCACGCCGCACGCCATCTTCAACTCGCAGGCCGGCATGGCCAACCGGCTGGTCATCAACCTGCAGCCCCGCGATGGCCTGGAGCTGCACCTGCTGGCGCAAGGCCAGGAGAACCGGCGCTACGCCCAGACTCTGGCACCGGTGCAACTGGACCTTGATTTTGACAAGCGCTTTGGCTCGGAACGGGTCGGCGCTTATGAGCGCCTGCTGCTCGACGTGATCGACGGCCGGCTCAACCTGTTTGTGCGCAGCGACGAGCAAGAGGAAGCCTGGCGCTGGGTCGAACCCATCATCAACCATTGGGCAGCCGACCCCCAAGGCCCGCGCCCCTACGCCGCGGGCACCTGGGGCCCCAGCGCATCAAGCGCCATGATCGCCCGCGACGGCTTTTGCTGGGCAGAAGAGGCTTAAACACCATGCTTGACCGCATCAAAGCCTCCCTGCCCTCACTGGCGCCGGCCGAGCAGCGGGTCGGTCGACTGGTGCTGGCAGACCCCCGCAGCTTTGCCAAATTGCCAGTGAGCGAACTGGCCGACAGGGCCCATGTGAGCAAGCCCACCGTGGTGCGTTTTTGCCGCAGCGTTGGTTACGATGGCCTGTCCGACTTCAAGCTCAAGCTGGCCGGCAGCGTCAGCGAGGGCGTGCCCTTCATCCACCGCAGCGTGGACGCCGACGACAAAACCAACGACATCATGGTCAAGGTGATCGACAACACCGTAGCCGCCTTTTTGAAGTACCGCAACGACGCCAGTAGCGCGGCCATCGAACGCGCGGTCAATGCCCTGGTGGCAGCTTACCGCGATGGCAAGCGCATCGAATTCTTTGGCGTTGGCAACTCAGGCGTGGTGGCGCAAGACGCGCAACACAAGTTCTTCCGCCTCGGCGTACACACCATCGCCTACAGCGACGGCCACATGCAGGTGATGAGTGCGTCGGTGCTGGGCCCGGGCGACTGCGTGGTGGTGATCTCCAACTCGGGCCGCACACGTGACCTGATGGATGCCTGCGACATTGCGCGCAAAAACGGCGCCACCACCATCGTCATCACCGCCAGTGGCTCACCCCTGGCCAGCGCCGGCCACATCCACCTGGCAGCCGACCACCCTGAGGGCTTTGACCGCTACAGCCCCATGGTGTCGCGCCTGCTTCACCTGATGATCATCGACATTTTGGCCACCTGCGTGGCGCTGCGCATTGGCGGCGAGACCTTGCAACCGCTGCTCCGCGAAATGAAAAACAACCTTCGCAGCAAACGCTACGCCTAAAGTCCAGCCGCCAGCGGCATGCCCTGCTCCACCAGGCTGGCGTGCAGCGCGGCGCCCAGGGGCAGCACTTCGTCATTGAAGTCATAGCGGCTGTTGTGCAAAAAGCAGCTGCCCACGCCATTTTCCTCACCCTGCCCCAGCCGCATGTAGGCGCCGGGTTTCACCTGCAGCATGAAAGAAAAATCTTCGGCGCCCATGCTCGGCTCCAGGTCGCGCACCACGTGCTCGCGCCCGACCAGGCTCTGCGCCACATCGCCGGCAAATTGCGCTTCGGCGGGGCTGTTAATCGTAGCCGGGTAGCTGCGCTCGTAGGTCACCACTGCGGTAGCGCCAAAACCCATGGCCACCGCTTGGCACAGCTCAGTCAGGCGCTTTTCCAGGAGCGCCTGCACTACCGGGCTGAAGCTGCGCACCGTGCCAACCAGGGTGGCGCTGCCGGGGATCACGCTCATGGCGGCAGGGTCGCCAGCGCGCATGGAACACAGGCTGATCACCGCGTTGTCCATGGCCTTGACATTGCGCGACACAATGCTTTGCACCGCCGTGATGATGTGCGCCGCCACCAGCACCGGGTCTACCGTGGTGTAGGGGTGGGCGCCGTGGCCGCCCTTGCCGGTGATCTCAATCGTGATACGGTCCGAGGCTGCCATCATCGGCCCGGGGTTGATGCCCACGGTACCGGGCCGCATGGCCGGCCAGTTGTGCATACCGTACACCGACTGCACCGGAAAGCGCTCAAACAGCCCATCCTCGATCATGGCGCGCGCACCGGCATAACCCTCCTCGCCGGGCTGGAAGATCAGCACTGCGGTACCGTCAAACTGGCGGGTTTCAGCCAGGTAACGCGCTGCGCCCACCAACATGGCGGTGTGCCCATCATGGCCGCAACCGTGCATGCGGCCGGTCGCGGTGGACTTCCAGGCGAAGTCGTTGTGTTCGGTCATGGGCAGGGCGTCCATGTCGGCACGCAGTCCGATCATGCGGCCGCTGGTGTTGCTGCGGCCGCGAATCACGCCCACCACGCCGGTCTTGCCGATGCCCGTGTGGATTTCGTCCACCCCACACAGCTGCAGCGCCTGCTGTACCCGTGAGGCGGTGTAATGCTCCTCAAACCCAAGCTCCGGATGCGCATGCAGTTCCCGCCTCAACGCGGTGATCTCGGGGTGGAATGCGGCAATGTGGGCAAAAGCGCGGCCGTGAACTTTAAGTCGGGATGATTGCATGGGCTTATCCTGCGCCATCAGCGCTTGGTCAAGGTTATTGGGCCGTACCAGGAATGGGCCTTTGAGTGGGTGTTGTCGGTATCGGTCATGATGCCTATGCCCAGCAGCGCGCCGGGTGGTTCGCCAAAGGCTTGCTCAAAATCAGCCGCAATGTCGCGCTGATAGTCCAGCCACTGGTTCAGTCGGCCCTTACCCGACTCCACCACCAGCTTGCGAATGCGGTCGGTGCGCGGGTTAATGATCACACTGCCTGGGGCCCGGGTGTTGCACCACACATACATCAATGTGGCATAGGGCATGGGCTCGCCTGTCATGGTCTGCGCCAGTTCTGACAACATGGCGTTCTTCATAGAAAACTTGCTGCGGTCGCCCTCAAACACCAGCACCAACCTGACCGGCGAGTCGTCAGAGTCACGCAGGGCCATGTCGGCGTTGTTGATTAACCCTGACACCTGCCAAGAAAATTGAAGCTGACTCAACTCTGCGGGTGGCACGTTCAGCGTCTGGCGCAACATGCTTGCAGCTGATTCCGCGCGGGCCAGCAGGGCATTCCGACCCTCATACCTCACGGGTTGGTACTCACTGGCACGTTTGCCCGGGAAGTGCTGGTGCTGCCAGGGTACCAAAGAGTTGCCGGCCACAGCCTGGTCCCGCTCAGACACGGTTGCGCAACCCAGCAGCAAAACGGCAAATCCGATTACGCAACAGGTCCGAAGCAGCTGAAGAATCAAGCGTTTGATGGGTCGCTCCATAGATCACAAAAAGAAACCCTGCCATGTTGCCAGGGCAGGGTTTCAGTTATTTCAAACTCTCACACTGGCATTGAGCCAGCTCAAGAATCAGAATGTGTGACGCAGGCCACTTTCCAGGAATGTACGCTTGGTAGACACACCAGCTGCGGTCGTGTCTTCCTTGTTCAGGTAACCGACGTACACGCTGCTGCGCTTGCTCAGGTCATACCACACGTTGCCACCCCAGCCGGTTGTCGTAGCTTCAGCAGTTGCGCCGGCGGCTTTGGAAGTCTCACGTGCGTAAGACGCTTGCAGGCGAACGGCACCCATAGGCGCGTTCATGCCCAAGCCCCAAGCGGAGTCCGAGGTATCTGCAGCATTGGTGCCGCCACCGAACATCACGCCAACCTTGGCCACGCCGAGGTCATAAGTCACACCGCCAACCCAGCCGGTATCCGACTTGGCAGCGTTGGTCTTGGTCTGGTTTTCCCAAGCCACGTTCACAGCGAAAGCGCCGCTAGCGTAGCCGACATTGCCGCCAACATACTTGGTGCCAACGAAGTTGGTTGCAGCACCTGCGACGTCGGACTCGTCCAAAGCGACCATCACGTTACCAGTCACACCAGCCATGGCTGGCAGGCTGTAGTTGATGGAGTTGTCAGCACGAGCTGCACCAAAGTTGTCAGCCTGGTTGAAGTTGGAAGTGAACACGGTGTAAATTGCACCGCCACCGCCAGCACCTTGTGCGCCAGCAGCGTCAATACCCCAGACGATGTCGCCAGGGGTGTACTGACGGCCAACGGTCACGCTACCAAAATTGCCCTTCACGCCGACATAGGCTTGACGGCCAAAGATACGGCCAACAGAGGTGTCACCAACAACAACTCCACCGCCAACGGTTGGCGTAGCCAGACCTTGACCCAAGGTTGCGTTGTCGATGCCGAAGCCGTTTTCCAACTGGAACACTGCGCTCAAACCGCCGCCCAGATCTTCAGAACCCCTCATGCCCCAGCGGGAGCCGTTCATCTGGCCAGAGTTCATTTTGGTCTTGGTCACACCACCAACGTCAGAGTACTGCAGTCCGGCGTCGATCGTACCGTACAGGGTAGCTTGAGCGGAAGCAGCGCCGGCGACAGCCATCACGGCCATTGCAACGAGAGTTTTTTTCATTTCAGATTTCTCCAAGGTTAAACAAGGGGCTCAGGACCCAAACACTTGGGATCCCGGCCAACCTCCCGTTTTAGGAAGTTAGGTGTATTCAAACAGAGGGACGGCGGCTTGGCAAAGAAAAGCGCCACGCCACGCCATGAATCGTCGTTTATTGTTGCAATCAGGCAACAAAGCCTGCATTTTGAGCCGGGACTTCGGGTCGCCAGGCAATCGCCTCGGGTTGACGGGCGTCACACCCTGGGTCGACCACCCACCCTAAAATGACTGGCATGGACCACTTGATCATTGCCGCAGATGCAGCCCTGCGTACCCTGTTCGCCAAGCCGCGTGCAGCCCGAGCCTGCCCGACGCTCCCGGAGATGGACAGCGAACTGTCTGCAGCGGAAAAGGCGCAATCCGGCGCGCTGATGCGGGTCAACCACGTAGGCGAAGTCTGCGCCCAGGCGCTCTACACGGCGCAGGCTCTTGCAACCAAAAACGGAGCACTGCGCGCCCATTTCATGCACGCCAGCACTGAGGAAACCGACCACCTGGCCTGGACGGCACAGCGCCTGGACGAACTGGGCGCGCGGCCCTCGCTGCTCAACCCGGTGTGGTACGCGGGGGCATTTGGCCTGGGGCTGCTGGCCGGGCGACTCGGTGACCGGGTCAGCCTGGGCTTTGTGGTGGAGACCGAAACCCAGGTGGAGGCGCACCTGCAGAGCCACCTGAGCCGGCTGCCCGCCAAGGACCACGCTTCACGCGCCATCGTGGCGCAAATGAAAGACGACGAAGCGCGCCATGCGCTGGAGGCCCGCCAAGCCGGCGCGCTGGAGTTGCCAGCCCCCGTCAAAGCCCTGATGAGCGCTGCCGCCAAGGTGATGACGACGGTGGCCCAGCGGGTTTAAGGCTGGTCATATTGGCTGGGACATCAGGCCAACATTTCCAGCAGCACGCCATGCCAAGCCTTGACGTCGATTTTTCCCATTTTTTTGCCCAGCCTGATTTTGTCGACGCACCGCAGTTGGTCGAGCAGGATTCGGGCACTTTTGCCCTGAAAAGTCACCTCTGGGCGACATCCCAAGGGCCTGCCGGCGCTGGTCAGGGGCGCAATGATGACCCTTGGCAAGGCTTGGTTCAGATCATTTGGTGAGACGACCAGCGCCGGGCGGGTTTTCTGGATCTCACTACCAACGACTGGGTCAAGATTGACCCAATACACATCGCCACGAGAGATCGCCCGATTCACCACACCCACTCACCGTCATCCGCGCTGGGCAGGGCCAACCAATCCTGCGCTTCGGCCTGCTCCTGAGCCAAGGCGGCTGGTGGGACGTCTCCAGCGTCCGCAAACCAGCCTTCACGCAATTGACGTCGCACCGGCTTGATGACAATTTGTCCATCTTGCAGTTGCATGTCCACTTGGTCCTCAATCTGGCAAGACGCCAGAAATGCCGCCGGAATCAAGACACCGCGGGAGTTGCCGATTCGGCGCATGGTGGTCAGCATGATGGCGCTCCTGAAAATAATAACAAAATTATAACAATTCAGCGCGATGAGGCTCAGACCTCCAGCACCTCAAAACTGGTGCTGATCTGCGCCGTTTTGCCCAGCATGATGCTGGCGGAGCAGTATTTGTCGTGGCTCATAGCGATGGCGCGTTCCACGGCGGCAGCCGGCACGGCTTTGCCGGTGACGGTGAAGTGCATGTTGATGCGGGTGAACACCTTGGGGTCGGTGTCGGCCCGCTCGGCGCTGAGCTTGACGGTGCAACCGGCCACGGCGTGGCGGCCGCGCTTGAGGATCAGCACCACGTCGTAGGCGGTGCAGCCGCCAGCACCGGCCAGCAGCAGCTCCAGCGGGCGCGGCGCCAGGTTTTGGCCACCGAGTTCGGGCTTGGCGGCATCCGGGGCGCCGTCCATCATCAGGGTGTGGCCGCTGCCGGTTTCGGCGACAAAGCCCATGCCTGAGCGCGTGCCCAAACCGCCGGTCCAGTTGACTGTGCATTCCATGACTATTGACCTTTTATAAAAAAACAGTGCTCAGGCTCAGCGCATGGCTTGCCGGGCCGCCTCTGCCAAAAACCCGCTGCGCGTCTGCCCGTGCGCACGGGCGTATTCGTCGATGCGCCGCAAAGTGCGACCCGGCAGAGTGATGTTGACCTTCTCGGCCGGCCCCCAATAACTCTCCACAGCCACGTCCACCATGGCCCACACCCAGCCGGCATAGTCGAGGTTAGCTTGGTGGGCGGCCATGGCGGAGGGCAATGGCACATCCTGCCCATCTTCAGCCAAAAATTCACAATGGGCGTCTATCGCTTCCCGTGCATTGTCAAACGCCTCTTCCAGCGTGTCACCGGCGGAAAAGCAGCCCGGCAGGTCCGGCACCACCACGCCATAGGCCGTGGTGACAGTTCCAGGCTCAATCGCAATTAAAAATTTCATGGTTTAACCTTTCAAACCAGCCTGTTTCAACAATTTATGCGCCAAGCCGATGCCCAAATCCTTTTTGGGATGCGGCACGCTGATGTGACCACCGCGCTGCGGGTGACTGAAAACATGGTGACTGCCCCGCACCCCACGAAGCAGCCAGCCCTCCGCCTCCAGCAATTCGATGAGCTCCGCACTGCGCATGGTGGTTAGTATAACCATCCACACATCGGGTGACACGGTAAGTCACGCCACACTTCATGAAAAATATGCTTTAATTAGCATCTTATTTAATGTCAATTTTGCAGAGGAGGTGATTCCCATGGACACTGTGCTTTCTCATTTTGCCGTCAGCGTCACTGAGCTCAAGCGTAATTACGCCGACATCATCCGGCGCGCTGACGACGCGCCTGTGGCGGTGCTCAACCACAACCGGCCCGAGGCCTATTTGCTGCCAGCCGGCCACTATGAGCGGTTGATGGCTTACCTGGAAGACCTGGAAGACGCCAAGCTGGTGCGCGAGCGGGCGGATGGGCCGTTTGTGGATGTCTCGATCGATGACCTTTAAGCTGCGCTTTCACGAGAAAGCCTGGCGCGAATGGCAGCAAATGGATGCCAGCGTGCGTGAGCCGCTCAAAAACAAATTGCTGGAGCGGCTTGAACAACCCCGCGTACCGGCGTCTGCCCTGAGTGGCATGCCCAACTGTTACAAAATCAAGCTGCACAGTGTGGGTTATCGACTGGTCTATCGGGTCGATGACTCAACGGTCTATGTGACCGTGATCGCCGTAGGTAACCGCGACAAGAGCCGGGTGTACCAAAACGCAACGCAACGCCTGTCAACAAGCTGATCCGGCCAACCTATTTCACCATTTCTTACTTATGACAAGCCAAGCCCGAACCCGAGCCCTCCAACCCGCCGACTACCTGAAAAAAATCCTGACCGCCCGCGTCTATGACGTGGCTAGCGAGTCAGCCCTGGAGCCGGCGCGCGCCTTGGGGCGGCGACTGCACAACACGGTGCTGCTCAAGCGCGAGGACCAGCAGTCGGTGCGCAGTTTCAAGCTGCGCGGCGCCTACAACAAGATGGTGCACCTGAGCCCGGTGCAGCTGAAAAAAGGCGTGATCTGCGCCTCGGCCGGCAACCATGCGCAGGGGGTGGCGCTGAGCGCGCGCAAGCTGGGCGCTCGAGCCGTGATCGTGATGCCGACCACCACGCCGCAACTCAAAGTGGACGCGGTACGCGGCCTGGGCGGCGAGGTGGTGCTGTTTGGCGACAGCTACTCTGATGCCTACACCCACGCCGTTACGCTGGAGAAGAAGCAGGGCCTCACCTTTGTGCACCCCTTTGACGACCCGGACGTGATTGCCGGCCAAGGCACGATTGCCATGGAGATGCTGCGCCAGCACCAGGGGCCGCTGCACGCGGTGTTTGTGGCCATTGGCGGCGGCGGTCTGATCTCGGGCGTGGCCAATTACATCAAGGCGGTGCGGCCCGAGATCCGGGTGATTGGCGTGCAAATGAACGACTCCGACGCCATGATGCAGTCAGTGGCCGCCGAGCAGCGTGTCACGCTGGCAGACGTGGGGCTGTTTTCAGACGGCACGGCGGTGAAGCTGGTGGGCGAAGAGACCTTTCGCATCACCCGCGAACTGGTGGACGAGTTCATCACGGTGGACACCGACGCGGTGTGCGCCGCCATCAAGGACGTGTTTGTGGACACGCGCAGCATCGTGGAGCCGGCAGGTGCCCTGGCGGTGGCCGCCATCAAGCAGTATGTGACCCGGCACAAAACCCGGGGCGAGACCTATGCCGCGATCTTGTGCGGTGCCAACATGAACTTCGACCGGCTGCGTTTTGTGGCCGAGCGGGCCGAGGTGGGCGAGGAGCGCGAGGCGCTATTTGCGGTGACCATACCCGAAGAGCGCGGCAGTCTAAGGCGCTTTTGCGAGCTGATTGGCAACCTGCCGGGCGGGCCGCGCAATGTGACCGAGTTCAACTACCGCATCAGCGATTCAGCCCAGGCCCATGTGTTTGTAGGCCTGAGCACACAGGGCAAGGGCGAGTCGACCAAGATCACCACCAACTTCACCAAGCACGGCTTTGCCACGCTGGACCTGACACACGACGAACTGGCCAAGGAGCACATCCGCCACATGGTGGGCGGCCACTCCAAACTGGCGCAGGACGAGCGGCTGCTGCGATTTGTGTTCCCCGAGCGGCCCGGGGCGCTGATGAAGTTTTTGAGCCTGATGCGCCCGGGCTGGAACATCAGCCTGTTCCATTACCGCAACCAGGGCGCGGATTACGGCCGCATCCTGGTCGGCCTGCAGGTGCCCAAGGCCGACGACAAGGCCTTTGCCAAGTTTCTGGCCACGCTGGGTTACCCCTATGTGGAAGAAACTGCCAACCCGGTCTACCGCTTGTTTTTGCAGACATGAGCGCGCCCGGTAGCAGCCCCCTGGACGGCAAACTGGTTGTAGCGATCTCGTCGCGCGCGCTGTTTGATTTTGAGCAGGAAAACCAGGTGTTCGAGCAGAGCGACGACCGTGCCTACATGGCGCTGCAGCTGCAGCGGCTAGAGCAGCCAGCCCGCCCAGGCGTAGCGTTCTCGCTGGTGAAAAAGCTATTGGCTTTCAACCAGGGGCCGCCCGGCGGCGGTGGCAGCCAACCGGTGGAGGTGGTGATTTTGTCGCGCAATGACCCGGTGTCGGGCATGCGGGTGTTTCGCTCTGCGCAGCATTACGGCCTGCCGATCCAGCGCGGTAGCTTCACCCGCGGCCAGCCGCCCTGGCGCTACCTGAAGCCGCTGCACGCCAACCTGTTTCTCAGCACCCACCTGAGCGATGTTCGGGCCGCGCTGGATGCCGGTGTGCCGGCGGCCCAGGTCTACCCGCACTCGGCGCATGCCAGCGAGGCCCATCCGCACGAGGTGCGCATTGCCTTTGACGGGGACGCCGTGCTGTTCAGCGACGAGGCCGAGCGGGTGTACCAGGCGCAGGGCCTGGACGCATTCCAGAGGCATGAGAGCGCCAAGGCGCAGCAGCCGCTGCTGGCCGGGCCGTTCAAGCCCCTACTGACTGCCCTGCAGCGCCTGCAAATAGAGGGCACGCCGGCGATGCGCATCCGCACCGCGCTGGTGACGGCGCGCAGCGCCCCGGCCCATGAGCGTGCCATCCGCACCCTGATGGACTGGAACATCGAGGTCGATGAGGCCATGTTTTTGGGCGGTCTGCCCAAGGGCGAGTTTTTACGCGAATTTGAGCCTGATTTCTTTTTTGACGACCAGACGGGTCATATTGAATCGGCGGCGCGGCATGTGCCGTCGGGGCATGTGGCCAGTGGGGTGCGTAACGGCTAGTTTGATTGACTTGACCCGTCTTGGGCTTCTTGGATCAGGGTGGCGGGGCATTCGGCTCCGCGGCTGTCCTCCGCCCTGCGGGCTCCCCCTTGATGCCGCTGCGACGAACGCCCCACCACCCTGATCGATAGGTTGCATGGCGCTCTGAGGGCCAATCATTTCCGTTGCGGCAGGGGTAGACAAGTGATACTCCGATTTCCGCAGCGACCCGCGAGGAAACACCCATGACAGCCCAGCAGAAACTCCACAACTTCAAGGCCTTCGCTAGCCGCGCCTGGGCCCTGACCCAGCCCTACTTTGCCTCGCAGGACAAATGGAAGGCACGCGGCCTGCTGGCGGCGATCGTGGCGCTGAACCTGGGGATGGTTTACTTGGCGGTGCTGTTCAACGACTGGAACAAGCTGTTTTATGACGCGCTGCAGGACAAGAATGAGGCGGTGTTCTGGGCCCAGCTGGGGCGCTTCACCTGGCTGGCCTTTACGTTCATCATTTTGACGGTCTACAAGTTTTACCTGACGCAACTGTTGGAGGTGCGCTGGCGCGCCTGGATGACCAGCCACTACCTGCAGCGCTGGCTCGACGGCCAAGTTTTTTACCGGCTCGAACTGATGCGCTTTCAACATCAGCCAGACGCGGGCCAGGCCAATCCGGACAACCCGGACCAGCGCATCCAGGAGGACATCAACCTGTTCACCTCCTACACCATATCGCTGAGCATGGGCCTGCTCAACGCGGTGGTGACGCTGGCCAGCTTTGTCGGTATTTTGTGGGCACTGTCGGGCGGCTTCACCTTCAGTCTGGGCGGCAGCAGTTACAACATCCCAGGCTTCATGGTCTGGATGGCGGTGCTGTACTGCGCGGTGGGCAGCCTGCTCACGCACTACATCGGGCGGCCGCAGATCCGGCTCAATTTTGAGCAGCAGCGGGTTGAGGCCGATTTCCGGCACCATATGGTTCGGGTGCGCGAGTACAGTGAATCGATCGCACTGGACCGGGGCGAGGCAGTGGAGCAAGCCCAACTGGACCTGCGCTTTTCACGGGTGCTGGGCAACTACCTTCGGCTGATCAAGGCGCAAAAGAACCTGGTCTGGTTCACCAGTTTTTTTGGCCAAGCAGCGGTGGTGTTTCCCTTTGTGGTGGCCGCGCCACGCTTTTTCAGCGGCGCCATCCAGCTCGGCGAGCTGGTGCAAATTTCGAGCGCCTTCGGCCAAGTACAAGGGGCCTTGAGCTGGTTTGTGGACAGCTACAGCAACCTGGCCAGCTGGCGCGCCACGACCGACCGACTGACCAGTTTTGAGGCCTCATTTACCGCGCTAAGCCAGGCTCAGCAACCCTTGTCTGCTATGGATTCAGAAGCATTGGATGTCAGCAACCTGAACCTGGCGCTGCCCGACGGCAGCATGCTGCTGGCCAACACCGCGCTGCACGCCACCGCCGGCGCCCGGGTGCTGCTGCAAGGGCCTTCGGGCAGCGGCAAATCAACACTGTTTCGCACCCTGGCGGGCATATGGCCATTTGCCACCGGCTCGCTGGCGCGGCCCTTGGATGCCATGTTCATTCCGCAGCGGCCTTATTTCCCGAACGGACCGTTGCGCGACGCGCTGGCCTACCCGGCGCAGGCCAATCAGTACAACGATGTTCAGTTGCGCCAGGCCTTGCAAGACGCCGAGTTGCCGGCCTTGGCCGAGCGGCTGGACGAAGCCGGCGCCTGGGGCCAGCAGTTGTCAGGGGGTGAGCAGCAGCGCTTGGCCATTGCCCGGGTGCTGCTGAAAAAGCCGCGCTGGGTGTTTGCCGACGAGGCTACCAGCGCGCTTGACGAGGCCACCGAGAAAAAAGTGTACGAACAGCTGCTATGCCTTGTCAAGGCTGGGGATGGCGCTCTTTTTTCAATAGCACATCGGCCAGCGGTGGCAAGTTTCCACGGCACGCGCTGGGTGCTGCAGCCGCAAGCCGAGGGCTCTGCAGCCCGCTACCGGCTGGTCGAGAAAACCGACTGAGCTTGGGTTGCTGGCCCGCGAATTGAGCTCGAGTCTTGGCCGCTGGGGCTGTGCTGGCCTCAGATTTTTTCGTTCTTGTTGACCTTGCCGGGCGCCAAGGTCACGGCCTGAATGGCCGCCGGGCTGGGCTGGGCCGACGAGGAAGCTTGGTTCTGGCCGGTCTCCAGGTTATTGCGGACCTGCTGTTGTACCTGCACGGCACTGGCGCTGGCGGCCCAGAGCGCCGCAAAGTTGTCCATCAATACTTTAGAGATAGGCACCGGCGGCGGGTCTTCCACCTTGTCAGGCGCAGGGCGTTGGATGGTCCAGTCTTTGGGCGTGTTCTCTTGGACGCCGCGACGGGTCGGGTCTGCCACACTGGTGTACACCCCTTCGCCGGCTTCAGGCTTGGGAGACTTGCCCACCAGGTTAACCACTCCGGGCGTAGCAGGCGGGTTGGCACTGGCATCGGCCGGAGGGTTGACCGGCGCCACCGGAATCACCCGCACGGTGGCGAGCGCGCCCCCGTCCGCGCCGGGAGGGCGCGAAGCTGGGCTTCGATCAAAGGGTGGCAGTTGCATTTGGGGTCAAGCTCGCTGGTGGGGTGATGGCTTTATTCCGGCTTCGCAAGTTCTTAACGGCAGATTTAGAGGGTAATTTAGGCCTATTTTCAAAATATTTTCAAGTGATTTGGCAGGCGGGGCATTGTTCGCCAACCAAGATGGGCATGTCGCCGGTCGCCAGGGCCGTCGCAGGCGCTGTCAGCGACGGTTACCATCACACCCATGTTCAGTTACCGCCACGCCTTTCATGCCGGCAACCATGCCGACGTCCTCAAACACATGACGCTGCTGGCCGTGCTGCGCCACATGACGCAAAAAGACACGGCGCTGACGGTGTTTGACACCCATGCCGGCGCCGGCCTGTACCGGCTGGATGGCGACTACGCTCAGACCAGTGGTGAGGCAGCCAACGGCTTTTTGCGCCTTCTTTCTGAGGAAAAACCGGCGCTAGCCCTCGCCAGTAAAGGAAAGTCTGCTATTACTAAAGTAGCAGAAGTGCCTGCGCCAATCCTGCAGGACTATTTGGACCTGGTGGCCGGCTTCAACAACAAGCCCAGCCAGCGCGTTTACCCGGGCTCGCCGTTCATCATCCAGCACCTGCTACGCGATCGCGACAAGCTCAAGCTGTTTGAGTTGCACCCGACCGATGCCAAAACGCTGAGCGCCAACATCGCCCAGCTTGACGCCGGACGCCAGGTGGCGGTGCTGCGAGAAGACGGTTTTGAGGGCCTGAAAAAGTTTTTGCCGCCGCCGGCGCGCCGGGCGCTGGTGCTGTGCGACCCGAGCTATGAGATTAAAAGCGACTACGCGCGGGTGCCAGTGATGGTGGACGATGCCCTGACGCGCTTTGCCACCGGCACCTACATGGTGTGGTACCCGCTGATTCCGCGCCCAGAGGCGCACGACGTGCCGCGCAAACTCAAAACCCTGGCCACACGCGCCGGCAAAAGTTGGCTCAACGCCAACCTGACGGTGAAATCCAGCAAATTGACGACCGACGAAGCGGGTGAGGTGCAGCGTCCGGGGCTGCCGGCCAGCGGTGTGTTCATCATCAACCCGCCGCACACCCTCAAAGCCGCTTTGCAAGCGGCACTGCCACAGTTGGTGGCTAAACTGGCGCAAGACGAACACGCCGCCTGGGCGGTGGACAACGGAGGATAGCAATGGCCAAGGGGATGATTCTGGCCGCCGGTCAGGGCTCGCGGGTGCGACCGCTGACGCGCGACCTGCCCAAACCGATGGTGCCGATTTTGGGCAAGCCGGTGATGGAGTACCTGATCGAGCACCTGGCCCGCCACGGGGTGACCGAGATCATGGTCAACGTGGCCTGGCACCACCAGAAGATTGAAGAATATTTTGGCGACGGTCACCGCTGGGGCGTGCAGATCGGCTACAGCTACGAGGGCGTGCGCGACCACGGCGACGTCCTGCCGCGGCCGATGGGCTCGGCAGGTGGCATGCGCCGGATCCAGGATTTCAGCGGCTTCTTTGACGAGACCACGCTGGTGCTGTGCGGCGACGCGCTGATTGACCTGGACATCACCGCAGCACTCGCCGAGCACAAGGCCAAAGGGGCGATGGCCAGCCTGGTCGCCATGGACGTGCCGCTGGCCGATGTACCGAACTACGGCATCGTGCTAGCAGAAACCGATGGCCGCATCATCTCGTTCCAGGAGAAGCCGAAGCCCGCTGAGGCCCGCTCGACGCTGGCCAGCACCGGTATCTACATTTTTGAGCCGGCTGCGCTGGCGCTGATTCCGCCGGGCCAGGTGTACGACATCGGCTCGCAACTGTTTCCCCAGCTGGTGGCGCAACAACTGCCGTTTTATGTACAAAACCGCCCTTTCAACTGGATCGACATCGGCCGCGTCAGCGACTACTGGTCGGTGCTACAGCGTGTGCTGCGAGGCGAGGTGGCGCAGATGAACATGCCCGGGCGCCAGGTGCGGCCCGGCGTCTGGGTCGGCCTGAATACCTCGGTGGCCTGGGACCAGATCAAGATTGAGGGGCCGGTGTACATCGGCTCGAGCGTTCGCATCGAGCCTGGCGCCACCATCACCGGTCCTTGCTGGATTGGCCACGGCAGCCACATCCGCACCGGCGCGCGGGTGGTGCGCAGCATTTTGTTTGAGTACACCCGCATCGCCGCAGACATGCGCTTCACCGAAATGATTGTCTCACCCGACTACTGCGTGGACCGCCATGGTGACACCCTCTACCGGGGCGACGACACCAGCCCGCTGCGCTGGGGCGACGCACGGGCCTAACCCACGGCACCAGTCACCCGCCTATGCCAGGGCCAGCGCGGTGGTCGCGCGGTCGGTGCCCGCCGCTGACCCGCTGGGCAGCAGCCCGAGCCGACGGCATATCTCCAGAGTCGGGGCGCTTTGGTTCATGGTGTAGAAGTGCAGGCCGGGCGCACCGCCGGCGAGCAGGCGCTCACACAAATCGGTGACCACATCCAGGCCAAAGGCCCGGACGGCGGCGCTGTCGTCGTCGAAGGCTTGCAGCCGCAACCGCAGCCAGCGCGGAATCTCGGCACCGCAGGCCTCGCTGAAGCGCATCAGCTGTGCCGAGTTGATGATGGGCAGGATGCCGGGCACGATCGGCAGCGTCAGGCCCAGCGCCTGCGCCTCGTCCACCAGGCGAAAGTAGGCGTCAACGTTATAAAAATACTGGGTGATCGCCGAATTGGCACCGGCCCCCGCCTTGGCGGCCAGGGCCTGCAGGTCGGCATTGGGCGTTGCCGCCTGCGGGTGCATCTCCGGATAGGCGGCCACCTCGATGTGGAAGTGCGCGCCGGTCTCAGCCCGAATAAAGGCCACCAGATCGCTGGCGTACTGGAACTCGCCACCACCGCCATGGTCGGCCGGCAGGTCGCCGCGCAGCGCCACCAGACGCTGGACGCCCATGGTGCGCAGGGCCAGCAGTTGCTGGCGCACCGAGTCGCGGGTGGCGCCTATGCATGAAAAATGCGAGGCCGCACTCATCCCCTCGGCCAGAATGTCGCGCACGCTCTGGAAGGTGCCAGCCTGGGTCGAGCCGCCGGCGCCGTAAGTGACCGAGCAGAATTTGGGCTGCAAGACATAGAGTTGCTGGCGCGCCAGGCGCAGCTTCGCTTCACCTTCCTGTGTCTTGGCTGGAAAAAATTCCAGGCTCAGGGGTGTTTTGGACATGACGTTCATGGTGAACTAACTCCCGGGTATCGGGTCGCCCACGCGGTGGGCACACATGAAGAACTCGCGGTTGCCGTCGCCGCCATCAATGGGCGAGTCGAACCACGCAGACACCTGCAGGCCCAGCGCGGCGCAACAATCGCGCAGCCGCTGCTCCACCAGCAGGTACAGACCCGCATCACGCACAATGCCGCCCTTGCCCACCTGGCCCGGCTGCAACTCAAACTGGGGTTTGACCAGCATCAGCAGTCCGGCCCCCGGTTTGAGCAGCGGCACCAAAGCCGGCAGCACCAGTGTTTGCGAGATGAAGGACAAGTCGCCCACGATCAGG
>CALPLW020000028.1 GCA_943324505.2 Comamonas sp. lk
GTAAGCCGCCATCATGGGTGTGAGCAGCCTGGCCACCATCAGCGAGGCCAGGATGGCCAGCACCGCGGTCCAGCCAAATTGTTTGAAGAACAGGCCCGGCACGCCGCCCATGAAGGCGGTGGGCAAAAACACCGCCACCAGCGCAAAAGTGGTGGCAATCACCGCCATGCCGATCTCGTCGGCCGCTTCCATCGAAGCCTGATACGGCGTTTTTCCCATGCGCAGGTGGCGTTCGATGTTTTCGATTTCGACAATCGCGTCATCGACCAGTACGCCTACCCCCAGCGCCAGCGACAGCAGCGTGACCGTGTTCAGGGTATAGCCAAAATACTGCAGGCCCAGAAAGGTCGGGATCACCGACAGCGGCAACGCCGCCGCCGCCACCAGGGTGGCGCGCCAGTCGCGCAAAAACCACCACACCACCAGCACCGCCAACAGAGCACCCTCGTACAGCAGCTCCATCGAGCCGCGGAAGTTCTCGGCCACCGGGGCGGCGTTGTCGATGGCCTGCGTCAGCCGGACTTGCGGGAAGCGGCCCTGCAACTCGGCCACTGCCAGCCGCACGCCGCTGGCCACGGTCACCTCGCTGGCGCCTTTGGTGCGAAACACCTCAAACCCCACCACCTCCCGGCCGTCCAGCGTGGCCAGCGCGCGCGGCTCGGCCACCGTGTCCAGCACCCGCGCCACATCACCGAGCCGGATCTGGCGGCCGTCGGCCAGGCCGATCTCGAGCTGTGCCAGCTCAGCGGCGGTCTTGACCGTGCCGATGGTGCGCACCGACTGCTCGGCGCCGCTGATGTCGCCGCGCCCGCCCGGCGCCTCCTGCTGCACCAGCCGCAGCCGGCGCGACACGTCGACGGCCGACACCTGCAAGGCTGCCATGCGGGCGGCATCGAGCTCAACCCGCACCTCACGGGTCACACCGCCCATGCGTTTGACGGCACCCACGCCCGGTACTGCCAGCAGTCGCTTGGCCACGGTGTTGTCGACGAACCAGCTCAGGTCTTGCGTGTCGAGTTGGCTACCGGTAGTGGCGGAGGCGGCTGCCGCCGCTGCAGTAAAAGTCAGGACCACGCGACCGGCGGTCGAGGCTTTGGTGACCGAGGGGTCGCGCAGCTCGGCCGGCAGGTCGGCCCGCACCCGGGCCACCGCGTCGCGCACGTCGTTGACGGCGTCAGAGATCGGTTTCTCCAGGATGAATTCGACGGTGACCGTCACCTCGCCATCGAGCACCTTGGTGTAGATGTTTTTCACACCCTGCAGCGTCGCCACCGAGTTTTCCAGCTTGCGCGCGACTTCGGTCTCCAGCTGCGCCGGTGCCGCGCCGGCGAGCGGGGCACTGATGGTGACGATCGGCAGTTCAATGTCAGGGAAATCCTGCACCACGCTGGCGCGGTAAGCCAGCAGGCCGGCCAGTGTCAGCAGCACGAACAGCAGAACAGCCGGCACCGGGTTCTTGATCGAGAGCGAGGAGAAGTTCATGACTGCTCCTTATTTCGTAGCGGGCATATCAGGGTTTGCAAGGGCTGAGGCCGGATTTGTTGCTGAACCCGGCGCCGCTTTGACCAGGTCCCCATCGTTCAGGAAACCCGCACCGCTGGCCACCAACAGAGCCTCGGCGCCAACGCCTTCGAGCAGTTCAACCCGCTCGCCGATCCGCCGGCCAGTCTGCACTTTGAGCTGGCTCACGCGTTGGTCCGCATTCAGCCGGAACACGTAACTGAAGCCATCGCGCACCACTACGGCCTGTTGCGGCACGGTCAGCGCGGGCGAGTTGCCCAGGTCGAACTCGCCGCGTGCAAACATGCCCGCCTTGAAACTGCCTGCGCTGCCGCTCTGGCTTGGCAGGTCCACATAGACCAGGCCGGAACGGGTTTGCGGGTCGACCGTTGGCGCCACCATGCGCACCCTGCCCTTGAGTTCACTGCCGCTGGCGGCCAACACCGTTACCGTGGTTCCGGGTCGAAGGCGGGCGAGCTCGACCGAACCTACCTCGGCGCGCCACTCCAATCGGCCCTGCCGGATCAGCCGGAACAGCTCGGTGCCCGCGCCCACTACGGCCCCGACCGTGGCCAGGCGCGCCGAGATGACGCCACCGTCGGGCGCGCGCACTTCGGCGTACTGCAGTCGCAGCAGTTGCGCTGCCAGCCCGGCCTTGACTGACTCAACCCGGGCTTTGGCGGTCTGCTCGGCCGTCAGGTACTGGTTGATCTGCTGGCCACTGAAGACGCCGGTATTTTGAAGCTTGCGCACCCGGTCGGCATTGGCACTGGCCTCCTGGGCGTTGGCGTCGGCCTCGGTCACAGCCGCGCGCGCCTGCGCCACGTCAGATTGAATCGCCTCGGTGGCAAACCGGGCCAACACCTGGCCACGTTGCACGACGTCGCCCACGTTGACCAGCACCTCAGCCAGTCGCAGGCCGCTGATTTCGGCGCCAATGCTGGCCTCCTGCCAGGCGGCCACATTGCCGTTGGCACTGAGTTTGATCGGCAGGGCGCCGCTTTGGGCGCGGGTGCTGGTCACGGTCAGGGCGGGTCGCGCTGCAACTGGTGCAGGTGGCACCGATGGTTGCTGTGCAGCTTTGGGGCGGCTCAGCCAGTAGGCGGCGGCTCCGGCGACGGCCACAGCGGCCAGGATCAGCAACAGCAAGTAGAAGGGTTTGGCAGAACGCATAGTGGTCAAGGTGCTCAGGCGGAGTGGGGTGTGGGCGACGCGTGATGGCGGCAATTCCGTCTGCGCGTCCGTCCGGCTCAGGGCAGGTCAGGAAACGGCGTGACGTCCAGTCCGCGCGGGCGCGCTTGCCCGCTAAAAAACGAATCGCAGAAGTCTAGCAGTGTGTGCCAGTCGGCCAGACTGTGGTCGTGCCCGCCCGGCCGGCAGACCATGGCCAGCTGCGCTGGTACACCGAGCAGCTTGTAAACCGCCAGCGCCGCTTGGTGTGTCAGCCAGCTGCCCTGCGGGTTGGCCCAGGCATCGTCCAGTGCCTCGGTGGTCAGCAGGGCGCGTGGTGCGATCAGGGCTTTGAGGAAGTGCTGGTCAAAGGGTAGCGCCTGCTCGCGTCCGACAAATTGTTCCAGGGCCGGCGCGAACCAGTGCGGAAAAGCGCTTGTGATATCGGCCAGGCTTTCTGCCCCTGGCCCCAGCCAGTGGAAGCAGCCTGCGCCGCCGGCGCCTGAATTATTGGCGCTGGTGAGGGCAATTCGGGTATCTGTGGCGCCAGCCAGCAGTGCCGCCTTACCGCCGCGAGAATGGCCTACCACGGCGATGCGCTGCGGGTCTATGCGCCCAAGCGCGACCTGGTTGGACTGCTTGCGCCCCTGCAGCAGGGCGTCAATGGCGCGGTGATAGCCCCAGGCCCAGCTGGCCAGCGCGGCATGGGGTGGCCAGCTGCCGGCGGGAATCTGCGGGTCTGGCGCGATCTCGACCCGGTTGAATTGTGCGAACACCAGGCCACGCGCCAGCACGGCCGCGATGACCTCGTCGTTCGCGTAATGCCAGCAACCGTCGCCGCTCAACACAACCGGGCAGGGTTGGGTGCCAGGTGGCACAAACACCCGCAGCATGAAACTGTCCATGCCGAGCGGCCTGACGCGGCAGGACAGCAGTTGCGCTCCGCCGAGCTGCCGCACCGTGGCCACGTGCAGCAGCTCACTGTCGGTCCGGCTTGGTGTCGGTGGCAGCGGGCCGTAGGCCAGCGGCAGCAGGTGGGCGGCAATTTCCGCACGTCGCGCAGGCCATTGGTCCGCCTGGTCGATGATTGTTCCGCTGTCCGATCGAAGCAAGTCTGGCAGTAGGTCGCCGGGCGCGGCGGACACCTTGGGGACATCAGAAAGTGGCATGGGTAACTGGGTTGGTGAAAACCATGAGTGTGCCAGCCGCGTTTTGCCCTACCATTCCAGCGTGTCTTCACCCCCATTTTCTGAAAGCTCAAGCCATGTTGACCTCTATTTCCAAAACCGGTATCGCCGCGGCTGCAGCCGCATTGATGGGCCTGTCGCTGACAGCGCAGGCCGCCGAGATCCGGGTCATGTGCTACCAAGACGGCGTCGAGTGTGATGTCACTGCGGCGCAGGCCAAGCGCTTCGAGGCGGCCAACCCCGGCACCAAGGTGGTGATCGATGTGGTGCCCTACAAGACGATCGTCGAGCAACTGCCGGTGCAGCTGGCGGCGGGCCAGGGTCCGGACATTGCCCGGGTGACCGATCTGGGTGGTTTGTCCAAGTATTACCTGGACGTCTCGGCGCATGTGAAAGACCGGGCCTATTGGGAGGCGAATTTTGGCGCTACCCTGCCCTGGCTGCGCCCTACAGCCACCGACAAAGGCATTTACGGCTTCATGTCGCAGCTGACCATGACGGGCCCCTATGTCAACAAGACCCTTTTTGAGCAGGCCAAGGTGGCGCTGCCCGGCCCCAAGGCGACCTGGGATGAGTGGGTGGAGGCTGCGCGCAAGGTGAGCAAAGCCACCCAGACTCCGGCTGCCCTGGCCTGGGACCGCTCCGGGCACCGCTTCGCTGGCCCCGCTATCAGCTACGGCGCCAAAATCTTTGACGCCAAGGGCGACCTGGTGCTGGATGACGGCTACAAGACCACAGTCAACAAGTTTGTGGCCTGGCACAAGGACGGCGCCATGCTCAAAGAGGTGTGGGCCGGCTCTGGCGGCTCCAGCTACGCCGACTCTATTGGCGAATTCAAGAATGGCCGTGTTGCCATGGTTCTCTCGGGTTCCTGGCAGATCAACCGCCTGCAAAAAGACATCGGCAACGCCTTTGACTGGGTGGCGGTCCCCAACCCCTGCGGGCCGGTCGCTTGCTCTGGCATTCCAGGCGGTGCTGCCTGGGTGGCGCTGAAGACCAGCAAGTCGCCCAAAGAAGTGGGCATGTTCCTGGACTTCATCGCCTCAGAGGCCAATTACGCTGAGTTCACCGGCAAGACCGAGAACATTCCGGCCCACGCCGGTCTGGCCAAGAAAGGCGTGCCTTACCCTGGTGCCACCCCGGCAGCTCGCGCCGCGTTGGCGAGTTTCAGTGCCGGCGTGGCCAGCCTGTCTCCCGTGGCGTATCAGTTCCAGGGCTACAAGTTCAACCGCGCCATCATGCTGCCCACCGTGGCCCGCGTGACCCAGGCCATCGTGGGTGAGATGAGCAGTGACGAAGCCATGACCAAGATCGGCGCCGACATGGCCGACGCGGTCAAGCAGGCGCAGAAGTAAACTTCTTGCACCTGGCAGTCCGCCTCTGCGGCTACTTTTTTAACCTGTTCGAGCCGCTGTTTCGGGTCGGCCAACGCTGGCTTGGCCTGTCGCGGTTAGGATGGTTGTTTGTCGGGCCGAACCTGTTGGTGTTCGGCCTGTTTACCTTTTTGCCGATCCTGATCAACCTGGTGTATGCCACCACCGGCGGCGTCAAGCTGATGCCGCTGGAGCGGCCTTTCACCGGGGTCGAGAACTTCGCGATCCTGCTGGAGTGTCGTGACTACTTTGACATTCAGAGCTGCCGCAAAGACGTTTTCTGGCGCGCCATCTTCAACACCATCCGCTTCAGCCTGATCCAGGTGGTTTTGATGGTCGGTCTGTCGCTGCTGACCGCGCTGGTGCTCAACCGCAGGATCATCGGCCGCGGTTTCTGGCGTGGCGTTTTTTTCTACCCGGTTCTGCTGTCGCCGGTGGTGGTGGCGCTGATCTGGAAATGGCTGCTGCAAAGCCAGGGCGTATTCAATGCCGGCCTGCTGGCCGCTGGCGCGTCGCCGGTGGACTGGCTGCTCGATGCTGGTTGGGCCTTCTTCTGGACCGTGTTTGTCTCGATCTGGGCCCACATGGGGTTTTACACCTTGATTTTGCTGGCGGGGCTGCAGGCCATTCCGAGAGACATGTACGAGGCGGCCCAACTCGACGCGGCCAGCCCCTGGCGTACCCTGCGCCGTATCACGCTACCCCTGCTGATGCCCAATTTGATTGTGGTGCTGGTGCTGGCGTTGATCCGGGCAGTACAGATTTTTGACGAGGTGTTTGTGCTGACGGGCGGCGGCCCGGGCTCGGCCACCACCTTCATCGTGCAATTCATCTACCAAACTGGCTTTGCCGAGCAGATTCACCTGTACGGCCTGGCCGCAGCGGCCTCGCTGCTGCTGGCTTTAGGCCTGATTGCTTTGACCCTGGCCCAGCTGCGGTTGACCCGGGCCAGCACAGCCGGCCAAAAGGCCCGGTAAGCTGGCCAAATACTGACCGATGCGCGCCCTCACTTTTCTCACCCGCACCCGTGGCCGGCAACGCTTGGACTGGACCGACTGGCTCAGCTATCTGTACCTGGGCGTTGGCCTGTTCACGCTGTTCGCCCCCATCGTCTGGCTGTTGATGTCGTCACTCAAGACCGAGAGTGCGTTGAGCCAGTTCCCACCCTCCTTTCTGCCTTACAGCCAAAAGACGGTGCAGGTGACCGGTTATGACAAACCGCTGCCGCTGTTCACCGTGCGCCAGACCGATGGCAGTCTGCGCGAGATGGCGCAGGTTCGGCGCATTGGCATCATGGCCACGCTGGTCGACCCGGTGCAGCCGCAGCAGGAGATTCGAGTCAACATCAACGACCGCAAACCGGTTAATGAGTTGACTTTTGCCTGGGGCAATTACACCGACCTGTTTGCCAAATTCAGTTTCGGCCGTTATTTGTGGAACAGCGTGTTCATCACGGTAGTGGCGACGCTGCTGACATTGCTGATTAATTCGATGGCGGCTTTCGCCCTGTCCAAGTACCAGTTTCGCGGCCAAAAAGCGGTGTTTTTGCTGATCATTGCCACCCTGATGATTCCGCCCACCATCATCCTGGTGCCAGTGTTTCTGGTGATCAACTCAGTCGGCCTGCTCAACAGCTTGTGGGGGGTGATTTTGCCGGCCATTGCCACGCCAACCGGGGTATTTTTGCTTCGCCAGTACATGCTGACCATTCCCGACGAGCTGTTGGAGGCTGCGCGCATGGACCACGCCAGCGAGTGGCGCATTTACTGGAAGATCATCCTGCCGCTGTCGGCGCCGGCCTTGGCGGTGTTGGCCATTTTCTCGGTGATGTGGCGCTGGAATGATTTTTTACTGCCGCTGATCGTGCTGTCGCGCTCAGAGTACTTCACCCTGCAGCTCGCGCTCAACTCCTTTCAGGGCGAGCTCAACACCCAGTGGCACTATCTGCTGGCGATGACGGTGATCACGCTGGTCCCCATCACGCTGGTGTTTGCCTTTTTGCAAAAGTACATCACCACCGGCATTGCCAGTGCCGGTGTCAAGTAGCCCGAACTGTCCCAGAGGTACCCCCATTGGCCACGCTTGAACTTGCCAACATTGTCAAGACCTTTGACCGCACCAAGGTTCTCCACGGTATCGACCTGGCGGTCAGCCATGGTGAATTTGTGGTGTTTGTCGGACCCTCGGGCTGCGGCAAGTCCACCCTGCTGCGGGTGATTGCAGGTCTGGAGACGCCCAGTGCGGGCGACATCCGCATCGACGGGCAGGTGGTCAATGACATCGGTGCTGCCCAGCGCGGCTGTGCCATGGTGTTCCAGAGCTACGCGCTCTACCCGCACATGAGCGTTTACGACAACATGGCCTTCGGTTTGGAGAACCTGCAGGTGCCACGGCCACAAATCCAGGCCAAGGTGCAGGATGCCGCGCGCTTGTTGCGGCTCGAAGACCTGCTGCAACGCAAACCGACCCAGCTCTCGGGCGGTCAGCGGCAGCGCGTGGCGATTGGCCGCGCCATCGTGCGCGACCCTCGCTTGTTCCTGTTTGACGAGCCACTGTCCAATTTGGACGCTGAGCTACGTGTGTCCATGCGTGCAGAGTTGCGTGAACTGCATGCCCGGCTGGGGGCGACCATGGTGTACGTCACGCACGACCAGGTCGAGGCCATGACCCTGGCCGACAAAATTGTGGTGCTGCGCGCTGGCCGGGTGGAGCAGATTGGCGCTCCGCTTGAACTTTACAACCGGCCATGCAACACCTTTGTCGCTGGCTTCATCGGCAGCCCCCGCATGAACTTTTTGCCGGCGGGGCTGGTTGCTGGCCATGCCGCCGCCCCTGCGTTGCCAGCGGGTAGCCATACGATTGGCGTGCGGCCGGAGCATGCGCAAGCAGCGACTGACGGCCCTGTCCGTTTGACCGTGACCCAGGTCGAGCAGCTGGGCGCCAGCAGTGTGCTGCGCGGAACCGTCGGCGTCGATACCCCGTTTGAGCTGGTGGCCCCGGGTCAGACCATGCTCCGCCCGGGTGACACCGTCGCCCTGGGGCTGCCGGCGTTGCATCTGCATTGCTTTGATGCCAATGGCCAGAGGCTGTAAATCATGACCACCCCGTTTGGACCGACCCAAATTGCCTCTGTTGACGCACACGGCGCCCGCCTGAGCCTGCCCGATGGTGCCCAGTTTCAGCTGGATGTGCTGGAGCCGACCCTGGTGCGGGTGCGTCATCGGCCTAGCGCCGGTTACCGCGAACCGCGCACTTGGGCGATTGCGCCACAAAGTGCCGCGGCCGGCACCGCTGCGGCTATTCAGGACGTGGCCTGGGAGGGTCGCCTGCGCGACGACCTCAGCGGCTTTTCGCGCCCTCCAGCCCAGTTCAACCAAACGGCCAAGGGCTTGACGCTGGCCACCGAAGCGCTATCGGTCACGGTGCGGCTGGACCCGCTGGCCTTGACTTGGCACGACGGACAAGGTCGCCCGCTGCTGGCTGACCGGAACAGCTCGGCCTACCTGCACAGCCCGCGCACCGGCTCAGTTCGGCACTACCTGCAGCGTGACCGGGCGGATCGTTATTACGGCCTGGGCGACAAGACCGGCCCTCTCAATCTGCATGGGCGGCGGCTGCGGACTATCGCGCTTGATGCGCTGGGCTACGACCCGCAACAAGGCGACCCACTCTACAAGCACTGGCCGTTTGTGATGACCCGCGCCCCCACCGGCCACTGGTACGGGCTCTATTACGACACGCTGAGCACCTGCACCTTTGACCTCGGTTGCGAGCACGACAATTACCACGACTTTTACCGCTATGTCGACATTGACGACGGCGACCTGGATTACTACCTGATGACCGGCGCCACGCCAGCTGCGGTGATCGCCCAGTTTGTGCGCCTGATCGGGGGCACTCACCTGCCGCCGCGCTGGTCGCTCGGTTACGCCCAGACCGCCATGGGTCTGGCCGACGCGCCCGACGCCCAGGAGCAGCTCAATACTTTCATTGACCGGATCGAGGCAGAGGCGATTCCCTGCTCGGCTTTCCATTACGGCTCGGGCTATTCTTCACGCGGAAAGCGCCGCTATGTGTTCACCTGGAACCACGACAAGTTTCCTGACCCGAAGGCGCTCAATGCGCGGTTCCATGAGGCTGGCATGCGGCTGGTGGCCAACGTCAAGCCCTGCCTGCTTGACGATCACCCGGCCTGGGATGAAGTTCTTGCCCAGGACGGCTTCATCCAGGACGCTGTGAGCGTCGCCCCGGTGGTCGAGCAGTTCTGGGATGGCGTCGGCGCCCACCTGGATTTTTCTAACCCGGCGGTGGTAGCCTGGTGGCAGGCCAGCCTGCAGCGGCAGGTGCTGGATTTCGGCATTGACGCCGCCTGGAACGACAACAACGAGTACGCCATCATGGACGATGGCGCCAGCTGTGCGGGCTTT
The DNA here is from genome assembly GCA_943324505.2 of Comamonas sp. lk. GTDB lineage: Bacteria > Pseudomonadota > Gammaproteobacteria > Burkholderiales > Burkholderiaceae_C > Rhodoferax. The sequence goes on from CALPLW020000028.1 coordinate 9,658, forward strand.
GGCCAGCCGCTGCCCATGCACCGCGCCCGCCCACTGCACGCTTTGCTGATGACGCGCGCCAGCTTCGAGGCGCAGGCCCGACACCGGCTGCCGCATGCGTCCTCCGAGCCCGTGTTCAGCGTCAGCCGGGGTGGGCCACCGGGCGTGCAGCGCTATGCGCAAAGTTGGTCCGGCGACAACAGCACCAATTGGGAGAACTTGCGCTGGAACATCCGCACCGGGCTGCAGATGAGCCTCTCTGGCCTGTTCAATATTGGCCATGACGTTGGCGGTTTTTACGGGCCTTCGCCCGGGCCCGAGCTGTTTGTGCGTTGGGTGCAGGCCTGCTGCCTGAACCCGCGCATGGTCATGAACTCCTGGAAGCCCGGTAGCGCCACCAACGTGCCCTGGCTTCACCCCGAGGTCACGGCGCACGTGGCGGCGGCGATTCGCCTGCGCTACACACTGCTGCCATACCTCTGGCAATTGTTTGAGCAAGCCAGCGCGCTGCACCAGCCAATTTTGCGCCCCACTTTTTTCGAGTTTCCAGACGACGAGGCCTGCTTTGCCGACTGTGACGATTTCATGCTCGGCGACGCACTGTTGGTAGCACCCGTGGTGCAGGCCGGCGACACCACACGCCGGGTCTACCTACCGGCCGGGCCGTCAGCCTGGTACGACTTTGACACTGGTGAACGCTTCGATGCCGGCCAGTGGCATACCGTAACGGCCCCCTTGGCGCGGCTGCCGCTGTTTGCCCGTGCTGGCGCGGTGATTCCGCTAGCGAGCGGCAGCCCGGAGGTGAATGGCCAAGCCGTGCGCCGGCGGCATGATGATCCGGTCACCGAGTGGCGCCGTTTTGGTGTCGGTGACGCCCGCTGAGTTGCCACTTGGCCGCGCGAGGCAGTATCGCCTGTTTGGTCTGATATTTGGTCTTGCCTTTGGCGTTGGCGGGGACGGCGTGCCTGCTTCCGCTCGTGTCCTCCGCCCTGCGGGCTCCCCCATTTACCTTGCTGCAGCAGGCACACCATCCCCTGCTTGGTCGGGTTAGAAGCAATACCTGAATGCGAGGTCCCGGTGCTTGCGTGCGAGGGCTGTCAAGGTGGTGACGGGCCGAGCGGCGGAGCGAGGTCAAGGAGGAAGACACAGGAGCCCGTAGGGCACCTGTGTCTGGGGGACACGAGCGCAGTCGCTTGGACCGGCGCCGCCTTGACCAGTGTCAGAGGTGGCAAGTCGTGGATTCCCGGTCAAACCGGGAATGCCGAGCTCGGCCGGGCTGACGGCGTATCAAGCCCAGTGCACCGGGCCCTGGCTGGTGTACCAGTGCGCCAGTTGCGCCTCGAACTCAGCCTCGATCCGGCTGCGCCGGATCTTCATGGTTGGGGTCAGCATCCCGTTTTCTATGGTCCAAGCTTGTGGCGCCACCACGATCATTCGCAGTTGCTCGTAGTCGGCCACGGCCTGGTTCACATCGCGCAGCAAGTCGCCGAGCTCCTGTTGTACCTTGGCTCGCTCCGCGGCATCGCCTAGTTTGGGTCGCAGGTCCTCGGCCAACACCACCAAGGCATAGGCCGCGCTCTGGCCCACCCCCGACACCAGCGCTTGCTCCACCAACGGGTGGGCGTTGAGTCGGTTCTCGATTGGTGCTGGCGCCACGTACTTGCCCTTGGAGGTCTTGAACAACTCCTTCACGCGGCCAGTCAGCTTGAGCAGGCCATCAGCCCGGATCTCGCCACGGTCGCCGGTGTGAAAGAAACCATCGGTGGTAAAGCATTCGGCGTCCAGGTCGGGCCGCTTGTAGTAACCCACCATCTGGCCGGGTGATTTGATCAGCACCTCGCCTTCTGCACTCAGTCGGACCAGTACGCCTGGCATCGGCACGCCCACGTACCCTGGTGCATTGATCGCATCTGTTGAGTTGTGGGAATAGGCAAAGTCCTCGGTCATGGCGTAGCCCTCAGACAGGTTTAGCCCGAGCCGGCGGTACCAGCTGATCAGCTCAGCGGGGATCGGCGCCGAGCCGCTGCCGGCAAGCAGGGCCTGGTCGAGGCCAAGACCCTTGAGCACCTTGCGCCCGACCATGCGGCCCAGGAAAGGGATGCTCAGCAGCCGATCGAGCTTTTTGGGTGGCATCTTGCTGAACACCCCCTGCTGGAACTTGAGCCAGAGCCGAGGTACCGAAATAAAAGTGGTGGGGCGGGCTCGGTTAAGGTCCTGCAAAAAGGTGTCAAGGGACTCGGCAAAGTACAAGTGGGTGTTGCCATCCACCAACGAGCCGCACTCGACCCAGGCACGCTCAAACACATGGGCCAGCGGCAGATAAGACAGCACCCGGTTGTGCCGCTCAGCGCCGACACGGCTTTTGATCTCGTTCACGATGCCAAGGCTCGCGGCAGTAATTCGCTCGAAGCTGTGCATCACGCCCTTGGGCTGGCCGGTCGAGCCCGAGGTGTAGATCAGCATCGCGAGGTCTGTGGCTGTCCGCGCCGGGCGCCCAGTGACCGGCGGGGTGCGCGCAATGATCGCGTCCCAGGTCTCGAACGTGGTCGGCGGCGACAGCGGCAGCGCGATACAGGGCAGGCCGGCCGGAATGCCCGGGGTCTGCTGTTGCCACGTGTCGAGTTTGCCCACAAACAGCAGGCTGGCGCCGCTGTGTTCCAGCACATAGCGGATGGTGTCGGCGGTTTCGGTCGGGAAGATTGCCACCGTGGTGCCGCCGGCGATCCAGATCGCCAGCTCGGTGATGATGAAATGAGCACTGTTTTTGGACAGGATGGCAATACGGGCACCGGGCTCCATGCCACGGCTTTGCAAGTGTGCGGCCATGCGTCGAGCCTGGTCCAGGGTCTGAGCCCAGGTGTAGTCCACCACCTGTCCGCCGCCAATAGGTTGCGTCAGGTAGACCGCATCTGGGTGGGCGCGCTCGTGGTCATAAATGTAGTCAAGCATCAATTTGGGCTGGGACATCTTGTTTCCTCGGTGTGGTGGCGCCGTCCGGCTCGTCAGCCAGATTGGGGTGGTGACCGCGTAAGCGGTGGGCAACAGTGCGGATGTTACCTGCAGATGGTGGCCGAAGAGCTCATGGTGTCCCCTGACCAAACACCGCCAGCCAAAGCGCCAGCACGGCTTCGCGTTCGCCTTGCAGCTGGCCCGGTGCCAGCTGGGTCGATTCTTCATTGAGCCGCGCATGGTGTTGCACCCGGCGCAGTTCACGGTAAGCGCCGGCGGCCGCGTGACCTACGCCCAGCGGCAGAAGACCCGCGGCTTGTGCCCGTTCCAATAGGGCGATATTGCCGGCGTTCTCCAGCAACTCCGGGTGCTCGATGGCCTGTGAAAGTATCAGGTGCTGCACCGCAAACTCGACGTCGATCATGCCCCCTGTGCTGTGCTTGATGTCAAAGTGGTCGGCTTTGACCGGGTGAGCGCTGCGCACCCGCTCGCGCATGGCCACAATTTCCTGTTGCAGGTCAGCCGCCCGCCGTGGGGCACTGATCACCGACTGCCGAACCGCATCAAAGCGCTGGCGCAGGTCATCATGACCCAGCACACAGCGTGCTCGCGTCATGGCCTGGTGCTCCCAAGTCCAGGCGGTGTTGCTGCCACGCTGCTGCTGGTAGTCGGCGAAAGCATCAAATGTGGTGATCAGCAGGCCAGCGTTGCCATTGGGCCGCAAGGCGGTGTCGATCTCGTACAGGTCGCCTTCGCCGGTTTTGACCGTCAGCCAGTTGATCAGTTTGCGCACCAAGTTGGCATAGATCTCGCCCGCCCGTTCGTCGTCGTCGGAATATACAAAAACAATATCCAGGTCGCTGCCATAGCCCAGCTCCTTGCCGCCCAACTTGCCATAGGCAATGATGGCAAATTGGGGCGCCGAACGGTGCCGAGTTTTTAGGCGGTCCCAGCACCATTGGCTGGTCACCCGCAGCACCGCCTCGGCCAGTGCGCTCAGGTCGTCGGCCACCTGCTCCACCGTGATTCGGCCTTCCAGGTCACGCGCCAAAGTGCGGAATACTTCAGCATGGTGTGCGCGGCGCAGCAGGTTGAGCAGCGCTTCGTCGTCGTCTTCGCCGGTTCCGGCCAGCGCATTTCGCCGGTGGTTGAGCTCGAACTCGAAGTCCACCGCACTGAAACGCTCGCCCAGCATGTCTGCGCCGGCCAGCTCGTCGATCACGCCCGGGTGCAGCAAGAGGTAGCGCGCAGGCCAGCGGGCCGCGCCCAGCAAGCGCAGCAAGCGCTCGTGCACATTGGGTCGTTCAAGCAACAGTGCCAGGTAGCTTTCGCGACGCAGCAGCGGCTCCATCCAGTCTGCCAGCCGCACCGCCGCCGCTTCGGTGGCTCGGCCTTCTGCGACCCATTGGGCGGTTCGTGTCACCAGCCGCACCAGGCGGGCGCGGGATTCCTCCCGCAGCGCCAGGACCCGTGGATGATCCCGCCAGTGAGCCACCCGTGTCCGAAAGTCAGCCGGCAGCTGCGCCAGCAACTCGTCGAACTCAGGCGCGCTGGCGCCAGTCTTGCTACCGCAGCCCTTGCATTCCCGTTCGGCGCTGCCGCCCAGCAGCTTGTCAAACTCCTGCGCCACCAGCTCGCGATGGGCGTCGAGCTGCTGCAGCAGCAGGTGGGCTGTGGCACAGCCCAGGGTTTGGGCAATCCAGCTCAGATCTTGGTCTTGCGTGGGCAGCACATGGGTCTGCTGGTCGTCCAAGTACTGGATCCGGTGCTCGACCTGGCGCAAAAAAACATAGGCCTGGGCCAGAGCCTGCGCAGTGGCCTGCGGCATCAGGCCAGCCTTGGCGAGGCGCGGGAGCGCGCTCAGGGTCGGCCGAGTTCGCAGCTCAGGAAACTGGCCGCCACGCACCACCTGTAGCAGTTGCACGGTGAACTCGATCTCTCGAATGCCGCCACGCGAGAGCTTGACGTCATTGGCGCGCTCCGGGTGGCCCGTACTGCGCCGCAGCGCATGCTCGCGGATTTGCCGGTGCAGCACGCGCAGTGCGTCAAATACCCCGTAGTCCAGGTAGCGCCTGAACACAAATGGTAGGACCACGCTGCGAAGGCCAAGGACATTGCTGCCGGGTACGTCCCCCAGGGTGGCGACGACGCGGCTTTTCAGCCAGGCAAAGCGCTCCCACTCCCGGCCCTGGACATGCAGGTACTCTTCCAGCGCGCCCAGCGAGACGGCCGGTGGGCCCGAGTTGCCATTGGGCCGCAGGGCCAGATCGACCCTGAACACGAAACCGTGTTCGGTGGTATCGCCAATCAGGCTGTAGAGGGCGCGCACGGCGCGGCCAAAATATTCCTGGTTGCTGAGGCGACCACGCCCCTGGTCATCACCGGCGGTCTCACCGTCCTGGTCGTAGACATAAATCAGGTCGATGTCGCTGGAGACATTCAATTCGCGCGCGCCCAGCTTGCCCATGCCCACCACCCAAAGTGGAACCGGCTCACCTTGCGCGGACATCGGCATCCCATGCACCGCCTGCAGTTCTACCTGCACTTGGTTGCAGGCTGTTTGCAGGGAGAACTCGGCCAGTTCAGTCATGACTTGGGTGATGTCATGCAACGGGGCTTGTGCGTCGCAGTCCAGGCACAGCAGGCGCTCAAGCACTAGCTGGCGAGTGGTACGCAAGGCCGCGCTGGTGTCGAGCCCCTGTTCCCGCAAGACAGCATAAGTCCGCGCCAGCGTGGCAGGGTCAGGCCGGCCAGGTGGCAGCAGCCTAAGCTGTGCGTCATACCTGCGTCGCACCCGCAGCGCAAACCGCGAATGGGCAGAGAGGAGCACCCGGGTCATAATTCCTGTCATAGCTTCATAGTCAAGATGATTCCCCGGCCGCCTGCTCACTCAGCATTGCTGAAAAACCTGTCAGCCTTGGCGCGCGGCTCCTTGTGGTTATTGCTGGGCGCATGGCTAATGTTTCTGCTGGCCTGGGGCACGCTGCATTGGGTCATTGTGCCGCGAATTGGCGAGTTCCGTCCGATGCTGGAAGCGCAGGCGACCCGCTTGCTAGGGATTGAGCTGCGCATTGGCGCCATCACGGCACAGTCGAATGGCCTGGTGCCCTCCTTCGCGTTAAGTGAAGTCCAACTGCTCGATCCCCAAGGCCGTCAGGTGCTGCAACTCTCTCGGGTGCTGGTGGCACTGTCACCGCGCTCAGTCTGGAACCGCGGCTTTGATCAGCTGGTTGTGGAGCGACCGCAGTTGCAGGTGCGGCGCGATCGTGACGGCAAGTTTCACGTGGCAGGGCTGGATCTCTCGAGCGCGGATGCGTCTGGACAGGTCTTGCTCGACTGGTTTTTTTCACAGCGCGAATGGGTGTTCCAGGGTGGAAGCATTGACTGGACCGATGACCTGCGTGGGGCGCCAACTCTGTCATTGCGTCACGTGCAGCTGGTATTGCGAAATGTCGGGCGCCGCCACGAGCTGCGCTTGGACGCTACGCCGCCAGCCGTCTGGGGCGAGCGCTTCAGCGTGAGCGGGCGTTTTTTGCAACCCCTGTTGTCATTGCAGGGCGGACGCTGGCAGACCTGGGACGGCCAGTTCTACAGTACCTTTGAGCGGGTTGAACTGTCTGAGCTGGGCCGGTATGTCGCACTTGGGGTCGATTTGCAGCGGGGCAGCGGTACTGTACGCGCCTGGGCCGATGTGGTGCAGGGCCAGTGGCAGGGTGGGGTCGCCGACCTGGCGCTTAGCCAGGTCCAAGTGGGTTTGGGCGTAGGTTTGCAGCCGCTGGCACTGCGCGCCGTGCAAGGCCGCTTGACCGGGCGGCCTCTGGCCGGCGGGCTGGCTTTGGCGGCCCAGGCTTTAAGTTTTGACACCCAGGATGGGCTGCATTGGCCGGCGTCGGACATCGATTTTCAGCACCAGGCCGCTCAGGGCACGATGGCGGCGCGCGGCGAGTTTACGGCTAACCAGCTTGATCTGGCGGTACTGGCGCAGATCGCGAACCGGCTGCCGCTGAACGCTGAGCTGCGCGCAGCCTTGCTGGCCCACGCCCCAAAGGGTTTGGTGCGCCCTCTGCAGCTGAATTGGCAAGGCGAGTTGGGTGACCTGCGCAGCTACAGCGCCAAGGGACAGGTGACCCAGCTGGAGCTGGCAAGTGCGTCACTGCCCGGGGTTCAGGGCGCCAGCATTGTGTTCGATGTCAACCAGGCAGGCGGCAAAGCCAGTGTGGCGATGGAAAACGGTGCCCTGGAGCTGCCGGGCCTGTGGTCGGAGTCTCGCTTGCCTTTGAGCCAGCTGTCGACCGATGTACGCTGGCAACTCGAAGGTGACCGACTGGCGGTGCAGCTGCCTAACCTGAAGTTCAGCAACACCGATGCGCAAGGCGAGGCGCAGATCAAATGGGAGACCGGTGAGCCGGGTTTGGCGCCGGGTCGATCGCGTTGGCCGGGCGTGTTGGACCTGCAGGCCACACTCAGCCGCGTCGATGGCACTCGCGTGCACCGTTATCTGCCACTCAGCCTGTCACTGTCGGTGCGGGACTACCTGCGCGAGGCGATCACGGCAGGCACAGCCAGTGCGGTTAAGGTTCGCGTCAAGGGCAATCTGGAGCAATTCCCATTTTTGGACGCGAAGCAGGGCCAGTTTCAAATCAGCGCGGATGTCCGTAACGCCAGTTACCGCTATGTCCCGCGTGCGCTGCAGTCCCCCCAGGCTTTGCCATGGCCGGTGCTAATGCAGCTCAATGGCGAGTTACTGATTGACCGAAACCAGCTGCAATTGCGTGGGGTTCGTGCTCAGGTGGCGGGCACGCCCGGGCTGCAAATCCTTCGAGTCGACGCGCTGCTGTCTGACCTGGGGAAGCTTGGTGTGGTGACCGTGTCTGCCAAGATGCAGGGCCCGCTAACGCAGGCGCTAGCCATGGTCAATGCCTCACCGCTGGGGCCAATGACTGGGCGCGCACTGGCCCGAGCAACTGCCACTGGTGATGCCGACTACCAGTTCAAGCTGACGCTGCCCTTGGCCAATCTCGCGCGCTCCACGGTGCAGGGCAGCGTGTTGCTGGCGGGCAATGACATCCAGATTTCCCCCGACACCCCGCCCATAAGTCGAGCTCGCGGCAGCGTCAATTTCAGTGAGAGCGGTTTTACCATTGCCGCAGCACAGGCCCGCCTGTTTGGCGGCGAGGCCCGGCTTGAAGGGGGTACGGTGGCGCTTGCTGCGGCGGGCGAGGGCCCTGCTCAGGGGCGCTTGGCCGCAACCACTGTGATCCGCGTCAACGGCGTGGCGTCGGCCGAGGGTTTGCGTCAGGCGCCTGAGCTGGGCCTGCTGGCCCGACTGGCGCGACAGGCCAGTGGCAGCACCGCCTATACCGTGGTGCTGAGCCTGCGCCAGGGCCCGCCCGATTTGCTGGTCACCAGCACGCTGCAGGGCCTGAGCTTGAGCCTGCCCGCACCTTTGGCTAAAAGCGCTGAAACAGTCCTTCCCCTACGTTTCGAATCGCTGCAGCTGGCGGGCACTGGCGCCGCAGCCCGCCCTCGCGATCAGCTGACGCTGACGCTGGGACGTTTGGTGGCGGTGGACTACGTGCGTGATCTGGCTGGCACTGAGCCACGCGTGCTGCACGGAAGTATTGGCGTTGGTCTGTCGGCACAGGAGGCGGCACCCATGCCCGATGCAGGTGTGCTGGCCAACATCAATGTGCCGGTGCTTGACATTGACGCGTGGTCTGCCACCCTGTCGCAGTGGGCAGGCTCGCCATTGGCCGCGGGCGGAGGCGACTCGGGCAGCGCCGCCCTCAGTCCGACGGTGTCTGCCTACCTGCCTACCAGCCTGGCGGTGCGGGCCGCCGACCTGACCGTGGCCGGCCGCCGCTTCAGCCACATCGTCTTGGGTGGTTCACGCGATGGCCTGTTATGGCGTGCCAACCTGGACGCGGGCGAGCTCAATGGCTATCTGGAGTACCGGCAACCCACTGGCAATGGCGCTGGGCGGGTCTATGCCCGCCTTGCACGCCTGGTCATCGTGCCCGGCGGCGGTACGGACGTCGAGGCCCTGCTCAGCGAGCAGCCGGTCAGTATTCCGGCCCTGGACGTGGTGGTGGAGGAGTTGACACTGCGTGGCAAGCGACTGGGGCGGCTGGAGGTTGATGCGGTCAACCGTGGCGGCGGTGCCGCAGCCGTTGACGGGGTCGGACGCGAATGGCGGCTCAACAAGCTCAACCTGATCATGCCGGAGGCCACGTTCAGCACCACCGGCAGCTGGTCCAGCGTGACTGGAGCACCCGCCGCCCGCGGTGGGTCTGAACGTCGGCGTACCTTGATGAATTTCCGGCTCGACATGACTGACGTCGGTCTTTTGTTGGGACGGCTTGGCATGAAAGACGTGGTGCGCCGTGGCCGCGGCAAGATGGAGGGACAGGTGAGCTGGCTCGGCTCCCCGATCAGTATCGACTACCCGTCGCTCGGTGGCGCCTTTTTGGTCGATGTTGAAGCCGGGCAATTTCTCAAGGCTGATCCTGGCATTGCCAAGCTACTGGGTGTGCTGAGCCTGCAGACCCTGCCGCGCCGACTGGTCCTGGATTTTCGGGATGTCTTCAGCGAGGGCTTCAGCTTTGACAACTTGCGCGGTGACGTGGCGATTGAGCAGGGCATTGCCCGCAGCAACAACCTGCAGATGAAAGGTGTCAATGCGGCCGTGATGATGGAGGGACGCGCCGACTTGGCGTTGGAAACACAGGCCATCCGGGCGGTGGTCGTGCCTGAACTCAATGCCGGTACCGCCTCACTGATTGCAACTGTCATCAATCCGGCGGTAGGTTTGGGCACCTTTCTTGCGCAGTTGTTCCTGCGTCGACCTTTGATGGAGGCGGCGACCCAAGCCTTCCAAATTGACGGTAGCTGGGCCGACCCCATCGTTCGACGGGTGGATCGCAAGAGCGCGCTGCCCGACACCTCCCCACCCCCCCCACCCGAGGTCAGCAAATGAAAGTCGCCGTGATTCAAATGGTGTCTGGCACCAGCGTCCAGTCCAATCTGGACAGCGCCCAGGGGCTCCTGCGCACTGCCGCCGCCGAGGGCGCAGAACTCGCCATCCTGCCCGAATACTTTTGTCTGTTGGGGCGCAAAGACACCGACAAACTGGTTGCCCAGGAGCCCTTGGGGCAGGGGCCGATCCAGCAGTTTTTGGCCGCCAGCGCGCGTGAGTTGGGGCTGTGGATCGTGGGCGGTACCTTGCCCCTGGCGCTGCCCTCAAAGGAGCAAGTGGCGACCCCTGTGGACCGGGTCTTCAACAGCACGTTGGTGTATGCCCCAAGCGGCGAGCGGGTTTGCCGTTATGACAAGATTCATCTTTTTCGCTTTGACAACGGCCGCGAGCGTTATGACGAATCTGCCGTCCTGCGCGCCGGCGCCGAGCCAGTCAGCTTTGAGCTGCCATCGCGCGACGGCCATCTCTGGCGGGTGGGTTTGAGCATCTGCTATGACCTGCGTTTTCCTGAACTCTACCGCCTCTATGCCGACCAAGGTGCCCACCTGCTGTTGGTGCCCAGTGCCTTCACCTATGGCACCGGGCAGGCGCACTGGGACATTCTGTTGCGGTCGCGGGCCATTGAAAATTTGGCGTTCGTGGCGGCTGCGGCCCAGGGGGGCGTGCATGAGAACGGGCGACGCACCTGGGGCCACAGCCTCTTGGTTGATCCCTGGGGCGGGCTGTTGGCCGAGCGGGCAGAGGGCGCCGGCGTGGTGTGTGCCGAACTCGACTTTGACCGCCTGAGTGCCTGCCGGGCACAGTTGCCGGCGCTGGGCGATCGGGTGTTGTGACCGGTTCCTGGGACAGGGTGTTGGGTACCTTGCCGGCTGCTGTAATCGCATAACATGCAACATGCGCGCATGCGAAGTACGATGGCTGCTCCAGTGTTCGAGGTAGTTGAAGACGCCAGGCTGCGCTTGGCGCTGGCCTACCTGCTGCATCATGCGCCTTAATCTTGCTTGTCTGTGGGTGGGCTGTGCACTGGGGGGGCGTCCTTGTCGGGCTGCTGTGGCAGCTCGCCACGCTCCCGCCCTGAAAACATGGTCCACCAGACGATCAGCAGCAGCAGCAGCAGGGCGCCCAGGGCTTCCAGCAGCAGCAGCGTCATGAGAAAGCTCGCTTATTTTTTGGCATGGCTCCTGATTGTAGTGACGGTCACTGCCGCGCCGCTGCCCA
>CALPLW020000029.1 GCA_943324505.2 Comamonas sp. lk
ATCGACCCGGCTGAAAATACTGTGGCTCTTACCGCCAGCGATGCGCGTGTCGCCCACATCCTGCGCAAGCACCTGCGCTGATGTTGCTGCTGCTCGACATCAACATCATTTTGGATGTTGTCTTTCAGCGCCCGGGCGAGCCCGCCTCCTCAGCCTTGATTGGCTCTTGCGTTGAGCAGCACCAGGCCTGGGTGGCCTGGCACTCGGTCGCGACGCTGGCCTATCTGATCGAGCGCCAACGCAATCCCGCCGTGGCGCGTGAGCTTGTGACGGGCTTGCTCAGCTGGGCCAGGGTGGCGACCACCGGGCACCAGGACGCGATACAGGCGCTGCGGTTGCCAATGTCAGATTTTGAAGACGCCTTGCAGGTGAGCGCTGCGCAGGCCTGCGGGGCCGATTACATCATCACCCGCAACGGGCGGGACTTCGTGCAATCCCCGCTGCCTGCCCTATCGCCGGAAGAGTTTTTAGCCCGGCATCCGTTGATCTGACATCGGGTCAACTTGGGCCTTGGCGGCGTACCCCATGCCGTCAGGGTGCGACCAAAGCCAGCTTGGGGAAGTAACTGCGGTAGCGGGCCGCATCACGGGTGAGTAAGTGCAAACCACCCACCAGGGCGTGGGCGCCAATGTAGAAGTCAGGCATGGGTGAGGTTTTCAGGCCATGGGTCTGGCGATACACCTTGAACGCCTGGCCCGCCAGAAAAGCGGCGTCCCAGGGCAGCGGCTGGCGCTGCAATGGCAGCTGGGCCAACGCGGCCTCCAGGTCAGCGGCGCGCTCGAACCGCGGGCTCAGCTCCGCCAGGATCAGCGGGTTGATGATGAGTGGCGCGCGGCTGCCACAGCGGTCCAGTTGCTCAAGCGACCAATCAGCCCAGGTGGGGTCATCGGCCAGCACGTCGATCAGCACGCCGCTGTCTACCAGTGTGCCCTGCAGCTGAGCCGGCTGCAGATAACGGGCATCCGGCTCGCGGGCGGCCAAGTCGTTCACGGTGGGGGCTTTCAGGCGCGCAAAAAGGCCATGAATTCGTCGGTGCCCATGCCCTTGAACTGGCTGGCGTTGGCACTGCCGCGCACCCGCTCAAAGGCCGCACGAACACTGGCGGCCGGCGCAGCGACTGGGCGAATGACGACGTCGCCATTGGCGAGCACCTCAAACTCAACCTCGCTGTGCGGGTGCAAGCCGGCCTGCTCGCGCACAGCCTGTGGGATGGTGACTTGGCCTTTGCTGGTGATTTTCATGACGCGCTCCTGATTCTTACTTTTTACGGTAAGAATATTACCCGATACCGTGCTGCGTCCAAAACCAGGCCGGCGTCACGATGGCGTAGTGCGGCGCCAGCACCAGCAGGTCCTTGTCGCCGGTGACCAGGTAGTCGGCGCCAGATGCCAGCAGGGTGCCAAGCAAGGGGCCATCCGCAGGGTCGCGCAAAGCCGGCCCGCCCATGGGCGCGGCATCAGCAGAAGGCTCGACCAGATCGGCCAACAGGGCCAGCGTGTCAACCATGTCCAGCATGTCCTCCTCGCGCCAATGCAGGCGGTGGTTCAGGCGAGGCAGTACGCGCAGCAACTCAGCCAGGATGTAGCGGGACAGCACCACGTCCAGGCGGCCGCCACGCCATGCACCCACAATACGACCCGGCACACTGGTGGGGTAGGCCAAGCCCGACACCAAGACGTTGGTGTCGAGCACGATGCGCAGCCCCGCCATCAGCCGGCGTCGCGCGGTGTCACGGCCTGCCGCTCTGCAAGCACAGCAGCGTCAATTTCTGCCAGCCCCTCCTCAGCCGGCACCGCGCTGTAAGCCTGAGCCAGGCGCTGCGACAACGCATCAAAGCGCTCTTGCATTTGACGGATGCGGCCAAACAGCCGGGCATCGACCAAGGCCGCCACCGGCTTGCCGTCTTTTTTAATCAGGATACTGTCGTTGCGGTACTGCACCAGGTTGAGCATTTCACCCAGGTTTTGCCGGAACGCCACGGCGCTGGTTTCAGTGATCATGCTTAACTCCATATTGATCGATATGGTCATTATGATCACATAGGCTCGTCTGTCAACCGGCGGGCTGCTGACAGGCGGTTAACCCACCACCCCCTGCGCGCGCAACCCTGCCACCACATCCGCCGCCAGCCCGAGCCCGGCCAGCACCTCGTTGGTGTGCTCGCCCAGCATGGGCGGGGCCCGGTGCAGCACCGGCGGCGTGCCGCTCAGCCGCAGCGGGCTGGCCACGCTTGCTATGGATTCAATAGCTGTATCGTCAATGATGGCGGGGGCTAGGGCCTGATTTAGCTTCAAACCCCGGGCCTGCACCTGGGCATCGGCAAAGGCCTGGCCGATGTCGTTGATGGCGCCGCAGGGCACCGCCTTGTCTTCCAATAGCGCAATCCAGTCCGCGGTGCTGCGGGTGCGGGTGAGGGCCTCCATGGCCGGTATCAGCGCACTGCGGTGTTGCACACGGAGGGTGTTGCTGGCATAGCGGGCGTCAGTCGCCCACTCGGGGTGGCCGGCAGCCTGGCAAAAGCGGGCAAACTGGCCGTCGTTGCCAATCGCCAGCAGCATGGCGCCGTCAGCGGTGGGAAAGTCTTGATAGGGCGCCAGGCTGGGGTGGCTGTTGCCCATGCGCTGCGGCACGGCGCCGGTGTTCAAAAAGCCGGCCGCCTGGTTGGCCAGGATGGCCATGCCCACATCCAGCAGCGCCATGTCGATGTGCTGGCCCTCGCCGGTGCGGTGCCGCACCTCGATGGCGGCCAAAATGGCGCTGCAGGCGTACACGCCGGTGAACAGGTCGGTCAGCGCCACGCCCACCCGCAACGGGCCGCCGCCGGGCGCCTCGTCGGCACGCCCGGTGATGCTCATCATGCCGCTCATGGCCTGGATCATCAGGTCGTAGCCGGCGCGCGGGGCGTAGGGACCGTCTTGTCCAAAGCCGGTGACCGAGCAGTAAATCAGGCGCGGGTTCAGCGCCTTCAGGCTGGCGTAGTCCAGCCCGTACTGCGCCAGTCCGCCGACCTTGAAGTTTTCCACCAGCACATCGCTCTGCAGCGCCATCTGACGGATCAGTGCCTGGCCTTGAGGCTGCGCCATATCGATCGCCACCGAGCGTTTGTTGCGGTTGCAGGCGGTGAAATAGGTAGCCTGCTGGGTGTCATGCCCCTGAGCATCCTGCAAAAACGGGGGGCCCCAATGCCGGGTGTCGTCCCCGGCACCGGGCCGCTCGACCTTGACCACATCAGCCCCCAAATCGGCCAGCATCTGGGTGCACCAGGGGCCGGCGAGCACGCGGGACAGGTCCAACACCTTGATGTGGGGCAGGGCGCCTTGGTTGGGGTTAGTGGTCATGGGTTGCGTCCTGTTCTTTCATACGTTCGGTTTGTGCCTGATGCAGTTTGTGCTCGGTGCCGTTCATGCCTGGCAGAGTTTGCGCCTGCCGAGGAGGGTGGGGCCGGGGGGCTCATACTGCCAAACGCGCAGAAATCGCCCCCCAGCCCCACCCTCCCCAGCGAGTGCGAGACGCTTTGTGCGCCCAAACAAACCGCAGACCATTTGCGTGCCGGCTGGATGTCTACAGGGTTTTGGCTTATTCATCTGCCCTGCCCACCCGCTCGAAGCGCTGCGGGGTGTGGCGGGCCCGCCGATTTCTGCGCGTTTGGCGGTATGAGGCGGGCCCGCCACACCCCGTAGCGCCACCAACGCTCACGCCGGCAACAAGCAAGGGAAGCAAATAGAGCTTCAGTTGGCAAATGCCGCAATCCCCGTCTGCGCCCGACCCAGAATCAGGGCGTGGATGTCGTGCGTGCCTTCGTAGGTGTTGACCACCTCCAGGTTCACCAGGTGGCGCGCCACGCCGTAAGAATCAGAAATGCCGTTACCGCCCATCATGTCGCGGGCCATGCGGGCGATGTCCAGGGCCTTGCCGCAGCTGTTGCGCTTGAGGATGGACGTGATTTCTACCGCGGCCGTGCCCTCGTCCTTCATGCGGCCCAGGCGCAGGCAGCCCTGTAGGCCCAGCGCAATCTCAGTCTGCATGTCGGCCAGTTTTTTCTGGATCAGCTGGTTGGCGGCCAGGGGCCGACCGAACTGCTTGCGATCCAGTGTGTACTGGCGCGAACGCAGCCAGCAGTCTTCGGCCGCGCCAAGCGCGCCCCAGGCGATGCCGTAACGCGCTGAATTGAGGCAGGTGAACGGGCCCTTGAGGCCCTGCACCTCGGGGAAGGCGTTTTCTTCGGGGCAGAACACGCCCTCCATCACGATCTCGCCGGTGATGCTGGCGCGCAGGCCTACCTTGCCGTGGATCGCCGGGGCCGACAGGCCGGCCATGCCTTTTTCCAGTACAAAGCCACGGATGGGGCCGACTTGGCCGCCCTCGGACACCTCTTTGGCCCAAACCACAAACACATCGGCGATGGGGCTGTTGGAGATCCACATCTTGCTGCCCGACAGCTTGTAGCCGCCGGCCACCTTGTGGGCGCGGGTGGCCATGGAGTTGGGGTCGGAGCCGTGGTCGGGCTCGGTCAGGCCAAAGCAGCCGATCCACTCGCCAGTGGCAAGCTTGGGCAGGTATTTTTGGCGCTGGCCCTCAGTGCCGAACTCAAAAATCGGCAGCATCACCAGCGAGCTCTGCACGCTCATCATCGAGCGGTAGCCGGAATCGACCCGCTCCACCTCGCGCGCAATCAGGCCGTAGGCCACGTAGTTCAGGCCGGGGCCGCCATAGGCCTCGGGGATGGTGGGGCCGAGCAGGCCGAGCTCGCCCATCTCGCGGAAGATGGTCACGTCGGTCTTTTCGGCGCGAAAGGCCTCGGTCACGCGCGGCAACAGCTTGTCTTGGCAGTAGTCGGCGGCGGCATCGCGCAGCATGCGCTCCTCATCGCTGAGCTGGCTCTCGAGCAGAAAAGGGTCTTGCCAATTGAAAGCAGCGTGGGCCATAGGGTTCTCCAGATAATGCAAGGGGGTAGATCATGCCAAAAGGGCAGATGCCTTATGGTAGTGGCGGATTGGCCAGCTAGGCAAACGAGTTATTGGCATCTAGATATGATTTTTTTACATCTCTTGGTGCTGTCGATCTCCACAGTAGGCCGGCCAAACCGCAGGCCAAATTAGGCCTTGAGTCTCGTATTTATTGGTGGTTCAGCTATAAAATCAGGAGTGATTAGCCGTGCAACTCGTTTTAATGTTATGTGGGATAAGCACCTTATGACCCCAACCCTGCACCGACTGCTGTGCGCAGCCCTGCTTTTGACTGGACTGAACGCCATGGCTATTGAAGAACCCAAGTTCACCGTGCTGTCTAAGGAAGGCGGGGTCGAGCTGCGACAGTACGCGCCGTTTCTGATTGCGGAAACCGTGGTGGAGGGCGACATGGACGAGGCCTCCAACCGGGGGTTTAGGCTGATCGCCGACTTCATTTTTGGCAACAACCAGGCGGTCGACAACCCTGGCAGCTCGGCCAAGATCGCCATGACGGCGCCGGTCACGGTGGTGCCAGAGGCGCCGTCGCAAAAAATTGCCATGACCGCACCGGTGACCATCGCCCCGGCAGACCTAGCCGCCAGCCCGATGGCCGGCAACCGCTGGCGCGTGCACTTTGTGATGCCCGGCGCCTACACCCTGGCCACCCTGCCCAAGCCCAAAAACACGGCCGTAACGGTGCGGGAAGTGCCGGCCAAACACTATGCGGTGCTGGCTTACTCCGGCTTCAACACCGAGTCACGCGTGCAACAGCGCACGGCCGAACTGCTGGCCTGGGTCAAGGCCAAAAACCTGAGCCCCATCGGTGCCCCTCAGCTCGCCCGCTATGACCCGCCGTGGACGCTGCCGATGTGGCGGCGCAACGAGATCATGGTGGAGCTGCCCGCCCCCTGACCCGACGAACGACCACCCATCACCATGACCCAACAAGCCCTGAATGTCCTGGGCACCGCACTGGTGCCCTGCTCCTTTGACCCGCTGACCGGCTTTTACCGCGACGGTTGCTGCAACACCGACCAGGAAGACCACGGCACCCATGTGGTGTGCGCCCTGGTCACCGACGAGTTCTTGCAGTTCTCCAAGATGCGCGGCAATGACCTGTCCACGCCGCGCCCCGAATACCGCTTTCCCGGCCTCAAAGACGGCGACCGCTGGTGCCTGTGCGCACTGCGCTGGAAAGAAGCTTTTTCTGCCGGACTGGCGCCCGAGGTGGTGCTGGCCAGCACCCATGCCAAGGCGCTGGAAGTGGTCAGCATCGAGCAACTGCGGGAATACGCCGCAGCCTGAGCCACCCCGGCCCTCGCCATGCGCCGCAAAATCCCCAGCTTGCAGGCCCTGGCCTGTTTTGATGCCGCCGCCCGGCACCAGAGTTATACCCGCGCCGCGCAAGAGCTGGCGCTGACCCAGGGCGCGGTATCGCGCCAGATCGGCGCGCTAGAGGGTTTTGTCGGGGTGGCGCTGTTCCAGCGCACCCGCCACGGCGTGGCCCTGACCGAGCGGGGCGCCGAGTACGCGCAGCAGGTGGCAGGCCGGCTGCAGGGGCTGGAGCAGGACACACTGGAGGTGATGGCTGGCTCGGGGCCCGGCGGTAGCATACAGCTGGCGGCCGTGCCCACCTTTGCCACGCGCTGGCTGATCCCCCGGTTGCCGGCCCTGGCCGCCGCCCACCCCGAGCTCACCGTTCACATCGAAACACGCACACGGCCCTTTTTGTTTGCCGACACCGCCTTTGATGCGGCCCTATACGCCGGCACCGCCGAGCAGGTGGCCAACTGGGCCGGCACCCGGGCGACACGCTTGATGACCGAGGACATGGTGCCGGTGTGCAGCCCAGCATTGACCGCCGGTCTGGGGCAAACCGCACCACTCACCCCCCAGGCACTTGCCGGGCTGCCGCTGCTGCAGCAAAGCACCCGCCCCACCGCCTGGCGCCAGTGGTTTGACGCCGCCGGCGTGGCCGCGCCCATGGCCCTGAGCGGGCCACGCTACGAGTTGTTTTCCATGACAGCCGCCGCCGCTGCCCAGGGCCTGGGTGTGGCGCTGGTCCCACGCTTGTTGGTCGAGCCCGAACTGGCGCGCGGTGAACTGATGGTGGCCTGCGACCAGGTGCTGCCCGGCGACCGGGCCTATTACCTGGTGCAGCCCGAGCGAGCGGAAGAACGGCCCGCGCTGAGCGGGTTCAAGGCCTGGTTGCTTCGGGCGGCACGGGGCGCCGCCGTTGGGGACTCGCCTTCAGGCTAGCGCTCCCGGGGCAAGACGTAGCTTTCGAGAGTTGCCAGCAAGTCAGCCCCAGTGGCCGTTGACTTTGGCGTGTGGGCGTAGATGTGCGCCGGGCGCTCTTTCCGATCGAACCAGATCGACCCCACCACCTTCTGCTGAGGCCGGGCGTCGGCCAGCCACACGATGGTGTCGGCCCCTTGGTAGTGCTGGCGTAGCACCGACTTCAGGGTGGCGCGAAAGCGCGGCATGGAGCGCCCAACGGCAGCTGTATCGACCCAGCCCGGGTGCATGGTGTAGAACGACCTGCCGGTTCCGGCGTATTTCTGGCTCCAACAGCTGCTCAGCATGACCTGTGCTCGCTTGGACAAACCATACGCACGCACCCCCAGGTAACCTGGGCCCGTGATGTTCAGGTCTTTCACCACCATGGCGTGGTTGTACATGCCGCCAGAAGACACCTCGATCACCATGGCCTTGTCGGTCAATATGTTTCGCGCAAGCAGCTCCCGTGTCAACAAGTAGTGCCCCAGAATATTGGTGGCAAACGACGTCTCCAAGCCCTCTGCCGTCATGATCTGGTCGCGCTTCTGGATGCCCACGTTGTTAATCAGCACGTCAACCCGCGTGCCACCGGCTTCCAGTCGATCCAGCAAGGCCCAGATGTCGCTTTGCAATGACAGGTCCGCCACTTCCATGAGCAGCTTGCCCGGCCCCTGCACCGACGTCGCGAAGGCCTTGAGTTTGCCGCCGTCGCGCGCCACCGAGATCACGGTTGCGCCGCCAGCTATTCCTGAGCGAGCGGTCGACCCGCCGATACCTTCGGAGCCCCCAGTGACGAGCCAAGTCTGCCCTTTGAAATCCCCCTTGATGCGCTGCCAGAATAGTCTCCGTGCATGGAAGCCGATCGCGCTGTAGCTGGGGGTAAAACGGCAGTAAAAACTGATGATTTTTTTGAGCGACGCGTTGGTCGGCTTGGTGGGAGCAGTAGCCATGCTGGGTCTGCGACTCAGTCTACTTTTTCGCCACGGGCGCGCAATAGCTGCTGACGGTCGTAGTATTCACGCCAGACCGAAATGAAAGCGCCATCGAACTCCATGATGCCGACCACCGGTAGCGTGCGGCTAATACCGTCAACAATGATTTCATCCGTGCGTTCTGCGAAAACGGCGCCATTGATCACGCCAATACGGTGAATGTGCATACGGACCTGCTTGTTTGGCCGCTCCATCGTGACCATCCGCTCATAGAACACCTCGCGCCCGACCACCGGCTCCAGCATCATCGATTGCAGCACGCCATCAGGGGCCAGCAAATCAGCGCAGCGGCGCCATTGCTTGGCCTGCCAAGCGTCTTCCATCGCCCGAAATGTGGCGATCTTCTGTTCGTCGGTTAATTCGATGGTCATGGGTGAAATTGTTGGCAAACTGCCAGGCTAGGTTCAGAGCACGATCATAGGCAGTGGACAAGCGCTGGCAAATCATTTCGCAAGTGGTTCTCAACATATGGGAATGTTTCACTCCCGCCAAGCCAATGGTTGCACTTCTCGCATCAGTTCGGCCCCTAGTTCCATCCGCCGTTGTGCTGGCATCCGCGAGTTGATCGCGGCAATGCTAATGCCGACGCTGCTGTTGCTCGAAAGGCGGAATGCACAACCGACACCACTGGTTTCATGTGTACGGAAATCCTGCGTTTCGGCGAAGCCGCAGGCACGTGCCGCCTTCACCATCTGCGTTAGGCGTGGCAGATGCAGCCCCATTGCTGCGTACTCCACGACATGCCGACCGTAGTTGCTTGCCGTCTGTGTATCAGGCAAGCTGGCCAAAAACGCCACCCCGACAGAGCTGAATCCAAGCAGGCGCCTTGTGCCTGGCTCAACCACAAAGGCTTTGATCGGGAAAGATCCCTCCTCTCGATGCAGGCAAAGGGCATGGTCACCGCTGCGCACGACCAGAAAAACAGTGTCACCCGTACTGCGCGCGAGGCGCTTCATCACCGGCCGAAAGCGCTCAACCATGGGAGCAAGACCATCCGCGCCCAGGCCCAGTTGCATCGCCTCCATGTCCAGCCTATACACCTTGCCGATCGGCGAACGCTGCACAAAACCTTCTTCGACCAGGCAGGCCAGCAGGCGGTGCGCTGTGGATCGGTCCTGCCCGCTTTCGGCAATGACTTCCTTGAGCCGGACCCCGTGCGGATGTCGAGCACCGACGATCTTCAATAGCTTGAGCACCTTACCGGCACTTTGGGCGCCGCTAATAGACCCATTTTTCTTATCCATTGGGAAAAGGCTCAGATTGGGTTTGAATTGCCACGCATATCAGATTCTAATGACCGCGATAAGTCGCTTGGGGACAGGGCGTGACACATCACCCTCGGCATATTTTTCAGTAAGTTTTAGGATTAACTAGCATGACCATCACCAGACGAAAAACCCTGCTTGTCCCTCTGTGCTTTGCAGCCTGTGCCGCCCTAGTCAGTGGCTCGGCGTTCGCTCAAGCCTACCCGAGTAAGCCGATCCGGATGATCGTGCCCACCACTGCCGGCGGCGGCAACGACTACATCACCCGCACGGTCGCCAAAAAACTTGAGGAGCTACTGAACTGGCAGATCGTGGTGGAGAACAAAGTCGGCGCCAGCGGCATCATCGCCACGGACTATGTGGCCAAGGCAGCGCCAGATGGCTACACCATCTTGTTCAACGGCCCTCTGTTGGTACAAGCAGCGGGCCTGTACAACAAGCTGCCGTATGACCCCTTGAAGGACTTCACCCCGTTAACCGACATCATCCGCACGCCGTTGTGGTTTGCTGTCAGCACCGCCCGGGTACAGGCCAAGTCCCTCAAAGAGTTCTCGGAACTGGCAAAAGCCAAGACCCGAGACGATAGCTACGGCTCGATCGGTCCCGGCTCCTCGCACCATTTGTATGCCAACAACCTGAATGAAGCCGCTGCCTTGAATATGATCCATGTGCCCTACAAAGGTGGGGCGCCTGCCGTACTGGCACTGGTGAGCGGGGAGATCTCGGCGGTCATGCTCGACCTCGTCAGCCTTAAGCCTTATGTCGCCAATGGCAAGGTCCGCCTTCTGGCGTCTACCGGCACCAAGCGGTCCGCGTTGACGCCAGATGTCCCCACGCTGTCTGAGCTCGGCTATCCCGGGTTCGAGTCCTACGGCTGGGGTGCCATGTTCCTGCCTAGCAAGACGCCGCCCGACATCGTCCAGCGACTGGAAACCGAAATTGGCAAGGTGCTGCTACAGCCCGACGTGATCGCCAAATTCAAGGACATGGGCTTCGAGATCGGCGGCACACCACAGGCCCAGTTTGCCACCCAGGTGGTGGGTGATCACGATCGTTGGACCCGCTTGATCAAAAAGGCTGGCGTCACGCTCGATTGAGTTCTTGTCCGCGAATAAACCATCCCAAGGAGCCAGAAACATGACATTGACTACGCGCAGAACGGCCATCGCGCAAGGCCTGTTAGCCCTGAGCGGCGCCACTTTGCCGAGCGGGTTCGCGCTGGCACAGGACTACCCGAGCAAAACCATCAAACTGATCGTCCCATTTGGCCCCGGTGGGCCCAGCGACCTGATCTCTCGCATGCTCGCCATCAAGCTGGCAGATGCCATGAAGCAGCCGGTCATTATTGAGAACAAGCCCGGTGCGAGCGGCATTGTTGGCGCCGATCTGGTCGCCAAAGCAGCACCAGATGGCTACACCCTGCTGGTCATTAACCAACTGTTGGTGCAGGTATCTGCTCTGTATGCAGCGGTGCCATTCAATCCCCTGCGCGACTTCATCCCCATCACCGACATTTTTTCATCACCTCTGTGGCTGGCCGTCAATACGACCAAAACATCGGCCAAGACCATGACCGAGTTCGTGGCACAGGTCAAGTCGCAGCCCAAGACCCACAGCTATGCTTCGGTCGGCAATGGCTCCATCGGCAGCTTGTATGGCTATAAGCTCAACGAGGTGGCCAGTCTGGACATGGTCCACGTGCCCTACAAGGGCGCCGGCCCGGTAGTGCAAGCATTGCTCAGCGGGGAAGTATCGGCAACGTTTGTTGACTACGCCACGTTGAAAGCACATATCCCCAGCGGAAAGGTGCGTGCACTGGCAGTCTCTGCGCCAATTCGCTCGGTCTGGACACCGGACATCCCCACCTTCACCGAGCAAGGCTTTCCGGGGTTCGAGGCGTTCAGCTGGGTCGGTATTTTCGTCACCGCAAAAACGCCGCCCGATGTCGTTAGCAAACTCACAACAGAGATCATCAAGGCGCTCAAGCAGCCAGACATGGCATCAAGGCTCAGCGACTTGGCGCTCGACCCCGGCGCCATGCCCCGCGAGAGGTTTGCGGCAATGGTCACCGCAGACCATGCGCGCTGGGAGGCGGTCATCAAGGCGTCGGGGATGCGGCTGGAGTAAGGTTCCCTCGCCAAGTGCTGGCGGATTACACGACTGGCTTGCTGTCGAAGATTGTCTTAGATCGTTTTTAACGCCCATTTATGCTGTCAAAAACAAGTTAAACAGCCTTAAAATGCGTTTTAATGAAGGTCATCACCCCACTGCCACTGCCTGTTTCGCGTAGCCTGAGCCGCCTTGGCCAGGCCGTTTCGATGGCGCGCCGGCGCCGGCGCCTGACGCAGCAGGACCTGGCCGAACGCATAGGGGCGTCCGCCAACACCGTAAGGCGCATGGAAGCGGGCTTCCCAGGGACCGCACTGGTCCATGTCGCAAGGGCGCTGCAGGTCTTTGGTGAGCTCGACAAACTCGACCAATTGCTGGAGACCCCACAGGACACCATTGGTTTGACGCTGATGGACGAGCAGCTGCCGCAGCGGGTTCGCAAACCGCGCAAGACACCGGAATCGGGGGCATTCTGATGGCCAACAAGCCCGCCTTCAAGTCAACGCCTCTGCGAACCCCTTTGGAGGTCTTTCTTGGCAAGGCGGAAAAGCCCTTGGGGCGCCTCATCTTTGTCAAAGACGGGCAGCGGGAGTTTTCTCAATTTGCGTACAACGAAGCCTGGCTGACAAGCGCCCAATACTTTGCTGTCTCGCCCGACCTGAGCCGCCGAACTGGCTATCAGCTGCGCAAACCGCCAACGAAAAATGACAGCCGTTTTTTTTTGGCGCTGGCCGACACTGAACCAGACGCTTGGGGTCGGCGTGTCATCGCACGGGCACATGCCAAGGCCCGCGCCAAAGATGCCGCCCTCGGGCCACTGACCGAGCTTGATTACCTGATGGCGGTGGACGACTTTAGCCGAGTGGGCGCCCTTCGCTTACGCGATGACACCGGGCAATACCTTCGCCGTGTGGCTGACGGCGCGCGCGCGACACCCGCATTTCTGGAGCTTGAAACCATCCTGCGCGCATCACGCGCGGTAGAACTCAGCCAAGAGACGGCCGAGGACCTGGCGTACCTGCAAGGCAAAGGCACATCGCTGGGTGGCATGCGCCCCAAGTGCACCATTCTCGATACCCATGGCGCACTTTCTTTAGGCAAGTTTCCCAGTGTGGGCGACCAACGCGCCGTCACGCGGGGCGAGGTGCTGGCGCTGCGCCTGGCCCGGCTGGCTGGCATTGACAGCGCCGAAGCGCGCATCGTGATGGCACAGGACCAGCCGGTTGCCCTCATTCGGCGCTTTGACCGGACACCGGAACAAAGTCGCGTCCCGTTTATGTCGGGCGCAACCGTGTTGCAAGCCAACCGCGACGACGAGCACTCGTACACCGAGATCATCGACGTGATGCGATCCTGGTGCGAAGACTTTGTCAGCGACGTCCGACAGCTGTGGCGACGGCTCGTGTTCAACCACCTCATCACCAATGTGGATGATCACCTGCAGAACATCGGGTTTTTGTATGTCGGGAACCAGCAATGGCGGCTATCGCCAGCTTTTGATCTGAACCCTTTTCCGGATAAAGATCCGGAATCCAAAACCTGGCTGAGCGAGGACACGGGGCCGATCACTTCGTTGGCACAACTGCTGGGACAGGCCTTCCGCTTTGAGCTGTCACCTGTCCAGGCCCAAGCGATTCTGGCCGAGGTGCTTGCGGTAGTGAAACACTGGAAAGAAGTGGCTATGGCACCGGAGGTCGGCTTTCAAGCCCGTGACATCGCTGAATTTGCGCCTGCGTTTGAGCGATGACACGACCGTGCCAAACCAATCCGATCCGACCCAGCACCTCACACCAACAACCCATCATTAAGGAGCCTGCCCATGCCCCGTCGCTTTGTAGACCTCTCCATCTTTCTCGAAAACGATGTGATGAGTGACCCGCCGGCCTTTGCGCCCAAGATTCAGTACTTCAACCACGAGAACACGTTTGCGCAGATCGAGCCGTTTTTCCCCGGCCTGCAAAAGCAGGACCTGCCCGACGGCGAAGGCTGGGCGGTGGAGATGGTGCAGCTGTCCACCCACAACGGCACCCACCTGGACGCGCCCTACCACTTTCACTCCACCATGGACAAGGCGCTGGGCGACAAGAAGCCGGCCATCGCCATCCATGAGGTGCCGCTGGAGTGGTGCTTTCAGCCCGGCGTCAAGCTGGACTTCAGGCACCTGGCTGATGGCTACGTGGTCACCGTAGCTGACGTGG
The DNA here is from genome assembly GCA_943324505.2 of Comamonas sp. lk. Classification (GTDB taxonomy): domain Bacteria; phylum Pseudomonadota; class Gammaproteobacteria; order Burkholderiales; family Burkholderiaceae_C; genus Rhodoferax. The sequence goes on from CALPLW020000029.1 coordinate 13,794, forward strand.
AACAAGAGCTGGCGCGCATCGGCCACACCCTGAGCGCGCTGGAGATCGTGGTCATCAACACCCGGGCCGGCTCACGCTATGGCGCCAGCGACTATGTGGCCAGCGGCTGCGGCATGGGCTACGAGGCCACCATGTACCTGCTGGAACGCGGTGTGCGCCTGACCGGCACCGACGCCTGGAGCTGGGACGCACCCTTTGTGCACACCGCCAAAAAGTACGGCGAGAGCGGCGACGCCGGGCTGATCTGGGAAGGCCACAAGGCGGGCCGCGACATCGGCTACTGCCACCTGGAGAAGCTGCACAACCTCGAGGTGCTGCCACCCAGCGGGTTTTACATCAGCTGCTTTCCGCACAAGATCCGTGGCGCCTCGGCCGGCTGGACACGGGCCGTGGCTATTTTTGACGATGCCCTGATGGCGTCTGGCAGGGCCTAAGCCATGGTCGCTACCCGATTTCGCCTGGCCTGCCGCCTGACCATAGCCCTGGTGCTGGCCTGGCCAGCCAGCGCATGGCTCCAAACCGCCGCCACCCCTGCCTGCGCCTTGGTGCTGATGCACGGCAAATGGGGCGGGCCGCAAGGCCTGGCACCCTTTGCCGACAAAGTGGAGCCAGCTTGCCATGTGGTCCTGCTTGAGATGCCCTGGTCAGGCCGGCGATCCTACGACCAACCCTATCCAGTGGCGCTCAAGGAAATCAGCGCCCAGGTGCAGACGCTGCGCGACAAAGGCTACCGGCGGGTGCTGGTGGGCGGGCAAAGCTTCGGCACCAATGCCGCCCTGGCCTACATGGCCGAAATGGGCGACGCCGATGGCGTGCTGGCGCTAGCGCCCGGCCATTCGCCGCGACAGATGTACCAACAGGGCATGGTCCGAGCTGAGGTGGACCAGGCTCGTACGCTGGTGGCGGCCGGGCAGGGCGCGCAGCGGCTTACCATCAACGACATAAACCAAGGCCGCCGCCGCAACATGACCATGAGCGCGGACACCATGTTGAGCTACTTTGACCCCGACGGCCTGGGCCACATGCCCAAAACCAGCGCCGGCTTCAAAAAAGCCGTTCCGGTGTTGTGGGTGATTGGCACACAAGACCCGCTCTACCCGGCCGGCGAGGCCTTTGCCTACGCCAAGCTCCCGCCACACGCCAAGAGCCGCTACCTGGTGGTGGAGGCCGGCCACGGCAACACACCCGAGGTGGCCAACGCCGCCGTGGTTGAGTGGCTCAAGGGCTTGGAGTAAGGGCTCGCCACTGGCTGCTCTGCGGCGCCCTGGGTGACAATGCCGGCCACACGCTGGAGCCCCCGCCATGAAATGGAAGATGTCCGACAAATCGCTGTTCGCGCTGCTGCTGCGCTCCCCCTGGTGGATCAGCATCGCGGTGTTTGCGGGCTTTGCCCTGCTGGCGCGCGCCCTGCTGCCACCCGCTTATGTATGGGCTGGCCTGTTTGGTGGCCTGCCGTTTCTGGTGATTGGCATCATCGCAGCGCGGCGGCAGTGGCTGGCGCCTAAGCCCGCGCAGCTGGCGCAGCAGCTGGAGCGTCTCAGCGCCATGGCCTGGCGCGACTTTGCACAGGCGCTGACCGAGGCCTACACCCGGCAAGGCTATGTGGTGACCGCCTTTGAGGGCTTGGGCGCCGACCTGCAGTTGGTCAAGGCTGGCCGCACCACGCTAGTCAGCTGCAAGCGCTGGAAAGCCGCCAAGCTGGGCGTCGAGACCCTGCGCGAGCTGGTGTGCGCGCGGCAGCGCCAGGACGCGTCGATCTGCGCCTGCATCACGCTGGGTCAGCTCTCCGACACCGCACAGGGCTTTGCCAAAGCCGAAGGCGTGCAGGTGGTCGACGCCGAAGCGCTTGCCACATTAATGCTCAAATAGGCTGCAGGCCACGTCTTTATTGACGGTATAGCTACTAAATAAATAGCAAATTGAAATCCATCGGGACGCCTTCACCGTTGCGGTCTTTTTTCTGGAGCGGTGAGACCCTGCGCAGCCGCGATGTCAGCGCCGTGGTGCTGTCGGGCAGGGTGGCGGTGCCGGCGCTCCCGGCCAGACTGGTCGCCGATTGCGAGCGGGAGATCGCCGGGCAGTTGGACCTGGCGCCCGGTGAGGTGGAGGCGCTGGCCTTGGCGCGGGCACGGGCGCGCTGGCCTGCTTACCGGCAGTGCCTGCAGATGCTGTCTGACTGGCTGCACGCGCGCGGCCTGCCGACTGTGCTGGCTGCCAGTGACCCCGCCCTGATGGCCTGCCGCAGCGTGCGTTACCACCATGACGGCACCCTCTACGGTGGTGCGGCTTTTTGCAATCTGTTTCTGAGCGAGGACTGCGGCTTGGATCTGCATTTCCCGGGCGTCAACTGTCGGGTGCCGCTGAGCCGCGGTACCGTGGTGATCTTCGATACCGGGCAGGCGCACGCCTTGGTCGAACGCAGCAGCGGCAAGCTTTACCGCGCCGACGGCCGTCCGACCCCAGCCCAAACCCAGCTGTTCCTGAGCTGGGAGCTGCCTATCGAACATGCCGAGGTCCAGCGCGCGCTGCAACTGGCCTTCGATGTCGACCCCTTGACCGCGTCGCGACTGGACCAGGCGCAGCTCTGGCTCAAGGGCGCGCCAGCCCGGGTTTGTCCGGAATCTGGGCGGTGGCTAGGGGACGATGGCTTGTCAGCCGGCTAGCCCGCTAACCCGCTAGCCCCTTCAGTGCCTTGCCGACCAGCTCATCCGTACGGACCATCACCTGTTGCTTCCAGTCGTCGGTGTCAACGTAGAACACATCGCGCATACGCCGTTTGATGGCGCGGCCCTGGTCTGAGTCAAGGCTACCGTAAGAGTGCAGCCAATGGTCAGCGCGCAGCGCAGCGCGTACCTCGGCGGAGGGCAGCGTGCCGAACTCCAGGCCAAGAACGGGCCCGGTTTTGGCTTGCGCGTAAAGCGGTCTGAACGGCAACCCGATATGCCCGTGCAGTGGCGTGGACTGGCCTGTGCCCCGTTCAAGCCAGCTGACATCATCCCCCAGCCAGCGACGGCATTCTGCAAAAGCGGCCTCGGTCGGGTCGCCCACATAGCTGGGCTCGCCATAGCCCAGGGGGCCAAGGCCGGTGTGGATGTCGATGAAGCAAAAACGCTTGGCCTGGGCCAACTGACGATCGATCAACGCGCGCAGTGTCCGGTTGGACCATGTGGGTGTGAGGCCGCCGTAGAAGAGACCCTTCGGGTAGGCAAACTGCCCGCCGGACATGGCCTGGCTAAACGCGCGGTCGCCGTGCTGGACGCGATAGTGTTCAAGCGCTGCATCGGCGGCCTCTCGCTGGGCACCGTCAAACGCCTCTGGGATCACCCATTGGTGAATGTCGGCATAGCCGGCGTTCACTGGTAAGGCAACACCCTGGGGCCCGAAGTTACGGTTGAGGTCCACATTGTCCTCGTTGACGCGCCGGGTCCAGGCGAAGCCATGGGGGTTGATGGCGTGCGTCAGCAGCAGCGCCACGCCTGCCGGCAACTGCCGGTGCCAGCCAAGTGCCATCATGCCAATCTGCACACCCGAGCCGCAATAGCCCTCCACGCCATGGGTGGCGGAGTTGATCCACAACACCGCTGGCGCGTCAGTCGCGCCAAATCGTGCCACATCACAGGCCAGCTCTTCGCCGTTTGGCCCCAGCATGGGGTGCTTCAATGCGGTCAAGTCAGCCCCGGCTGCCTGGGCGGTCGCGCGAAACTTGGCGCGTGCTTCTGCGTAGCTTTGGGAAAACGCGTCCGCTGGGTTGATGGTCATAGGCATAGATCAGACCAGGCGCGCCAGTGCCGCCATGGCGCCGGCAACATCCTGCTCGGTGTTGTAGAAATGGGGCGCAACGCGGATCAAGGGGCCGCGCGCTGAGACGATGAAGCCGGCGTTCGCCATGTGCCGCTCTATGGCCGCCGAGTCCCCGACGCGGATGGCCGTGTTGGACCCTTTACGGCGTGGGTCTAGCGGGCTGGCAATGGGCAGCTTGTGTCGCTTGGCCTCGCCCAGAGCCACCGCCGACAGTTGCTCAATGTACGCCTCCACCTGCGCCATGTCCAGCGTGTTGAGCAGAGCCATGCCGGCACAAGCGGCCGCTCCGATGATATAGGGCGGTGTACCGGTGTCAAAACGACGTGCCCCCTGGGCATAGTCCAGCGTGCGGATGTCAAAAGCGAAGGGGTTGATCCGGCCAAACCAGCCGGTATTGCTCGGCTTGAGCTGCTCGGCGACCGACGGGCGAACGTACATGAAGGCAATACCCGGGCACCCCAGCAAGTATTTTTGGGCACCGCAGACCAGCATGTCGATGTCGTCACGCTGGACATCGATCTGCATCACGCCGGCCGACTGGTAGGCGTCGACGAACAATAGCGCGCCCTGGGCCCGGGCCAGCTTGGCAATAGCGCCTATGTCTTGCTTGAAACCGTTTGAATAAGAGACCTGCGAGACCGAGACCAGTCGCGTCCGGTCATTGATCAGGCGGGCATAGTCCTCCAGCGCGATCTCGCCGCCGGCATTGGGTTGCGCAAACTGAACCACCGCGCCGCGCGCCTGTTGCGCCAACCAGACATGGCCCACCGAAGGAAAGTCAATCTCGCCCAGAACAATGCCGTCCCGCTGCGCATCGAAACTCAAGCAATTGCCGATGGACGACGCCAAGTCTGACACGCAGGACATCACGGCAATATCAGCGGCATCGGCATGGATCAGTCGTGCGAACTCAGCTTTCGCTTGATCCAGCACAACGGCCCAACCACCCCAGTCCATGCCCTGTTCGCTCCACGAGGTCATGTAACGGGCAAGCGCGTCCGTCACGGGTATTGACAAGGCGCTTTGGGAGCAACTCGAGAGCTGCGCCTTTTTTTGCAGAATAGGAAAGAGGGCGCGTTGCGCTTCAAAGGGAAAGTTGGTCATGGTGGTGGCTTTGGTCAAGGGTTCACGCTGCAATCAGCTGTGGTCGTTCAGGTGTCATTGAGGTGGCAGGCTGCCAGATGGCCGGGTGCGAGTTCGCGCAAAACTGGCCGCTGGGTGGCGCAATGCGCCATCGCCTTGGGGCAGCGTGGGTGAAAATGGCACCCGCCTGGCGGCTGTAGCGGCGACGGTATCTCGCCCTTCACCGGCACAAAGATCCGCTTGCCCACTTCAAGCTTGGGCTCGGACTGCAGCAGGGCCTGGGTGTAGGGGTGGTTGGGCCGGGAAAAGACCGTGTCGGCCGGGGCGCACTCCACCACCCGCCCAAGGTACATGATCACCACCCGGTCCGACAGGTGACGCACCACACCAAGGTCATGACTGATGAACAGGTAGGTGAGGTTCAATGCATTGCGCAGTTCAATGAACAGATTGAGCACCTGCGCCTGGATCGACACATCCAGCGCAGCAACGGCTTCATCGCAAACCAGAAACTCGGGCTTCACCGCCAGGGCCCGTGCAATACCGATCCGTGCGCGCTGTCCACCCGAAAACTGGTGCGGAAAGCGCCGCATGGCCGATGCGTCCAAGCCAACCTGGCTCAGCAGACGTTCCACATAGTCATCTTGTTCGCGCGCGGCGATCAAACCATGGGCTACCGGCGCCTCGCCCACGATGTCGCGCACCCGCATGCGCGGGTTAATCGACGCATAGGGATCCTGGAAAATCATCTGGATGGCCAGCAAATCACGCTGCGTCCGCTGGCTGGCGCCCGGCGCAATGTCCACGCCCTTCCACAGGCGGCGTCCAGCGCTCAGGCTGTGCAGTCCAACCGCCATGCGCCCCAGGGTGGACTTGCCGCAACCCGACTCGCCCACCAGGCCGAGCACCTCGCCGGGTTGGATTGCTAAACTGACATCATCGACCGCGTGAACAAGCTCTTCACGCAGGCCGGCGCCAAGCGCGTTACTAATCCGGTCCACCGCGTCGAGTGGCTTGACAAAGCGCTTGCTGACACCTTGCAGCTCCAGGATGGGCGCGGGGGGCTGCGTCACGGGCGAACCTCCGGGTATTCAGCGCCAACGGGATGAAAGCAGCGCAGCGTGCGACCGTCACCGGTCTGCACGGGCGGCGCCTGCCCACAGACGTCGCTCACGCGGTCGCAGCGCTCGCGAAAAGCGCAGCCACTAGGCAAGCGAATCAGGGACGGCGTCATGCCCGGGATTTGGCGCAGCGGCTGCCCGCGCGGGTTGCGCGAGGGTGCTGAGGCGATGAGCGCATGCGAGTAAGGGTGGCGCGGCTGCTCCAGCACCTGCTTGGCCGTACCGCTTTCAACGATCTTGCCGGCATACATCACGCTCACGGTATCAGCCAGCCCGGCAATCACCGACAGATCGTGCGTGATCCAGATCAGGGCGGCACCGGTTTCTGCGCACAGCTTTTGCATTTCATACAGAATTTGCCCCTGAATGGTCACATCCAGCGCGGTGGTCGGCTCATCGCAGATGATGAGGTCCGGCTTGTTGAGCAGCGCAATCGCAATCGCCACACGCTGGCGCATACCGCCGGAGAATTGGTGCGGGTAAGACAACAGCCGCTCGTCAGGCGAGGCAATGCCAACCCGTTCCAGCGCATCGCGACACATGGCACGCGCCGCCTCTCGGCTCACTTTTTGGTGCGCCAGCACGGCCTCCATCATCTGGGTGTCGATGCGCAACACCGGGTTAAGCGTCATCATCGGGTCCTGAAAGATCATCGCTATCCGGTTGCCGCGGATTTTGCGCATGTCGTCCGCCGGCAAGCCAAACAGCTCGCGCCCGTTGAGTCGAATGCTGCCCGACTCGATGCGCCCGGGCGCATCGATCAG
>CALPLW020000030.1 GCA_943324505.2 Comamonas sp. lk
GATGTAGTAAAAAACGTCGCGCTGATCGACCAACATCTCTTGCATGCCATGTGCCACGATCACCGCCATCTCGCTCGCAAACGCCGGGTCCCAGGCCCGGCAGTTGGGGATGGTGGCGGCGATCAGGTGGCTGCTGCCGTCCTGGTGCTGCAGCCCTTCGCCGCCCAGCGTGGTGCGGCCCGAGGTGGCGCCCAGAAGGAAGCCGCGGGCGCGCTGGTCGGCGGCGGCCCAGATCTGGTCGCCGACGCGCTGAAAGCCGAACATCGAGTAGTAGATGTAGAAGGGCAGCATGGCCAGGCCGTGCACGCTGTAGCTGGTGGCTGCCGCCGTCCAGCTGGCAATGGCGCTGGCTTCAGAGATGCCTTCTTCGAGAATCTGGCCGTCCAGCGCTTCGCGGTAGCTCAGCACCGAACCGATGTCTTCGGGCAGGTACTTCTGGCCCACGCTGGAGTAGATGCCGACCTGTTTGAACAGGTTGGCCATGCCAAAGGTGCGCGCTTCGTCGGCCACGATCGGCACAATGCGTGGCCCCAGTGTTGGGTCTTTGAGCAGGTTGCCCAGGATGCGCACAAAGGCCATGGTGGTGCTCATGGCCTTGCCCGCAGCCGCCGTGGCAAAGCTGGCGTAGGCCGCCAGCGGCGGCAGCGGCACGGTGTCGCACTGGGTCAGGCGCTGAGGCAGGTAGCCGCCCAGGGCCTGTCGATGCGCGTGCAGGTAACGCATCTCCGGGCTGTCGGCCGCGGGCTTGTAAAAAGCCAGTGAGGTGGCCTGGTCGTCGCTGAGCGGCAGCTGGAAGCGGTTGCGGAACTCGATCAGATCGGCGCCCTCGAAGGTCTTTTGGCTGTGGGTGGTCATCTTGCCCTGGCCCGCACTGCCCATGCCAAAGCCTTTTTTGGTGTGCGCCAGGATCACCGTGGGCTGCCCCTTGTGGGCGGCAGCTGCGGCATAGGCGGCAAAAATTTTCACCAGGTCATGGCCGCCGCGCTTGAGCCGGTCGATTTGCTCGTCCGTCATGCCCTGCGCCAGCTGCACCAGTTCGGGGTTCAGGCCAAAAAAGTGGTCGCGGTTGTAGCGGCCGTCCTTGGCGGCAAAGGTCTGCATCTGCCCGTCCACCGTGTTGGCAAAGGCCCGGGCCAGCGCGCCGCTGTGGTCACGCGCAAACAGGCCGTCCCAGTCGCTGCCCCAGACCAGCTTGATCACATGCCAGCCTGCGCCGGCAAACAGCTGCTCCAGCTCGTCAATGATGCGGGCGTTGCCGCGCACCGGGCCGTCCAGTCGCTGCAGGTTGCAGTTGACCACCCAGGTCAGGTTGTCCAGGCCCTCGCGTGCGGCCAGGGTGAGGGCGCTCATCGACTCGGGCTCGTCCATCTCGCCATCGCCAAACACGCCCCAGACCCTGCGCCCCTCGCAGTTCAGCAGTTGGCGGTGACTCAGGTAGCGCATGAAGCGGGCCTGAAAAATCGAGCTGATGGGGCCTATGCCCATGGAGCCGGTGGGAAACTGCCAAAAATCGGGCATCAGCCAGGGGTGCGGGTAGCTCGACAGCCCCCTCGCGCCGACGCCGGTACCAGTGCGCGGTGCGCGCAGTTCCTGGCGGTAATGCATCAGGTCAGCCTCGTCGAGCCGGCCTTCCAAAAAGGCACGGGCATAGACGCCGGGCGCGCTGTGTGGCTGGAAGAACACCAGGTCGCCCAGGCCCTGCGCGCTGCGGCCGCGAAAGAAGTGGTTGAAACCGGTCTCAAACAGGTCGGCTGCGCTGGCGTAGCTGGCGATATGGCCGCCGAGCTCGCCATAGGCCTGGTTGGCGCGTACCACCATCACCAGCGCGTTCCAGCGCATGATGGCCGCCAGGCGTTCCTCTATCGCCAGATCACCCGGAAACGGCGGCTGGCGATCGACAGCGATGCTGTTGACATAGGGCGTGCCCGGTGCCGGCTGCCAGTCCACGCTGTGGCTGCGTGCCAGCCGGGTCAACTCGTCCAGAACAAAGCGGGCGCGCTGCGGACCCTGGCTTTGCAACAGCGAGACAAAGCCTGCGCGCCATTCGGCGGTTTCGTGCGGGTCCGCGTCGGTGGCCGGGTCGGCGGGGCTGAGCAGGGTGGTGAGGAGCGGCGCATTCATAGCGTCTGATGCTAGGCCCCTCACGACAAAATGTTGTTTCGGATTGATCGTTTAAATGATAATTAACAGCGTTTTATGCTGATAAATAATAGATATGAAGAATATAAATCTGGATGTGATCGATCTGCGGATTTTGGCTGAGCTTCAGGCCGACGGTGCGCTGTCCAATGTGGCCTTGGCGCGCCGGGTGCATCTGTCACCGTCGCCCTGCCTCATGCGGGTCAAGGCGCTGGAGTCGTCGGGGGTCATTCAGCGCTATGTGGCGCTGGCCAGTGCGGCGGCGCTGGGCCTGGGGCTGAATGTGTTCATCAGCATCAGCCTCAAAGAGCAGAGCCGGCAGGCGCTGGCCACCTTTGAGCAGCGCATTGCCGAGCACGACGCAGTGATGGAGTGCTACCTGATGACAGGCGACTCTGATTACCTGATCCGCGTCGTGGTGCGCGACATGGCCGACCTTGAAAAATTCATTCTGGAGCAGCTCACGCCCATTCCCGGCATCGAGAAAATCCGCTCCAGCTTCGCCCTCAAGCAGGTGCGCTACAAGACGGCGCTGCCGCTGCCGGCGGGCTGAGAGACCCTTCAGGCAAAGGGCAGGGCACAGACCTCGCCGGGCCGGATCACGCCGTCCGCGCAGTGCACGCTCACCGCTTGCCCTGGCACCCAGTGGCTGCGCGCGATCATGGACAGACCGACGTTGCGCTTCAGGCGTGGCGACCACATGGCCGAGGTGATCTGTCCGACCTGCTCGGCACCCACCTTGACCGGCCAGGGCTTGCCGCAGGCGGGCCCCGGGCCGCCGTCAAACATCACGCCGCGTATCTCGCGCTGGTGCCCCTGTTCGGCAATGCGCTGCAAGGCCTTCAGCCCCAGAAAATCAACCGTGCCGTCCAGCGTGCAGAGTTTGCCCATGCCGCATTCCAGCGGGTTGTTCTCCAGCGTGAACTCGTTGCCATAGGACAGCAGGCCACCCTCGATGCGCTCGATCAGGTTCGGGCAGCCGGGCGTGATGTTGAAGGCCTGCCCAGCCTCCCAGACCAGGTCCCACAGGGCAGAGCCCATCCGGCTGTCATTGAGGTAGATCTCGAAGCCGCCCTGCTTGGAGTAGCCACCGCGCTGCACCAGCTGGCGGGTACCCTTGAAGTCGACGTAGTCGAAGTTGAAGAAGCGGATGCTGCGCACCGCTTCGCCAAACACCCTGGCCATCAGGTCCTCGGCCTTCGGGCCTTGCACCGCGAGGATGGAGATATCCGGCTCCACCACCGTCACGTCCAGCTTGGCACCTAGCGCCAGGCCCTTGGCTAGCAACAGCACGTCGGAATCCGCAATCGACAACCAAAACCGGTCGTCGGCCAGTTTGAGCAATACCGGGTCGTTGACCATGCCGCCTTTATCGTCAACCAGCGGCACGTACATGCACTGCCCCACCCGCGCCCGGCTGATGTTGCGCGGCGTCATCCACTGCACCAAGCGGGCCGCATCCGGCCCCGTGATCTGGACCTGGCGCTGGCAGGACACGTCCCATAACTGCACATGCTCGCGCAGGTGCCAGTAATCCTGTTCCACCGTCGGCTGGAAAGCCTTGGGCAGCAGCATGTGGTTGACCACGGAAAACCCGCGCACGCCATGCTGTTCGACACGGTCGGTGTAGGGCGTGCGCCGGATGCGACGCGACATATTGAGACCGGATGAGGACATATTTAACTCCAATAGGTAGGGTTGTGTTTCGTTTAGTCGAGCTTCAGGCCGACCGAACGAATGACTTCGGCCCAGCGAGAGGCTTCTGTGCGGACGTAGGTGGCGGATTGTTCGGGCGAGAGTGGTTCAGCCAAGCCGCCACTGCCGATGGTCCAGGCTTGGTAGTCGGTCATCAGGATGATCTTGCGGACCTCTTCGGCGAGACGGTCCCGCACGGCAAGTGGCAGGCCTGCCGGTGCCACCAGCGCTAACCAGCCCTCGGTAACCAGGCCCGGAAAGCCGGCCTCTACGATGCTGGGCACATTGGGCAATGAAGGGTGGCGTTGGGCACTGGTAATCGCCAATGGTCGCAGTTGGCCTGAGCGCACAAAAGCCATGCTCGCAGTGACATTCTCGACGAGCACAGCCGCATGTTTACCCAAGACCAAAGTGGCTGCAGCACCGGTACCACGGTTGGGCACGTGCGACATTTTTGCCTTGGTGGTTCGCGCAAACTGTTCGCCCACCAAATGCATGATCGAGCCTGTCCCGGCAGAGGCGAAGTCCAGGCCGGTCGCTTGGGCTTGGGATTGCTGGACCAGGTCTTTCAGGCTGGTGATGGGCGACGCCGGATCAACCATGAACAGCATGGGCCCGCGGTACACAATGGCCAGCGTGGTGAAGCCGTTTTGCGCGTCGTAGGGTAGCTTGCTGTAAAGCGTCGGGTTGAGTGCCAATTGACCAATACCGCCAATGCCTATGGTGTACCCATCGGCCGCAGACGATGCCAGAGCGGCCATACCGATACTGCCACTGGCCCCGGGCCGGTTATCGACCACCACCGCCTGCCCGAGCGCACGGCTGAGGCGCTCGCTGATCATTCGTCCCACCAGGTCCGCAGAATTGCCTGGCGGCTGCGCCACGATCATCTTGACCGCTCTGTTTGGGTAGTTGTCCTGCGCGCTGACACCGCCCGCCATGGCAAAAACCACGGCAAGCGCCATGGCCAAGCTGGTCAGGACACGGGCTGTAATCGAAGATGGATGTGACATGTCGAGTTTCCTTTGGGAGCGAATGGGCTGTGGAATGGGTCAGCTGGACAGCCAGACGCTGTAGCCGTTGGGCGCCATCACCAGCGGCATGTGGTAGGCCGCCTCGGGGTCGGGCATGCAAAAGCGGACCACCACCTCTTTCTGGATGCGCAGCCCGGTGAGCGGCAGGCCGCGCGTGGCGAAATAGGCACCGGTCTGGAACACCAGTTCGTAGTCGGCTGTGCTATCGACGTCTGCCGGGGGAATGCGCTGGGTCAGCCGGCCGCCGGCGTCGGTAGCGGCCTCAAAAACCGTCAGGCGTATCCCGTCGGGTGTGACCCGAAACAAAGACACGCCAACCTGCCCGGCATGGGTGCCGTCGACCGAATTCAGGGTATGGGTTGTGAGCGTAGCCATGGCATCTCCTATTCGATCGAGGCTTTGTCGCGTTTGCTGGTGGTGGCCAGAACGATGGGGCTGATCACGCCCTTGGCCTTGACGTTGACACAGGCGGTCTTGCCGCTGGCGATGGCGCGCCGAATCGCTGGCCCCAGTTGTTCGCGATGCTCCACCAGCTCGCCATGGCCGCCCATGCCCTCGAACAGGGTGTGGAACGGGATGTCGCGGAAGTCGGTCGCAAAGTGTTTGCCGTTGGCAAACAGGCGTTCCTGCTGTTGCGAGATGCAGTCCAGCCCGCCGTTGTTGTCGATCACCACCACGATGGGCAAGGCCTCCTGAAAGGCCGCCTCCACGGACAGGCCGCCCGACAGAAAGGCGCCGTCGCCGCTGATCAGCACCACGGTGGCATCGGGGTGCGTGTTTTTGGCGGCCACTGCCAGTGACACGCCCACCCCCAAGAGGCTAAAGCTGCCCGGGTGCAGGATGCCGGCCAGTTGCTGGCCGTGCCAGCCCGCTAGGTTGACGGCGATCTCGGACCAGAAATGCGTGTTGCCGCCGTCGAACACCAGCCAGTCCTGGGGGCCCATCTCGGCCTGTACGTCCAGCGACAGCTGCAAGGGGTGGATTTTTCCGCGGTTCAGGGCGGTGGCATCCGTGTCCTGCTTCAGGTCGGCCAGGGTCTTGGCCACCCAGTCGCTGCGCCACTGGCGGTTGGTGTCAAACCAGCCCCGGTCAAGGCTCCAGGCTCCACTTGCTTTGAGCGCCAGCAGTGCGTCCAGAAATGCGCCCGGGTCGCTCAGCAGCACATGGTCGGCCGAGCGGTTCATCTGGATTTCTTCGTCTGAGCCGTTCACGCAGACCAGTTGCAGCGAGTCCGGGAACAGTGGCGCGTTGCCGAAGTTCATCTGGTTGTCCAGCCTGCCCCCGATCATGATGACCAGGTCACTGGCCTCCAGGGCCTGCCGCGAGGGCTGGTACTGGTGAATGTCCGCCAGGCCCATGTAGGCCTCGCAGTGCTCGCCCAGCAGCTTCTGGTGATACGGAATGTTGAAGATCGGGATGTGCAGGGCCGTGCCGGTGGCTTCGAGCTTTGGCGCGCTGCCGGACCACCAGACCCCGTGCCCGCCAATCAGGATGGGGCGTTTGGCCGAGGCGATCAGGGCCAGCAGAGGTGCCAGCGCAGAGGGATCTGGCCAGGCGCGGGGTGGTGGCGTCGCGCTGCGCAGGTAAGGCCGTTCCTCGCGCCCGGCGTCGGCCGGGAATGACGAGAACATGATGTCCACCGGCAGGCTCAGGTGCACCGGGCCGGGGTAGCCGCTGGTGGCGATTTTCCAGGCCCGGTCCACGCACTCACTGATGCGGGTGCCGTCGGTGATGCTGATGCTGTGCTTGGTCAGCGGCGCAGCAATCGCCACATCGTCAATCTCTTTGAAGCCACCCGCACCGCGCCGTTTGAGTGTGCTGGAGCCGGTGACAAAAATGACCGGCGAGCGCTCGCCCCAGGCTTCCATCATCGCGGGCACCGCGTTGGCAAAGCCCTCCGGCCCCACCAGGCAGACCGCCGGCTGGCGCGTGATGCGGGTGTGGGCGTCGGCCAGGTGACCGGCCACCTGCTCATGCGGGCAGTTGATGACCCGCGTGCCGCAGTCCATGAAGCCTTCCAGTGCCGGGTTGCAAAAGCCGCCGGCCAGGGTGAACACGTGCTCCACGCCTTTCTCGACCAGCGCTCTGGCCAGAAGGGCGCCGCCGCGCAGTTTTGGGGTTGTTGTCTCGTTCATGGCATCTCCGTTTATTGGTTCAAAAATCGTTCGGCACCAGATGGCTGGCGCGTATGTCGCTCACGTCGGCCAGGCCCAACTGCGCCATGGCCACGCCCAGTTCATTCAACAGGGCATCGAGCAGGCTGGCCAGGCCGCGCGCGCCGTCCGCGCCCAGGGCGTACAGCAGGGGGCGGCCCAGCATCACCAGATCTGCGCCGCAGGCCAGGGCTTTGAGGATGTCTTCGCCCGACCGCACGCCGCTGTCAAAGACCAGCGGGTAGTCGGGCCCCACGGCCGCGCGAACCCGGGCCAGCGCTGTGATGGCTGGCGGCGCACTGTCCAACTGGCGCCCACCGTGGTTGGAGACATAGATGGCATCGGCGCCGGCGGCCTGAATGCGCTGCGCGTCTTCAGGCGACAGCACGCCCTTGACAATGATTTTGCCATCCCAGCGCCGCCTTAGCTCGTCCAGAAAAGCCCAGTTGGCGCCAGCGCGACTTGCGTGGCGGTCAAAGCCCTTGCCGCCGGGGGCATTGTCAAAATTGGCCGGACGTGGCATGCCGTGAAACAGACTGGCGAGCGACCAATGCGGATGCAGCGCGAAATCCATGAATTGGCGCGGTCCGATGTGAAATGGCATGGTGAAGCCATTGCGCACGTCGCGTGGCCGTGGTGCCACCCTCGGCACATCAACTGTCAGGATCAGCACCTGATAGCCCGCCGCTTTGGCGCGGTCGACCAAGCCCCAGGCGGCCTCCAGCGTGCCAGTGACATAGAGTTGAAACCAGGCCAAGGCGCCCGCCTGCTCGGCCATGGCCTCGAGCGTGCTCGAGGCGGCGGTGGAAACACCATGGGGCATGCCGCGTCGCACGGCTTCTGCGGCCAGCATTTGGTCGGCGCCGGGCCAGGCCAGGTTGCACATGCCCATGGGTGCGATGCCAAAAGGCAAAGCAAGGGTCTGGCCCAAAAACGTCTTTTTCAGGCTGCACTGTTCAGATGGCGCCAGCACGCGCGGCATCAGTTGCCGGGCGCCCAGCGCGTCCAGGTTACGCGCGGCCGCATGCTCTTTGCCGGCGGCACCATCGATGTAGTCAAACATCAGCCGCGGCAGGCGCCTGCGGGCCAATGCGCGCGCCTCGTCGCTGGTTTGGATGCGCGCTTGGCCTATGGACATGCTTTGATTAACCTGAAGTGATCTGTGAACGAGCTCAAGCGACCCATTCTTCCTCATCTCAGTCGACCGGACAAATGATTAATTAAGGCTTATAACTTAATTTTTGTTTATCTGTACACTGATGAGCATCATGAAAAGCTCCCAGCAACGCCTGCCCCTGACCGCCCTGCGCTCGTTCGAGGCGGCAGCTCGCTTGCTCAGTTTCAAGGCGGCGGCGGAAGAACTGCGTGTGACACCCACCAGCGTCAGCAACCAGATCCGGCAGCTGGAGCAGGACTGGGGCTGTCTGCTGTTCGTCCGCAAGACGCGCAAGGTATTCCTCACTGACGCGGGGCGCTCACTGGCGCGGGTGATGAGCCGGGCCTTTGATGACATCCGGGCCGAGGTGGAAACCCATATCTCGTCCAATCGCAAGACGGTGACATTGGCGGTGGGCCCGATTTTTGGTGCCCGCTGGCTGATACCGCGCTTGAGCAAGTTTTATCGGCTCAACCCCAACATTGAGCTGGTACTGCACCACAGCCCGCGCATTACCGATGCCGAGCAGTTGGTAGCCACTGTCGCGGTGGATTGGGGCATCGGTGATTGGCAGGGTCTGGATGCCCATCGTTTGCTGGACGTCATTTACCGCCCGGTTCTCAGCCCGGCACTGTTGGCTGAGCGCGGCGGGCTGACCAGCCCCGCTGACCTGGCTCGATACCCCATCATTCACCAGTGGGACCGCGAGGAGTGGAACGCCTGGCTCAAGCTGGTTGGCCAGCCCGACCTCCGCTTTGCGCGTGAAACCGTCACCCGGGATTCGAACCTGGCGCTGCAGGCCGCCATGGAGGGGCAGGGGGTGGTGATGGGAACCTTCCCATTTGTGTCGGGCGAGGTCGCTTCGGGCCGCCTGGTCTGCCCTTTTGAGACAGAGTTGCACCCCGCTCGCGGCTACTATTTGCTCAACCGGCCCGGTGCCCGGTCTGTGCCAGCGGTAAATGCGGTGTGCGCCTGGATCGAGGCTGAAGCAGCTTTGCCACTTTGAGCGTCGCGGGTGACGCGGTAGGCACTTGCCCCAGACCGCGCCGAAAATGCCGCCATCTGCCCGTCCCCGTCAATCAGCAACGCGACCCCGTCGTCGATAGCAACGCCCTGGGGCAAAACGGCTGATGCAATGGCGGCTGTATAGGCCGGTTGGCGTTGCTGCTCGCTGTCGTAGTGCGGGCAGCAACTGCCGGTCACCAGGCCTATGCCGGCCACAGCTTGCAGGCCCTGGCCGCCTGAATCTGACAAGGCTTGTTCGAACCAGACGTTGGCGCCGGCGCTGACGCCCGCCATCAGCACGCCACGCTGGGCTGCGGCGATGAGCACCTGAGCGATACCGGTTTCCTGCCAATGCTTGATCAACCTCAGCGTGTGGCCTCCACCGACGTAGACGATGTCCAGCCCCTCGGCCCACTGCGCAGTGGCGGCCGCTGTGCTGTCTGCCGCCAGGTGGGTGAGGCGATCTGCCAAGGGTGAAAAACGTTCGTAGAAACGGGCAATCTTGACCGGGTCGTCGTCACTGGCGGTGCCGATATAGCCAATGCGAGGGCGCGAGCAGCCCGATGCGGCAATGATGAAGTCTTCCATCGCCGGGTCGGCCTGGTGGGTAAAACCACCACCGCCGATGGCGATCACTGTGGGATGTCGGTGCATGGGGCGTATCGTAAACGCAGCCTTGGCGTCGGCGAAACAGCGTCGGCTGTGCATGCAACTGTGCATGCAAGAATGGCAGGTTTTCAAAATCTCAAGGTCCAACCATGCGTCACACCCAACCCAACATCGTTTATGGCATGTATTCGGGCCTGGCGCTGTTGCTCGATGTCCATCATCCCGAGCAAAGCAATGGGCACGGCGTCATCTATATCAACGGCAGCGGCTGGCACGCGCCCCTGGGCCATGACGCCACACCGCTCAAAGAGACCCCGCTGGGGCTACCTTACATCGAGGCCATGTGTGCCGCTGGCTACACCGTGTTCGCCATCAACCACCGTGCAGCGCCCCGTCACCGGTACCCGGCCGCCATTGAAGACGCCCGCCGCGCTGTGCGTTTCATGCGCCAGCACGCTGACCGGTTTGGCATTCGTGCAGATCGCATTGGCGCCTGTGGCGGCTCGTCGGGTGGGCATTTGGTGAGCCTCTTGGGCACTCAGGCCAGCGTTGGCACGGCGGACGATGCTGATCCCGTTAACCGACAAGACGCCAGTGTGCAGTGCGTGGTGGCGCGTGCCCCACTGGTGGACCTGACGCGGTTCGTCAGCGGTAACGGCAGCGGGATTGTCGCCAGCTTCATCGGCATGCCCTACCGCGGCGAGGCGGGCGGTGGCTACGCGACGGAACAGCGCACGTACCATGAAGCCTCGCCCCTGAGTCACGTCTCGCCGTCGGCGCCACCCTGTTTGCTGATGCACGGCGACGCCGATGTGTTGGTGCCCTACGAGCAATCAACGCTGATGCAGGTGGCACTCCAGGGCGTAGGCGTGCCGGTTGAGTTGCTACGCATTCCGGGCGCCGGCCATGGCCCTGATTTCCCTGGTGCCACCCATCCGCCGGATTACTTGGGCGCGATGGTGGCCTGGTTGGACCAGTATTTACTGAAGTAGCTTGATTTATAGATGTAATATTTTTTATCTACAGACGCTTTAAAAGTCATTTGTAATGGTCTATTCGCAAAGGCATACTCAGCGATGCTGACAGAGCTTCTGCCCCGACGGGTGCGGCTTGTGGTGTGCATCAGGACCTCCGTCCTCAATGATTTCTTCAGGAGACATTAAATGAAAAAAATTGGTTTAGTGATGGCAATGGCGGCGCTCACCGGCGCCACGATGGCCTGGGCAGCGCCTTCGGGCACCCTGCGGCAGGCGCATGAGGTGCAGTTTGGCAACGCCTCTGACCTCGACCCGATCTCAAAGGGACGGGTTTTCACCGTGACCGAGAAAGTCATGAATCGGCTGGTGCGTCCTGGGCTCGATGGCAAGCCTGCCGCTGACCTGGCCTTGAGCTGGTCGGCCAATGCTACCGCCACCGAATGGACCTTCAAGCTGCGCGACGGGGTGACTTTCCACAATGGCAAAGCCTTCAGCGCGGCTGATGTGGTGTATTCCCTGAAGCGGGTGCAAGACCCGAAGATGGATTCCCCGGCCCGCGCGGCGATCAGGATGATCGACAAGATCGAGGCGGTGGACCCCAAGACGGTCAAGATGACACTCAGCGCCCCCTTCGCCGACCTGCCACTGTTGCTGACCGACTACCGCTTGATGATGATCCCTGACGGTTCGGGCGACACCATCAAGACCACAGGTATTGGCACCGGCCCGTTCAAGCTCGAGAAGTTTGACGCACAAGGCACCACCACCTTGGTGGCGAACATGAACTACTTTGATGGCCCTCCGGGCGTTGCCAAAGTTGAGATCATCGGCATCCCTGATGCGCAGGCCCGGTTCCAGGCTTTGATGGGCAAGCAGATCGACATGCTGCCCACCAGCGTGTCACCGCAGCAGAAGACCCTGCTGGAGCGCAGCGGTGGTTTCGGGTTTCAGTTTGTGTCGACCGGCAACTGGCGCGGCATTGTGTTTCGCACCGACATGAAGCCCTGGGACGATGTGCGGGTGCGCAAGGCCGTGCGTTTGGCGGTGGACCGCAAGGCCATGCTGGACCTGGCCGCAGGCGGCTTAGGCAGTTTGGCTTGTGACACGCCGGTTGGCCCTGCTGACCAGTACCGTTGGCTCAGCACCTGCAACCAGGACATCCCTAAAGCCAAGGCCTTGCTGGCCGAAGCCGGCTACCCCAACGGCCTGGATTTTGAGATCCCGGTGAGCACGGTTGAGGGTGTATGGCCAGCCATGGCCGAGGTGTTCCAACAGCAGGTGGCTGCCGCTGGCTTCCGCGCCAAGATCGTGCAGGTGCCATCGGACGGTTACTTCAACGAGATCTGGATGAAGCGGCCGGTGTCCATGACCCGCTGGAACCAGCGCCCGGCTGATGCGGCTTTGAACGAAATCTACCGCACTGGCGCCACCTGGAACGAGGGCTTCTACAAGGATGCCAAGTTCGACGTCATGCTCGATGAAGCCCGCAAGGAACTGAACTTTGACAAGCGCAAAGCCAAGTACCAACAGGCTCAGGAGTACCTTTGGGAAACCAGCGGTACCTTGGTGGGTTTCCACGCGACCCTGACCGTGGCCACCACGGCACGCGTCAAAAACCTGGATGCCGTGGAGAACTTCACCATCCGCTGGAATCGCATCACGGTTGACTGAGCGTCTGCTCTGTCGCGCTGGCCTGGCTGCCGGCGCCAACCCGCTGCCGCCGCAATGTTTGCGAGCGGCAGCCCATCTCCACTGAGGTGTAACCCATGCTGAGAATGATTCTGCGACGGCTGATGCTGGGCGCGATCACGGTCGGGCTTGTCTCGCTGATTATTTTTTCGGCGGTGGAGGCCTTGCCCGGTGACGCTTGCACGGCTTTGCTCAAACAAGACGCCCAGGGCCAGCGCCTGCTCAACTGCCGCCAGGAACTGGGCCTGGACCGCGCCGCACCGCTGCGCTACCTCGATTGGGCCAGCGCGGCCCTGCGGGGTGACCTGGGATTTTCTGCGCACAGCACCAAGCGCATCAGCGTGCTCGTGGCGGACCGGCTCAAAAACTCTCTGCTGCTGGGCATCACGGCACTGGCCGTTGGCTTGCCTTTAGCATTTATCGCCGGCATTCTGGCCGCTTTGCGCCGGGACAAATGGCTGGACTTGGTCTTGTCGGCACTGGCCATTGGGGCCATGACCATCCCCGAATTTGTGTCGGCCACCCTGCTGATCCTGGTCTTCAGTGGCTGGCTGGGTTGGTTGCCAGGTATCGTGCTGACGCCGCCCGACGCGCCATTGTCCAAATTTTTCCCTGAGATCATTTTGCCGGTGGCAGCACTCGCTATGGTGATGACGGCGCATATTCTGCGCACCGTGCGCTCCAGCATGATCGAGGTGCTGGACAGCGACTACGTGCGTATGGCCACCCTCAAGGGCGTGCCCTACCGCACCATGGTGTGGCGCCACGTCTTGCCCAATGCCTTGTTGCCAGCGATCAACGTGGTGGCCTTGACCGTGGCCTGGCTGCTTGGCGGGGTGGTTGTGATCGAGATGGTGTTCAATTACCCAGGGCTGGGCCGGCTGATGATTGGTGCCATTTCAGACCGTGACCTGGCCTTGGTGCAGGCCATTGCACTGATCGTCGCCTCGGTCTACGTGGTGGTCAACCTGACGGCTGATTTGTTGACTCTGGTGGCGAACCCGCGGCTGCGCACCGCGGCCGGGAGGCGAACATGAAGGGTGCTGGCCAAAGCCGGGGCGTGATCCGAACCCTGCGCGAGATGGCGTCGCGGCCGTCGGGCGCCATCGGTTTGCTGCTGGTGCTGCTGCATGTGTTCATTGCCATAGCCAGCCCCTGGCTGGTGCCCTTTGATTTCAAGGCCATCAGTGCCTCGCTGATCTTGAGTCCGCCCGATGCCACCCATTGGTGGGGTACCGACCACCTGGGGCGCGATGTCCTGACCCGCACCCTGTTGGGCGGCCGCGAGGCGATTTTGGTGACCGTGGTGGCCACACCCTTGGCCGTGTTGTGGGGCGGGTTTGTCGGCATTTACCTGGGACTGGTTGGCGGCAAACTCGACGACGTGCTGATGCGGGTGGTAGACGCCTTTTTGGCCCTGCCCTGGATCCTGAAAATGCTCTTGCTGATCGCCACATTTGGCAGCGGTATCGAGGTGCTGATTCCAACCCTGGCCGTGTTTTACGGTATACCGGTCATCCGCATCGCACGGGCTGCGGCTCACAACGTGGTGGCGCGCGACTTTGTGCTTGCTGCCCGGGCTAGGGGCCACGGGCGCTTGGCCATCATCCGCCATGAACTGCTGCCCAATGTGCTGGATGCGCTCATGGTGGAGGGCGCCATGCGCTGGTCATGGATGTTGCTGGCCTTCAGCTCGCTGTCTTTTTTGGGTTTTGGCGTCTCGCCGCCCACGCCAGACTGGGGCCTGATGGTCGCCGATTCCCGCACCTTCCTGGCCATTGCGCCATGGTCCGGCCTGTACCCCATTGTGGCGCTGAGCTCGCTGATCATCGGCATCAACCTCACGGCCGATGCCCTGGCCAAAACGCTGGGCGTGGACCGCGCTCAGAAGGCGCCAATCTGACATGGACACGCAGCCTTTGATTGATATTCGAGACCTCAGCATCGGCTTTGCCAGCCGGGCCGGCGCCATGTTGCCTGTCTTGCGCAACATCGACTTCCAGATCCGCCGTGGCGAGACCGTCGGCCTGGTGGGTGAGAGCGGTTCTGGCAAAAGCACGCTGGCCCTGGCGGCCATGGGCTACCTGAAAACTGGTTTGCAGGTGATGGGCGGCAGCGTGCATTTTGGTGAGCACGAGATGTTCAGCTTGTCGCGGCCGGCCCTGGAATCGATCCGCGGCGGCAAGGTGGCACTGGTGCCGCAGAATGCCGGCCAGTCACTAACCCCCACCCTGCGCGTTGGTCGGCAAATGCTGGAAGCCGTGGCGCTGCACAGTGCATTGGCGCCTGCCCAACACGCCCACCGCGTGACCGAGTTGTTGCGCCAGGTGCGTCTGCCCGAGCCAGAAACCATTGCGGCCCGCTACCCGCATGAGCTCTCGGGCGGCCAGCAGCAGCGGGTGGCGATCGCCATGGCACTGGCCGGCGAGCCCGATGTGCTGCTGCTCGACGAACCCACCACCGGTCTGGACGTGACCACGCAGGCGCATATTCTGGAGTTGCTGCGCGACATCAACCGCCAGACCGGCACGGCCATGGTCTATGTCAGCCACGATCTGGGCGCCATTGCCCGGGTCTGTGACCGGGTGGTGGTGCTGTATGCCGGCGAGGTGGTGCTGTCGGGCAGCACCCGGCAGGTGCTGCTGACGCCAGCCCACCCTTACGCCAGGGGTCTATTGGCGTCGATTCCAAGGCTGTCTGAGGCCAGCCTGCCGGCAGCTCTGCCGGGCCGACCGCCGATGCCCGGTGGCGCCGGTGCCGGCTGTTCGTTTGTTGACCGTTGTGGGCTGGCAGAGGCCACCTGTCATGGCAGTCGGCCCCCACTGCTGGCCTTGGCCGATGGCGCCAGCACCCGTTGTCATTTTCATGAGCGCACTTCATCGCTGGTCGTCACCCGGCCCAAGCTTTCATCTGCTGCCGTTCAGGGGTCGGTGACGGCGCCAGCGCTCACCTTGGACGGCGTGGCGATCAGCTACGCCCGGGCCAACCTGCTCCAGCAGCTGCTGGGGCGCCGTCCGGATGTGCCGCACACGGTCGCAGACATCAACCTGCGGGTAAGCGCGGGCGAGACCATCGGTTTGGTGGGCGAGTCTGGCAGCGGCAAATCCAGCATTCTGAAGGCCGTGGCCGGTCTGAACCCTCCCGTCGCTGGGCAGTTGGGCCTGGGTGGCGGCGATGCCCTGGCGCCCAATGTCGACCAACGGCCGCCCGACCACTTGCGTCGCATCCAGCTGATCTTCCAGAACCCGGATGACAGCCTGAACCCGCGTCACACCGTGGCGCAGATTTTGGCGCAGCCTTTGCAGCTGTATTTTGGTCTCACGGGCGAGGCTTTGCATGAGCGCAGCGTCGCGCTGCTCGAACGTGTGCGCCTCGGTGCCCACTATCTGGACCGGCTGCCCAGCCAAATGTCGGGCGGTGAAAAACAGCGGATTGCCATCGCCCGCGCTTTTGCGGCCGAGCCGGACATCGTGCTGTGCGACGAGGTGACCTCGGCGCTGGATGTGTCCGTGCAGGCGGCGGTGCTGGAACTGCTGAACGAGCTCAAACGTGACAAGGGCACTACTTACTTGTTTGTCTCGCACGACCTGGCGGTGGTGCGGGCCCTGGCTGACCGGGTGGCCGTGCTGTACCAGGGGCGGCTGTGCGAGATCGGGCCCGCCGCCGAGGTTTACGCCACGCCATCGCATCCCTATACCGAGGTGCTCTTGGGCGCGGTGCTTGAGCCCGTGCCTGACAAGGCGCCCATCCTGTTGGCCGATGACATTGTGGAACTGGCGCCCCCGGCCCAGGGTTGCCCGTTCCAACGGCGCTGCCCTAAAAAAGTGGGAGATATCTGCATGACGACAGCGCCGCCCTGGCAGATGGCGCCCAGCGGCCACGGCATTTGTTGCCATATTCCGCGCGATCAATTGACAGCAAGTGACATGGGAGCCCAAGGGCATGACTGAACACGACCCACGCCTGGGGGCTGCTGGGCTGACCCGGTTTGGCACTGGGGTCATGACCGCGATCGGTTGCCAACCGACCATTGCGGCCGAGATTGCCGAGCATCTGGTGGACGCGGACCTTTGTGGCGTCTATTCACATGGCATCTTCCGCTTGGACTGGTACGCCGAGCGCGCCGCCGAGGGCAAATTTGTACCGGGCGCGATCCCCAGTCTGGTCACCGCAGAGGGTGGCGCCGAGATGGTGGACGGTGGGAACGGCCTGGGCATGCCGGCTTTTCGGCTGGCCACTGAGCGCCTGCTGGAGCGGGCCAAGCGGGACGGGATGGCGGCGGTGGGGGTGGCCAATGTGGACCATACTGGCCGCATCGGCGCCTTCGCCCAGCGCGGCGCCGAGGCCGGCTGCCTGACCATCATGTTTGGCGGGGGCTCGCGCAAGGACTGGCGCCAGGTGGCGCCTTATGGCGGCGCGCGCGCCGTGTTGCCTACCAACCCTTACGCCTTTGCGATTCCTGCGGGTGAGCGTGGCCCGGTGGTGATCGACTTTGCCACCGGCATGGCCGCCGGCGGCAAAATCTACGCCGCCAAGATGTCCGGCCGGCCCTTGGCCGAAGGCCTGTGCATCGACGCCGCCGGCAATCCCACCACCAACCCTGATGATTACTTCAATGGCGGCGCCATCCTGTCCATGGCGGGGCCTAAGGGCTACGGCATGGCGCTGGTGGCCGAACTGCTGGGCGAGGCCATCCTGGGGCAGGCCATGGATGGCATGAACTGGATCTGCCTCGCCATCGACCTGTCTCGGTTTCGGGCGTCCTCGACCTACCGTGCCGCCGCCGAGGAGTGCCTGGCGGAATTGCGGGACTGCCCGCCGGCGCCTGGGTTTGACCGGGTTGAGGTACCGGGCGAGCGCGAGGCGGCCTTGCGGCTGGAGCGCTTGACCACCGGCATTCCCATCCCCCCGGCCACCCTGGCATCGCTGCGGGCGCTGGGTGTGCGGCTCGGCGTTGATGCCGATGAACTCGTTGCCATGGCATGAGTGAGCAGGCGCCAAGTCGCGTGCGACGCCGCCGCGAGCGCGAAGCTGACACCAACGGCGCACGCGTCGAGGCCGTGGGTGGCCGTTATGCCCCCTTGGATCCCGAAGCGGTGCTGGCTATCGAACGATCGGCCCTGGAGATACTGGCCGATACAGGTCTGTCAGACGCGCCGCCTCGTGTTGTCGAACTGGTTCAGGCTGCAGGTGGCGAGTTGTCTGCCGCGGGCCGACTGCTGTTTCCGCAGGCCCTCGTCAGACGTTGCCTTGACACACTGCCACGGGAGGTGATGCTGTGTGGGCAGGACCCTCGCCATGACATGGCGCTAACAGGTGGCCGGGTGCACGTGGGCACAGGGGGTGCAGCACCCATGATCGTCGATCTGGAAACCGGCGCCTACCGCGAATCAACCTTGCGGGACCTGTATGACGCGGCGCGCCTGGTGGACACGCTGGAGCACGTGCACTTTTTCTCGCGCTCGCTGGTGGCCCGTGATATGCCGGATGTGCTGTCATTGGAGGTCAACACCGCATTCGCCAGCCTGGCCGGCACGTCCAAGCATGTGTGCGTGTCGGCGTCTGCGGCGTCCCATGTGGAGGCCATCGCCCGCATGTGCCATACCGTGGCCGGCTCAGAGGATGCCTTCCGTGCGCGACCCTTTCTGTCACTCAACATCAACCACGTGGTGCCGCCGCTTCGTTTTGATCCGACCGCTTGTGAGGTGTTGCTCAAGGCCGTGGAGATGGGCATCCCGGCCATGGTCAACACCTTCGGCCAGATGGGGGCGTCCAGCCCGGTCACCATGGCCGGCTGCATTGCCCAGACTACCGCCGAAACCCTGGCCGGCATGGTCGTGGGCTGGTTGGCCGACCCGCAGGCGCGGCTGGTGTTTGGCCCTAGGCCCATGGTCACCGACCTGCGAACAGGCGGCATGGCCGGTGGCGCTGGTGAGCAGGCCACGCTGACAGCGGCCTGCGTTCAGATGGCCAGGCACTTTAAGCTGCCCAATTCCACCATTGCCGGTGCCACTGACAGCAAAATTCCGGATGCGCAGGCGGGTTACGAAAAAGCGCTGAGTGTGACGCTGGCGGCGCAGGCGGGTTGCAACTTCATCACCCAGGCCAGCGGCATGCAGGCCAGCCTGATGGCGGTATCGCTGGAGGCGTATCTGATCGACAACGACATGTTGGGCGCCATTCTCAAGTCCTTGGCGCCTGTCGATGTGGGGCCGGCTACCCTCGCCATTGACAGCATCCGCGACGTGGTGGCCGGCGAAGGCCACTTCCTGGGCCAACCCGATACCTTAGCCCGTATGTCGAGCGATTTCGTCTACCCGCGCTTGGCTGATCGGCGTGCACCCGTGCAATGGGAACAGGCTGGCGCCTTGGACATCCGTGCGGTTGCGCGCCAGCGGGCAGCCCATTTGCTGGCAACGCACTTCCCGGCTCACTTAAATCCCGAGGCCCAGGCGGCACTGCGCGCGGGTTGGGATATCAGGCTGGCCCAAAAGGATATGGCCGCGCCATGAGGGCATCGCAGGCTCTGGACCCGAGGACGTAAACTGTGAACGCACACCATGAACACCATTGAACAAATTCGCCGGATTCTCCATGAGGTCCGCACCATCGCCGTCGTTGGTCTGTCGGCTGAATGGCACCGCCCCAGTTTTTTCGCGGCAAAGTACATGCAGGACCATGGGTACCGCATCGTCCCGGTGAATCCGCGTTACGCGACAGCGTCCACCGATGTGCTTGGGGAGCACTGCTATGCGGCGCTGACCGACATTCCCTTTCCGGTGGACATGGTCGACGTGTTTCGTCGCACCGAAGACGTGTTGCCGATTGCGCAGCAGGCGATCCAGATGGGTGCCAAATGCCTTTGGCAGCAAATTGGGGTGATGAACCTGGAGGCCGACGCCCTGGCCCGCAATGCAGGCATGGACTCGGTCATGGACCGCTGCGTCAAGATTGAGCATGGCCGCTTCTTTGGCGGCTTGAACCTGGTCGGTGTCAATACCGGCGTCATCTCTGCCAAACGGTTTTCGAACAAGGCCTGAAAGCCATGACCGATCACGTTTTTCAAGCCGAGACCCTGGCGATCCACGCTGGCCAGGTGCCCGACAGTGCCACTGGCGCGCGGGCCCTGCCGATCTACCAGACCAGCAGCTTTGTCTTTGACAGCGCAGACCATGCGGCCAGCCTGTTCAATTTGCAGACCTTTGGCAACATTTACTCCCGCTTGTCCAACCCGACCGTGGCGGCGCTGGAGGAGCGGGTGGCCGCGCTGGAGGGTGGGCGAGCCGGCTTGGCCTCGGCCAGCGGCATGGCCTCGGAGGCCATGGCCTTGATGACCCTGCTGCAGCAGGGCGATCATGTGGTGGCGGCGGGCGCCCTGTACGGCGGCAGTGTGACCATGCTGGCGGTGAGCCTGAAGCGTTTCGGGATAGAGACCACCTTTGTCGATGCCAATGAACCCTTGGCCTTTGCGGCGGCAATGCAGCCCAATACACGCGCCGTTTTTGCCGAGAGCATGGGCAACCCCAGCCTGACGGTGCTGGACATCGCGGCTGTGGCGGACGTTGCACACGCCCATGGCGTGCCTTTGATCGTTGACAACACCGTGCCGTCGCCGTTTTTGTGCAACCCCTTGCGCCATGGGGCTGACATTGTGGTCCACTCCGCCACCAAGTACCTGGGCGGCCATGGCACCACGCTGGCAGGGGTGTTGGTGGAGAGCGGCAAATTTCCCTGGGACAACGGCAAGTTTCCCGGCATGACCGAACCTTCGCCAAGTTTTCATGGCGTTAAGTTCTATGAGACTTTTGGCGACTTTGGCTTCACCATGCGGGCACGCATGGAGGTGCTGCGGGTTTATGGGGCCACGCTCTCGCCATTCTCGGCCTGGCAGATCCTGCAGGGCACCGAGAGCCTGCATGTCCGCATGGAGCGCCACTGCAGCAACGCGCGTAAGGTGGCCGAA
>CALPLW020000031.1 GCA_943324505.2 Comamonas sp. lk
CTTACGGGCCAGGCGCAGGCTTTTCACCTCACCCGTTTTTAGAAGCGCCTCGACGGCATGCGCGGCCAGCTCGCCACCGTACATCGCGTAGTAAATACCTTCGCCTGAGGCGGGGGCTACCACGCCCGCGGCATCGCCGGCCAACACCACGTCGCGGCCGTTGTCCCAGCGCTTGAGTGGTTTCATGGGCAGCGGTGCCCCCTCGCGGCGCAGCACCTCGGCTTGGCCCAGGCCAGAGGCTTGGCGCAGTTGGCCGACGGCATGGCGCAGCGAAAAGCCTTTGTCTGCGCTGCCGGTGCCGATGCTCAGGGTATCGCCGTGGGGAAAGACCCAGCCGTAAAAATCAGGCGACAGTTGGCCTTGGTAATACACATCGCAGCGGCTGGCGTCATAGCCGGCGGGCTTGACCAGCGGGGCCCTGACGATCTCATGGTAGGCGAACACGTACTGGGTGTCTGCCGCGCCATCGACCTCAGCTTGGCGGGCCACCTGTGACTTGGCCCCGTCGGCACCGATGATGGTGCGCGCCCGCACGCTCGCCGGTTGGCCCTCGGCGCGTTGCTGTCGTTCGCGCGCCTGGTAGTGCACCACGCTGATGCCGTCGGCATCGCGCGTCAGCTTGTCAAAGGTACCGATGCGCCGCACGGCGCCAGCGCTGGCGGCACGCTCGCGCAGCCACTCGTCGAATTCGGCGCGGTCCACCATGCCAACAAAACCGTTATCAATGGGGATATCCACGGTGTGATTGCTGGGCGCGATCATGCGCGCTGACCTGGCCTTGGCCACCAGCAGGTGGTCGGGGATCTCGTAGTCCTTGATCAACCGGGGCGGGATGGCGCCGCCGCAGGGCTTCACGCGTCCGGCCCGGTCGAGCAGCAGCACTGAATAGCCGCGCTGGGCCAGCGTGTGGGCTGCAGTTGCGCCAGCCGGGCCACCGCCCACCACCACCACGTCAAATGTTTCTGTTGAGTTCATGGCATCACCTCGTTAAGAGTAAGGTTTTGGGAAAAAGTCGGTTCGGGCTCATTGGCCGGCCACGATCAGGCCGCGCAGCGCAAAAGCGCTGACCATCATGCCGGCCACAAAAAATGGCACGCCAAAGCCGCTGTACCACAGCGCGCGCTGTGTCACGCGGGTTAAAAAAAAGTCCATCATCAGCAGCTGTAGGCCCAGCAACAGGGCAATGGCCAGCGCATGCCCCGGCTGCCCCCAAGCAAATAGCAGGACGATCACCCCCACTTGCGATAAGCCCATGAACCAGCAGGCTACGCCCGCCGCCGACTGCACGCCGAGTTGCACAGGCAGAGAGCGCACGCCCATCTCACGGTCACCTTGGACGGCCTTGAAATCGTTGAGCGTCATGATGCCGTGCGTGCCAACGCTGTAGAGCAGGGCCAGCCAGAGCGAGCGCGGGTCGGGCATCTGGCCGCCAGCCATCACGGCTGCCCCGGTGGTCCAGGCAATGCCTTCGTAACTGATGCCACAGGCCGCATTGCCCCACCAGCCGTTTTGCTTGAGCCGCAGGGGTGGCGCGCTGTAGGCCCAGGCCAGCAGCAGACCTACGACACAGGCCGCAAACCCCCAGGCGCCTAAAAAACTGGCCACGCCAAGGGACACCACGGTCCACAGCACGGCAATGTACAAGCCCCAGCGCCCTGGCATGCGGCCTGAAGGAATCGGGCGCTGTGGCTCATTGATGGCGTCAACGTGGCGGTCGAACCAGTCGTTAACGGCCTGGCTGGTGGCGCAGACAAAGGGTCCCGCCAAGGCAATGCCGACCACGGCCAGCAGCCACCTGTTCTCCATCGGTAGACCCGAAGCCACGATGCCACAGGCAAAGGCCCACATCGGTGGGAACCAGGTGATTGGCTTGAACAGCTCGGTAACGGCGGACAGTTGGGGCAATGCCATGCCCCAAGTTTTGCACTTGACACATTGAAGTGTCAAGTGAAATTTACACTCCCTATGGTTTCCCCTAGTCTGAAGGGAAACAAAGGCTAGTCAAAGTGGTCTCAGGCGTCTGTGTCAGAGCCCGAATCACCCATACCAAAGCGGCGCAGCTTCACATACAGGCTTTGACGCGACAGGCCAAGCATTTCAGCAGCGGATGCGCGGTTGTCCCCTGTCAACTCCAGGGCTGCCTCAATGCACAGTTGTTCGATCAGGTCGGTGGTGTCACGCACGATGTCTTTCAGCGGCACGCGGCCTACCAACTCGGTCATTTGGCTGGTCGAACGGGGTATCTCACGGCTGGGTTTCGTTTCTTTACCCATGCGCAGGCCGATATCACGGATGGTGAAGCCCAGGCAGCGCTGTGCACCACTGGTGACCGCTACGGCTGAAATCTCCACCTCGGTGGTGGACCCGTAAGCGCCCCGCATGCGGGTGGCAAACAAGCGAACCACGTCGCGCTGGCGTAAATTGGAAATCAGGACGCTCATGTCCACCCCGGCCCGGCCAAGCCAGCGTTCCAGCGATTCACCCCGCACCAGGGCTTCATTACTGACTTGTGCCAATTGCAAGAATGCCCGGTTGGCCGACAGCACACGGCCACCGAGATCCGTGACGACCAGCGCATCGGGGGCCCCTTCCATGACGTCGGCCAGCATTTGCCGGGCCTGGTCGCCGGTCGACCTGTCGGCCGCTGCCCGCACGGGGATCAGGCGAACCAGGAAATGGGACGAGTGCTCTTGCCTGAACAGTGAAACTGAGGCCGTGACTTCGGAGCCGTCATGGGAGAGCCGAATGTCGACCGGCTGGGCCTGGCCACTGGCACGCAGGCCGGCGAACACCTGGCTCAGACCAGCAAAGCTGCTTTTGTCCATGCTTTGGGCCAGGGTCCAACCGGTTCTGGACAGGGCCTCTCCCAGCAAAGCCATCGCCGCCGGATTGCTGTCTTCGAGTTTCTCGCTGTCAGCATCCAAAATCAGCATGGCCTCCGACGACACCTGAAACAACAGGCGGTAACGGGTTTCGACATGCTTGAGCTGCCAGTAATCACGCTCCACGGAGCGTTGAGCGTTGAGCAACTTTTGCTGCAGGGCCGCCTGTGGCCGCAAGTCACGCCCGAAAGCCAGCGCACTCGGTCGGCCATTGGCGTCGCTCGACGGAATCCGGATCAGGGAATACGACAGCGGTAACTCAGAGCCGCTTTGGGTTGACTGGTTCACGTGACGCCAGCGGCCACTGCCGTCGCCGCCCATGTCTTTCAACATGGCGGTGACCTTGGGGATGCTTTCCTCAGTAACCGTTTGCCCCCAATGCTTACCCAGCCAATCCAAGCACCCGTAGTTGAGCAATTCCTGGCTGCCAAAGGCTGCGTCTTGGATTACCCCCGACTCATCCATGACAAGCACAACATCAGCCGCTGCCGTGACCAAGGTGGACACGATGTTGGCATCCATGTGGGCAAAAATACGTTGCGCATTTTCAAAACGTCCGGGAATAGGCTCCCGTGCTGTCTGAAGAGTTTGGTTCATGTAGTCTCAGTCAATGGTTGAAGACGCGGGCTTTTTGGTTCCCATAGCTCGCCCCAATATGCAACTGCGCCAATTCGGGCGCCGAGCTTGCGTCTTGGACGAGGAGATCCGCACCCACATGCGTAACCTGATCCGGGTGAGCTGTAAAGTGAGGCCCACCCACGATGATGCACACGGGTGATGGTGCGGCGGCAGCACGCACAGCGGTGATGCAGTCCTTGAGACGGTTTAAGCCCATCGAGGTGGCCAGGGAGAACCCGACAGCATCGTAGGCCCGCTTTTTGACCAGCATGACCGGATCGTCGCTGGCGGCGTAGGGCCCCCCGGCCACTTCCCAGCCAGCGCGTTGGAAAAAATCAGATACCATGGTCAATCCTAGGGTGTGTTGTTCGCCAGGCGCAGGCATCAACAGCACGCTCAGACCATTGGGCACGGGGTATTGATGACGATCGTGCTCATCGTGAAGAATATGCAAGATCTTGTGCAACTGCCCCAACCCAATGGTGACGTCGGTGAAGTCACACAAATCTTCGTTCCACATGTCGCCCAGATGTCGGGCCGCCGGGGCGAGCAGGTCAAGGTAAAGGGTCTCTACGCTGCTGCCTTTGCGACGCAAATCTTCGATCCAAAGAAGGGCCTCGGCCTCGACCCCTTTCAAAAGCACGCTGACAAAATCACGCACATCAGCCGGACTGATGGCCTCTGCGATGTTGTTGTAAGGGGCTGAGCACTCTGCGGGCGTACGATGTGCCAGCATCAAGCGTGGAATGATTTCGTGCTGAATGGCCTGTGCCAGCACAGACACCACGCTGTCAGGGGCCGTGGTTTCACGGGGTGCCGTGCTCGCAGCATCCGGCCCACCCATTCCAGGGCGGTGCTCGGACTGTCCAGTTTCGCCCGGTCCTGTGTCGCGGACCAGCGAGATGTGATTTGAAGAAGCCATTTTTGTCTCCACTCGATGGAACCCCTTGTCCTGATTCAGGCGCTGGGCCTATGCCGACCAGCAATTATTGTTGGGGATTTGACCCAAGCATACGTCAACTCTTGCAATTCGACTCGATCAGTCGTTTAACCTTGAAAACGAATCCCAGACAGTTTTAAGCGTCAACCTAATCTAAGTCAAAGCATTTCTGGTGTCCTTGAAGTTTAGTCAAGTATGCTGCGATGTGTCAAATAAAAATGACGTAACAAAAAGTTGACATTTCTGGCCAAGGCGGATAAATTGAAGCCTATGTCAGACAAAAGACCTTCAGCTGCCGCCCCTGTTGCTGCTGCCAGAAAAGCCCGTGCACCGCTGTACACGCCCGAGGAACGGGTGCGCCGAGATAAAACTTACTGGACGTTTGTCCAGGGGTTGCTGGCGCCGATTCAGTTCATTATTTTCTTGGGAAGTCTGGGTTTTGTGCTGCGTTACCTCCTGACCGGCGAAGGGCTGCAGGTGGCCAACAACTCGGTGGTTGCCAAGACCCTGACGCTCTACACCATCATGATCACCGGCTGCATTTGGGAAAAAGTGGTCTTTGGCCGCTACCTCTTTGCCCCGTCATTCTTTTGGGAAGACGTGTTCAGCATGCTGGTGCTGGCCTTGCACACCAGCTACCTGGTGGCGATGTACACCGGTCGCCTGAGTGGTGCCGAGTTGATGTACCTTGCGCTGGCGGCCTACGCCACCTATGTCGTCAACGCCGGTCAGTTCATCCTGAAACTGCGCGCGGCACGCCTGGATCACGAAGCCCGCCAGCGAGAACTGGCGCGTTTTGGCAGCGCAACAAATTTGGCCGCGGCATGAGCACCGTAACTTTCCCTGTACCCGTTGTCGCCGCAGGCGGTTGCAGTGATGCGCCGGTGCTGCGAGAGCGCGGACAGCACGAGGTGTTTTGCGGTTTGACCGGCATCATCTGGTTGCACCGCAAAATCCAGGATGCATTTTTCCTGGTGGTGGGGTCGCGCACCTGCGCCCATTTGATTCAGTCTGCCGCCGGCGTCATGATTTTTGCAGAACCCCGTTTTGCCACAGCCATCATTGACGAACGGGACCTGGCCGGCCTGGCCGACGCCAATGTTGAACTCGACCGCGTTGTGACCCAGTTGCTGGCGCGACGCCCCGAGATCAAATTGCTTTTTCTGGTGGGCTCCTGCCCCTCCGAGGTGATCAAACTGGATCTGTCGCGTGCAGCCTCGCGACTGTCGGCCGAGCACTCGCCTGCGGTCCGGGTGCTCAATTACTCGGGTAGCGGCATTGAAACCACCTTTACCCAAGGAGAAGACGCCTGCCTCACGTCCATGGTGCCCGGGCTGCCATCCCAGGCCGCCGAGGCGCCGCTGGAACTGCTGGTGGTTGGTACCTTGGCCGATGTGGTTGAAGACCAGTTCATGCGCCTGTTCAGCAGCATGGGCATTGAGCGTGTGCGGTTTTTCCCACCACGCAGGGCCTCTGACCAGGCTCCTGTGGGACCTCACACCCGCATGCTGCTGGCCCAGCCTTTTCTGGCTGAAACGGCGCGGGTGTTACAGGCGCGGGGCGCTGTCCTCCTGTCAGCGCCTTTCCCACTTGGCGTCGAGGGGACCAGCGCTTGGCTGCAGGCCGCAGCCACCGCTTTTGCCGTGCCGCCCCAGCGTTTTGAAGCAGCGGTGTCGGCTCCGACCGCGCGGGCCAAGGCAGCGCTGGCCCGAGCCAAAGTGCATCTGGCTGGCAAAAGCATCTTTTTCTTCCCTGACTCCCAGCTTGAAATCCCGCTGGCGCGATTTCTGTCGCGGGAGTTGGACATGCGTTTGACAGAAGTCGGAACGCCCTATCTCCACCGCCAACACATGGCGTCTGAATTGGCCCTGTTGCCCGCCGGCACCTTCCTGTCTGAAGGCCAGCATGTGGAAAACCAGTTGGACCGTTGCCGTGCTGCCCAGCCGGACATCGTGGTCTGCGGATTGGGGCTGGCTAACCCCTTGGAGTCTGAGGGGATGACGACCAAATGGGCCATTGAATTGGTCTTTACCCCAATTCAGGGCTTTGACCAGGCCGGCGATCTGGCTGAACTGTTCACCCGGCCGCTGGTTCGCCGTATGCGTCTGGCCGCCTGAGACAAACAACATGCAACTCACGCTCTGGACTTACGAAGGACCGCCGCACGTGGGGGCGATGCGCATTGCCACCGCGATGGAAGGCGTGCACTATGTGTTGCATGCACCCCAGGGCGACACCTATGCCGACCTGTTGTTCACCATGATCGAGCGCTTGCAAAAGCGCCCGCCCGTCACCTACACCACCTTTCAGGCGCGAGATCTCGGGGGCGACACCGCAGAGCTTTTCAAGACTGCGGCCAGGCAGGCCTTCGAGCGTTTTTCCCCCAAAGCCATGCTGGTGGGTTCCTCCTGTACGGCCGAACTGATTCAAGATGACCCGGGCGGTCTGTGCAAAGCGCTGCAACTGCCCATTCCGGTGGTGGCGCTGGAACTCCCGTCTTACCAGCGCAAGGAAAACTGGGGCGCGTCAGAGACCTTTTATCAACTGGTCCGCCACCTGGCACAGCCTGCCCAAACCACTGGGGAAAACACCGAGTCCAAAAAACAACGCTGCAACATCCTTGGCCCCACGGCCTTGGGCTTCAGGCACCGTGACGACTTGACCGAAATCCGCAAGCTATTGACCGACATGGGGATTGACATCAACGTGGTCGCCCCACTGACGGCGACACCCGCAGACCTGGCCCGGTTGGCTGATGCGGACTTCAACGTGGTGCTGTACCCCGAGATTGCCAACTTGTCGGCACAGTGGCTACAACGCAATTTTGGTCAGCCTTTCACCAAAGTTATTCCAATTGGTCGCGGTGCCACGCGTGCCTTCATTCGGGAAGTAGCCCAACTGGCCGGACTCGACGCCGACGCAGCTCTGGCCAAAGCTGACTCCCGTGCCGCATGGTACGCACGCTCGGTCGACTCTACTTACCTGACGGGCAAGCGTGTTTTTGTGTTTGGTGACGCGACCCATGCTGTTGCCGCCGCCAAGGTGGCCACCGAGGAAATGGGCTTTACCGTCGTTGGCATAGGTACCTACAGCCGTGAGTTTGCGCGTGAAGTGCGTGAAGCTGCCAAACTTTACGGCGTCGAACCGCTGATCAGCGACGACTATCTGGAAATCGAAGCGCGCATTGCCGAATTGCAGCCCGAACTGGTCTTGGGCACGCAGATGGAGCGCCACATTGCCAAACGCCTTGGCGTGCCCTGCGCGGTGATTTCAGCACCGGTCCATGTGCAGGACTTTCCAGCCCGCTATTCGCCGCAAATGGGCTTTGAAGGTGCCAGTGTGCTGTTTGACACCTGGGTGCACCCGCTCATGATGGGCTTGGAAGAGCATCTGATCGGCATGTTCAGGGGTGACGCTGAATTCCATGAAGACGCGGCACCGTCTCACCTGGGCGGCGCGGCGCGCATGCAGTCAGCGCCACAGTCGGCACCAGAGCCCGCTTTGACGCATGAAATATCCGAACAGCCCGAACAGACTGTCCAGCCAGCGGCAACACCCGTAGCGGTTAGCGCAGCAACTGCCAGTGTTGTGACCTCGGCATGGGATCTAGACGCAGAAAAAGAATTGAAAAAAATACCATTTTTTGTCCGCGGCAAAGCCAGGCGAAATACCGAGCGTTACGCCTCTGAGCGTGGCCTCTCGGTGATCACGACGGAAACTCTTTATGACGCTAAAGCTTACTTCGCTCGGTAGGGCGCAAGCCGCTCGCCAAACCACCCCGATCAAGGTGGTGATCGTGACCATGGACACGCACTTGGCCAGCTCGATCCATCGCGCCAGCCAAACTCTGCGCCGCGAGTTTCCTGGCTTGTCGCTCAGCTTGCACGCCGCGTCGGAATATGCGGGTAACGACACGTTGATTGCTCGTTGCAAAGCGGACATCGCCTCGGCCGACATCGTGGTGGCGGGCATGCTGTTTTTGGAAGACCATTTCCTGCCCATCCTGGATGACCTGCGTGCCCGTCGCATGCATTGCGATGCCATGATTTGCATGGCCAGCGCGACAGAAGTGGTGCAACTGACTCGCTTGGGGCAGTTTGACATGGGCAAGCCAGCCAGCGGCCCGATGGCACTCTTGAAAAAGCTGCGCGGTAACAAAGAGAAAGCGGCCACTGGTGGCGCTGCGCAAATGAAAATGTTACGCCGCTTGCCGCAGATGTTGCGCTTTATCCCCGGCACGGCGCAGGATGTCCGGTCTTACTTCCTGACCCTGCAGTACTGGCTGGGTGGCTCCGACGATAACGTGCTCAATCTGGTACGCCATGTGATTGACCGTGGAGCCGATGGCGAGCGCAAGTCATTGCGTGGTTCGGTCAAGGTCGCGCCACCTGTCGACTACCCCGAAGTCGGGGTTTACCACCCGCGCATGGCCGGGCGTTACAGCGAAGACGCCCATGCACTGCCGATGCCGCCATCGGGTGAGGTAAAGGGGACTGTCGGCATCTTGCTGCTTCGCTCCTACTTGCTGTCGGGCAACGCAGCGCACTATGACGGCGTGATTGCAGCCCTGGAGGCACGTGGCCTGCGCGTTGTTCCTGCATTTGCTTCCGGCCTTGACTCGCGTCCCGCGATTGATGCGTTTTTCATGAAGAATGGCCAGGTCACCGTGGATGCGGTGGTGTCGCTGAGCGGATTCTCACTGGTGGGAGGGCCCGCCTACAACGACGCAAAAGCAGCCGAAGAGGTGTTGGCCAAGCTCGATGTGCCCTATGTTGCGGCGCACCCGGTTGAGTTTCAAACCCTGGACCAATGGGGTGCTTCGGACCGGGGCCTGTTGCCAGTGGAGAGCACCATCATGGTGGCCATTCCCGAACTGGACGGTTCGACCGGCCCGATTGTTTTTGGCGGACGCCCTGGTGCTGCTGGGGTTACTTGCACCGGTTGCCACCATGCCTGCACCTTTGGTGAGAGCCACAACGCACAAGACATGCATTCCTGTCCTGAGCGGGCCATCATGCTGGCCGCTCGGGTGAGCAAATTGGTGGCCTTGAAACGCAGCCAGCGGCAGGACCGAAAAGTCGCCATCGTGCTGTTCAACTTCCCGCCCAACGCAGGCAATATTGGAAGCGCAGCTTACCTGTCGGTTTTTGAGTCGCTGTGGCACACCCTGAGTGCGATGCGTGTTCAGGGTTACCAAGTGGAATTGCCTGCCAGTGTGGATGATTTGCGCGACGCTTTGCTGCACGGCAATGCCTCGCAGCACGGCGCCGACGCCAATGTGCACGCGCTCATCAGCGCCGATGAGCATGTCAAGCGCGAGCGTTGGCTGAAAGAAATCGAGGCCCAGTGGGGTCCCGCACCTGGTCGCCAATTGAGCAATGGCAGCGCCATCTTTGTGCTGGGTAAGCAGTTTGGCAATGTTCTGATCAGCGTGCAGCCTTCTTTTGGCTATGAAGGTGATCCGATGCGCCTTTTGTTTGAAAAAGGACTCGCACCCACCCACGCCTTTTCTGCCTTCTATCGCTATCTGCGCGAAGATTTCAAAGCGCATGCCGTTCTGCATTTCGGCACCCACGGCGCGCTTGAATTCATGCCCGGAAAGCAGTCTGGCATCAGCGGCACCTGCTGGCCCGACCGCCTGATTGACGACCTGCCCAATGTGTACCTGTACGCATCGAACAACCCCTCTGAAGGGGCTATCGCCAAGCGCCGCTCGGGCGCAACCCTGATCAGTTACCTGACCCCACCGATTGCCCAAGCCGGTTTGTACAAGGGCTTGAATGACCTCAAGTCATCCCTGCAGCGCTGGCGCGGTTTGGAGCGTGGCAACAGCGAGCGCGCAGCCCTGGCGGTTGTGATCCAGGCGCAAGCCGCAGAGCTCGACCTTGTCCCTGCCGAACCGGTATGGGGCACCGCGATGGGGGAGGCCTTAGACCAGCAGATGGTGCGTCTAGCCAAAGAAATGCTGGAGCTTGAGTACACCCTCATTCCGCACGGTCTGCATGTCACCGGACGCGCCCCCAGCCCTGCGCAGCGCGTCGACATGCTGCTGGCCATGGCGGAAGCCAGCCACGGCGTGAATCTCGAACGCATGGCGGTTGAAGCGCTGGTCCAGGGTCAAACGCCAGAGCGCGCGCTGAGCGCTGCCGGGCTGCCCTCCAACCATGCTTCACTGAGCGTGTTGCGTGAGCTGGTCGAGCCCCAGGCTTTGTTGGCGGTGGATACCGAGGTGCCTGCTCTGCTGCGAGCCTTGGACGCTTGCTACATTCGCCCGGCACCCGGTGGCGACATACTGCGCACGCCGGCAGTGCTGCCCACCGGTCGCAATATCCACGGCTTTGACCCCTTCAGAATCCCCAGCGCCATGGCTGTGCGTGATGGTAAGGCTCAAGCCGAACTGCTGATCGAGCGCCACTGCGCTGATGGCAACCCGTTGCCCGAATCCATTGCCATGGTGCTGTGGGGCAGTGACAACCTGAAAAACGAAGGGGCTCCCATCGCCCAGGCACTGGCCCTCATGGGTGCGCTGCCCCGGTTTGACAGCTATGGCCGCATTGCCGGCGCCAGCCTGATTCCACTGGTCGAACTCGGTCGCCCCCGTATCGATGTGGTGATCACCCTGTCGGGCATCTTCCGTGACCTCATGCCCTTGCAAATCAAACTTCTCGCAGAAGCCGCCTTCTTGGCAGCCTCAGCAGACGAACCGCTGGAGATGAACTGGATCCGCAAACACTCGCTGGCCTATCAGCTTGAGCATGGCTGTACTCTGGAGATTGCAGCGCTGCGGGTCTACGGCAATGCGGAGGGCGCCTACGGCTCCAACGTCAATAACCTGGTGGAAAGCAGCCGCTGGACGGACGAGGGCGAGTTGGCAGAAACCTACAAGCGACGCAAGGGCTTTGCCTATGGCCGAACCGGCCGCGCCGTCCAGCAAACGGCGCTGTTGCAAACGGCTTTGGCGGACGTGCAACTGACCTATCAAAACCTGGATTCAGTGGAGTTGGGCGTCACCACGGTGGACAACTACTTTGACACGTTGGGCGGCATCACCCAAGCCGTCAAAGTCGCAAAGGGTGGCAAAACTCCGCCGGTTTACATCGGTGACCAAACCAAGGGCAATGCGGCGGTCCGCTCGCTTCAGGAGCAGGTGTCCATCGAAACCCGAACACGGATGCTCAACCCCAAGTGGTACGAAGGCATGCTTGAACATGGGTATGAAGGCGTGCGCCAGATTGAGGTGCACGTCACCAACACCATGGGCTGGTCGGCCACAACCGGACAGGTCCAGCCTTGGGTCTACAAGCAACTGTCAGAGACCTTCATGCTCGATCCCGAAATGAGAGAGCGCCTGGCCAAACTCAATCCCACGGCCTCGGCCCGTGTGGCACATCGGTTGCTTGAAGCATCCGAACGTAATTACTGGCAACCAGATCAAGAGACGCTTCAAGCGCTTCGCCAGGCCAGTGAAGAACTGGAAGATCGCCTTGAGGGTGTCTATGAAGGAGCTATCGCATGACTATTGAAACTTTGCCATTCCCGACGGTCAAACGCAACAAGCGGCTTGATGGCGAGGGCAGCGTGCAGGTTGAGCTTGACCCACAAGTCAAGATTGGCAATGCCAAGGTGTTTGCCATCTATGGCAAGGGTGGGATTGGAAAAAGTACCACCTCGTCGAACTTGTCCGCCGCCTTCTCAAAAATGGGAAAGCGGGTGTTGCAGATCGGCTGTGACCCCAAGCACGACAGCACGTTCACCCTGACCAAGAAGATGCTTCCCACGGTGATCGATGTGCTCGAGACCGTGGATTTTCATGCCGAGGAGTTGCGGGTCGAAGACTTTGTGTTTAAAGGCTACAACGGCGTCATGTGCGTGGAGGCCGGTGGGCCGCCGGCAGGCACTGGTTGCGGCGGCTATGTGGTGGGGCAGACGGTTAAGCTGCTCAAAGAGCACCATTTGCTCGAAGACACCGACGTGGTGATTTTTGACGTGTTGGGCGACGTGGTCTGCGGCGGTTTTGCGGCGCCCTTGCAGCACGCAGACCGAGCCCTGATCGTCACTGCCAATGACTTTGATTCGATCTTCGCCATGAACCGCATTGTGCAAGCCATTGGCGCCAAGGCCAAAAATTACAACGTCCGTCTAGGCGGGGTGATTGCCAATCGCAGCGCCGCGACCGATCAAATCGACAAATACAACAACCGCATCGGCTTGGAGTTGGCTGCGCACTTTCCGGATCTGGACGTCATACGCCGAAGCCGGCTCAAAAAGTCAACGCTTTTTGAGATGGAGCACTCCCCCGAGCTTGAAGCGGTGCAAAACGAGTACATGCGCCTGGCAGCCGACCTGTGGCTGGGCGGCAAAAGCTATTCCGCTGTGCCCATGAAAGACCGGGATATCTTCGATCTGTTGGGTTTTGACTGAGGCCTGAGACCATGAGTGAAGTGTCCTATGAACAGCGGCGCGGCCAGATCGAAAACTACTTCGATCGCACGGCTGCGGCCGCCTGGGCGACATTAACCTCTGACGCACCGGTGGGGCGTATCCGCACAACAGTGCGGGCTGGTCGTGACCGCATGCGCGCCACACTCGTGGCCTGGCTGGGTGAAGACTTGACGGGCAAACGCATTTTGGATGCTGGCTGCGGCACCGGCGCGCTCGCTGTGGAAGCGGCTCGCCGTGGCGCACAGGTGGTGGCCATAGATTTGTCCCCGACCCTGGTTGATCTGGCGCGCACACGAATCCCACTGGACATAGCGCACTTGGTTGAGTTTCACAGCGGCGACATGTTGGACCCGGCCTTGGGCCGCTTTGACCATGTGGTGGCGATGGACTCGATCATTCATTACCAGACAGACGACGCTGTTAACGCTCTGGCACAGTTGGCAGATCGCACCTCTGGCTCGATCGTGTTCACTTTTGCGCCGCGTACGCCAGTGCTGGCGGCCATGATTTCACTCGGTCGACTTTTTCCGCGAGGTGACCGTGCACCCTGGCTCGAGCCTATGGCCGAATCGCGCATTGCCCACCTTATGAAGGGGCATCGCGCCCTGGACGGCTGGTCCTGCGGCAGAACCCAGCGTGTCTCCAGCGGCTTTTACAAGTCTCAAGCGATGGAGTGGTTGCGCACATGAGGGTTAAGACCTTTACCAAATACGCCAAGCAGATGCCAGTCAGCTGGCTGCCGTTTGCTGACGTTGCCAGCGCCGGTTTGCCGCTGCCACGTCTGCTGCGCCTGACCCTGTTCAAGTTCACGATGGGCCTCACCACGGCCTTGATGATCGGCACGCTCAACCGGGTGATGATCGTCGAACTTGGTGTTCCGGCTTGGTTGGTTTCGCTCATGCTTGCGCTGCCTTTGCTGGTCGCTCCTTTTCGTGCGGTCACCGGCTACCAATCTGATGTGCATGTCTCTGCCTTTGGTTGGCGTCGCGTGCCCTATATGTGGGGCGGTACCTTGATCCAATTCCTTGGGCTGGCTGTGATGCCGTTTGCGCTCTTGGTGCTGTCCGGAGGCGGCCAGGTCGCTGTCCCTGACTGGGTCGGGCAGGGCGCCGCGGGGATAGCCTTCCTGCTGGTTGGGGCAGGCTTGCAGACATCACAGACCGCCGGCCTGGCCCTGGCAACTGACCAAGCCAGCGAAGAGACCCGGCCACGTGTGGTGGCACTGCTGTACACCATGTTATTGGTCGGAGCGGTTGGCGGCAGTTTGATCTACAGTTTTCTGCTTGCTGATTTCACCCCCGAGCGCCTGGTTCAGGTGGTGCAGGGGACAGCGCTGGTGGTTCTTGCGCTTAACGGCATCGCCTTATGGAAGCAGGAGCCTCGCAACCCCCAGCGGGTGGCGGCACTCAAGATGGCAGTGCAACCCGCCTTCAAAGAAGTTTGGGCCCAGTTTATTGCCTTGCCCCAGGCCCGCCGTTTTCTTTGGGTCACCGCTTTTGGCACAGCGGCCTTCAATATGCAGGACATTATCTTGGAGCCCTATGGTGGCGAAATCCTCAAACTCAGCGTTGGCGCCACCAGTGCGCTGACGGCGATGCTGGCTGCTGGCGGTCTGCTTGGCTTTTACGTCGCTGGCCGTCGCTTGGCCAAGGGTGTTGATCCTATGCGCCTTGCGGCTTACGGCGCTTTGGCTGGATTGCCTGCATTTTCGGCGGTTATTTTTTCTGCGCCCCTCGACGCGGGGTGGCTCTTCCGCGCTGGCGCGCTGGGGATTGGTTTCGGCGGCGGTATGTTCGCGGTTGGAACCTTGTTCACCGCCATGCGCATGGAGGCTGGCTTTGTTGGGCTTGCCCTCGGCGCCTGGGGCGCTGTTCAATCCGCTGCGGCGGGTCTCTCCATGTTTTTCGGCGGCGCCCTGCGCGACGCGGTCACAGGTATCACCACACAGGGCTTGTGGGGCTCGGCCATGGCAGACCCGTCGGTCGCCTACAGCATGGTTTACCACGTGGAAATGCTGCTTCTGTTTGTCACCCTGATCGCCATCGGTCCGATGGTCAGGCGCCAGCCCATTGTTTCACCTCTTGTTTCACCCCCCGTTCCACAAACCCTCGGATTGACCGAGTCACACGCTTAGTTGTCATTAAGGAGAAGTCGCCATGCAAACTATTGGAAATATTACCGGCTACGTGGATCTTGCCCAA
This sequence comes from Comamonas sp. lk, assembly GCA_943324505.2. Taxonomy (GTDB): domain Bacteria; phylum Pseudomonadota; class Gammaproteobacteria; order Burkholderiales; family Burkholderiaceae_C; genus Rhodoferax. The sequence goes on from CALPLW020000031.1 coordinate 15,084, forward strand.
ATACTCTTGTATGTGTTCTGGATCTTTTTCGCCGGCCTCATCTACTACATTGCCCAGGAAAATCACCGTGAGGGTTATCCGATGGAATCGGATAGCGGTGGACGCGCAGTGGTCAAAGGTTTCCCGATACCCGCTCCCAAGACTTTTTTGTTGGAGGGTGGCAGAAGCGTCACCGTACCCGATCTGACTCGTAAAGAGCCACCGATCAATGCATTGCCAAAGGGTCCTACTTTGGGTATGCCCATCGTTCCTGTTGGTGACGCCATGCTTGCAGGCGTCGGCGCGGGTGCGTACGTCATGCGTGAAGATGTGCCTGAGCGCAGCCACTCAGGTGCGCCCTTGCTGCAGCCGCTGCGCATTGCCAGCGACTACACGGTTGCTGCCCAGGATGTCGATCCGCGCGGCCTGCCGGTCATGGCCGGCGATGGCAAGCACGGCGGCACGGTCAAGGACATCTGGATTGACTCGGCCGAAATGATGTTTCGCTACCTCGAGGTCGAGATCGCTGGTGGTAGGACGGTATTGCTGCCCATCCCATTTGCCTTGATCCGCCGTAACCAAGTGGAAGTGCATGCGATCTACGCTCGCCATTTTGCGGCTGTGCCAGCATTGAGTCATCCTGACCAAGTGACTAAACTGGAAGAAGACAAGATCAGCGCCTACTACGGCGGTGGGACCTTGTATGCTGATGCCAAACGCAGCGAGCCATTGATCTGACACATCGGCTGAAACAGTTTTTCCTTCTCTCTAGAGCTGACTATGACGATCCAAAATCAAGGGCACGAGTACGAGTTTGAACCCGAGTACGGCCTGCCCGAGCGCTTACCGGCTGACGAGCAGATTTTGTGGCAGGGCTCCCCGGATGTCAAAACCCTGGCGATCTCGGCGTTTCATATGCGTAAGCTGTCCATCTATTTCGTACTTTTGACCCTGGCCTGTGCCTGGCCAGCGATTGAATCCGGCGCTGAACCCTGGGCGATGCTATCGGCCGTGAAATGGATCGTTCCGCTCACTGTGGTCGCCATGGTCTCAGTCTGGATACTAGCGTTCATGACGGCACGCACCACGGTATACACACTTACCAACAAACGCGTGGTGATGCGGCTGGGCATCGTACTGACCGTGACATTCAACCTGCCGTTAAAGCGCATGAGCGCAGCGGACGTTAGAGACTTACCGGGTGGCTTTGGTGATATCTCTCTGGCCCTCACTGGCGAAGACCGCATTGCCTGGGTACACCTTTGGCCTAGCGTACGTCCATGGCGCATCAAAAAGACCGAACCCACTCTGCGGGCTGTGCCTGATGCTCGCGCCGTCGCTGTTCAGTTGCGGGACGCATGGTCTCAGGCGACTGGCTTGGCAGCAGTGGCCGTTGCGCCGGAAGAGGCTGGCCGTGATGCTCCCGCTTTTCAAGTCAGCCCGACATGAGCAGCATGAACTTGGCCGCTAAGCCTCCTGGCGGTGCCGTTGACACCTTTCCAAGGTGGGTACTTTTTTGCGCAGGCGGCATCATTGCTTTCTCTTTGATAGCCGTCGGGTTGGTTCGGATCACGGGCAACGGGCCAGACCAACGGGCTGCGGCACCAACGGTGCAGCGCTCATTATTGTTCCAGGACCAGAAAGACGGTGGTGTCTTGGTGGCGGACGGCCGCACTGGCGAGACGCTGACAGTGCTGCACGGCGAGCAGGGCTTTGTGCGGGGCGCACTGCGTGCCCTGACGCGCGAACGGCATTCACGTGGACTTGGTTCGAACCTGCCCTTTGACTTGGTTGCTCGGGTGGACGGGCGGGTCACCTTGATGGATCCAAGCACTGGGCATCGTGTGGACCTGGAATCCTTCGGTCCAACCAACACGGCAGAATTTGCGCGCTTCTTGGCCATGCGGCCGGAATAGACCTAGAACTTCATCCGATTTCATTTACCGAGCAATTTTCCATGCAAGCCTCCTCGACCATTGATTCTGCTGAAAAAGCCTCTCAAAAGGCGGTAGAGAGCACCATGCTCAGCCCGCGCTTCTACACCACTGACTTTGCCGCCATGGATCGTCTTGACATCTCTTCGATGCGCAGTGAGTGGGACACCATGATGGCCGAGTACGAGGGGGACAACAACCATGACCACTTTCAGAGAACGCCTGAGTTCGCGAAGGAAGTGGCCGAGCGTTTCTCTCAGGTCAGCCCGGAAATGCGCCAGGAATTTCTTGATTTCCTGATCTCCTCACTCACCTCGGAGTTCTCGGGTTGTATTTTGTACAACGAGATTTTCAAGAACGTTGAGAACCCAGACATCAAGCAATTGATGCGATACATGGCGCGGGACGAATCTCGCCATGCGAGTTTCATCAACCAGTCGCTCAAGGACTTCGGTCTGGGTATTGATCTGGGAGATCTCAAGCGCACCAAGGCTTATACCTATTTCAAGCCGAAGTATATTTTCTACGCGACCTACTTGTCTGAAAAAATCGGCTACGCGCGCTACATCACGATCTTTCGCCAACTGGAAAAAAACCCGGACAAACGGTTCCATCCCATCTTCCGCTGGTTTGAGCGCTGGTGCAATGATGAGTTCCGCCATGGGGAGTCGTTCGCCCTGATCATGCGCGCCAACCCGCATCTGCTGCGTGGCGGAAACGTCTATTGGATCCGCTTCTTTTTGCTGGCGGTCTATGCCACCATGTACGTGCGCGACCATACCCGCCCGATGTTGCACCACGAGATGGGGCTTGAGTCTGACTCGTACGATTACGACGTATTCCGTATCACCAATGACATCACCCGCCAGGTGTTCCCCGTCAGCCTTGATATTGATCATCCTGCGTTTCGCGAAGGCTTGGCGACGCTCTTCAAGGTGCAGACTGAGATGAACAAGGCCAAGAGCAGGGGTGGGCTGATCGGCAATTTGCAACGGGCTCGCTGGGCCATCACAGGGGCGGCAACTTTTGTTCGTCTGTATTTTTTACCGGTCCAACGGCACGAGCTTCCAGCACAGGTTCGCATGGTTCCCGCTTGGTGAAAACGCTCTCTTGACTACTGAAAGCCAAGGATGAACGATGCCGTCATTGCTCTGGGATTCGCGATTTTTATCTGGTGGTTTAGCACCGGGATCGTGATTCTGCTCAATCGCATGTCGCGCTCGGCGGTTGTATTGAGCTTGGTTCTGTCGTCCCTTCTCTGTGCTGCCGCCCTGTTTGGCCTAGCGCATACGGCACGGCAATCGAGCATGACGGGTGCCTATTGCGCTTTCACTTGTGCGCTTTTGGCTTGGGGCTGGAATGAACTGAGCTTCCTGACCGGTTGGATCACCGGCCCGCGCACCACGGCCTTGCCCAAGGGCGCAAGTGGATGGCCCCGCTTTGTGGAGTCCCTACGCGCTGTGCTGTGGCATGAGCTCGCAATTTTGGTTGTCGGGGTGGCGATCCTTGTGATGACATGGGATGCACCCAACCAAGTCGGGACCGGCACCTATCTGGTGCTTTGGGTGATGCGTACCAGCGCCAAGCTGAATCTTTTCTTTGGCGTGCGTAATTTGAGTGAGGCGTTTCTACCTGCACATCTGGCGTATTTGGAAAGCTTCTTCCGCCGCCGGCCTATGAACGCCTTCTTTCCCTTTTCAGTAGCGGCTGCCAGTGTTGTCCTGCTGATGCTGGTCAACTTTGCCTCGAGCCCCTTCACGAATCCAGCACAAGTGGTTGGGGCCACTTTGGTGGGTACCCTGCTCGCGCTGGCCATTGTGGAACACCTGATGCTGGTTCTACCGCTCGATACCACGGCACTTTGGCGTTGGGCCATACGCAAGCGCCAGGGCACAGGGGCCGATGACCCATTTGAAACCAAGGGGCCTGTGTCCAATCTGGAAAAACATGACAAGTTACTTCAAATCCGTTGATGGGCTTGGTCGTGTTGGCGGTGTCAGCGGCGGATCACTCAATGTCGGGGTGCGGGCCGGCGCAAAGGCCCCTACAGCGGTAGTCATAGGTACTGGCTTCGGGGGCCTGGCTGCGGCCATCAGGCTCAGTGTCAAGGGCTACCGTGTGCAAATGCTTGAGAAGCTGGATGCGCCCGGCGGTCGAGCCTATGTCCACAAGCAAGACGGGTTTACCTTCGATGCTGGCCCGACAATCATCACTTTGCCTCACTTGATCGAGGAGCTGTTTACGCTGTGCGGGCGGCGCATGCAAGACCATGTCGACTTGAGGTTGATGGCCCCTTTCTATCGAATTCGCTTTGACGACGGGACACATTTTGATTACAGCAACAACGATGAGTTGATGCTGGACCAAATCGCCCGTATCAGTCCTGAGGACGTTCAAGGCTTCAAGGATCTGATGGTGGCCTCCGAGCGTTGTTTTCAGCTCGGGTTCCAGGAATTGGGCATGGTTGCTTTTGAGTCGCTTGGCGACGTGGTCAAAGCGATGCCCAATCTCGCGCGCATGCAGGCCTGGCGTTCCATTTATAGTTTGGTGTCGCAACATATTCGGCATCCCAAGCTGCGAATTGTCATGAGTTTTCACCCGCTGCTGATTGGCGGGAACCCCTATTCGGTGACTTGTGTCTATGCGCTTATTCATGCGCTGGAACGTCGTTGGGGCGTGCATTCGGCGATGGGCGGCACTGGCGCGATTGTGCGTGAACTGGTGCAGCTTTTGACCGACCGTGGGGTTCCGATCCGCTACAACGCGCCGGTGACGCGCATCCGCGTCGAACAAGGGCGCGCACGCGGTGTTGAATTGGCCGACGGCGAGTTCATCCCGGCCGACATCGTGGTCAGCAATGCCGACGCCGCCTGGACCTACCGCCATCTGATTGAGCCGCAGCACCGAAAGCACTGGACTGACAAGCGCATCGCGAAGGGTAAGTATTCCTCGGGCCTGTTCGTTTGGTATTTTGGTACCGACCGTCAATACCACGATGTCCCGCATCACATGATGGTGCTGGGCCCGCGTTACAAAGGTCTGCTGCAAGATATCTTTAAAAATCACACGCTGTCCAAGGATTTCAGCCTCTACCTTTACCGGCCCACTGCGACGGACCCGTCGCTCGCGCCGGCCGGTTGCGACAGTTTTTATGTACTGTCAGTGGTTCCCAA
>CALPLW020000032.1 GCA_943324505.2 Comamonas sp. lk
GGTACTATCATCGATGTCAGCACTGTGTGTCGCTGAGCTTTAAATGACATCATCATTAGAAATGCTGACAGCATCATTATTAAATACCTAGTATGGTTGGACAGAATCAAGTCTATTACTACTGCCTATATAGGGTTAATAGTTCTTTTATTTATTAAACTATTGCGAATGCTGATTCTGATATTACATAGAGTTTCCGATAAGGTCGTGTGCTGATTTAATCTTATGGCCTCCTCTTTTTCCTAAAGAATGAGTATTGGACCCGAACTGCTAGTTATTAGCATTTCTCTATTGCACTGTGTTCCCTCCACCAGGAGTACCTCGCTGATATCCTCTCTCTCTTTTATCGCCTGAATTAAATTATTCCTGTCTGCTCTACGCTCCTTCTTCCTCTTTGATCTTGGCCTCTTCCGTCGAGGTCTCTTCAATTTGGTGAAGGTGCGAATTTTGAAAATTCATTTTGTCCATTAATTTGTCTTGTAGGTTGTTGGTCACTTTTTTGTTTGAGTTTCCTGCTTCGGTGCTGAATAATGAATTATCTGAGCCACTTGTTTCCATCTAATTAGTTCTTTACTTTATAAATTAATCTAATCTCTTATAAGAAGGCGGGGTTTTGGGGTTTTGGGGTCCAAGGCATGGAAAGACATTTGGGGCTGCGGCCAGGGTATTGGCGCCATCACCAAAATTCAGAGCACGGCCGATTACGTGGCCCAGCTCAAGCGGGAGTATGCGACTGCGCGCTCGCGCCTGCAGTTGTCTGCCTAAGCCGCCCCGGAGGCGGCGGGTCCAAGCTGCGCTGGATCCACCCCTGTACGAGGATGACGGGGCACGATGGGTGCCCCGATGTGGACTTGCTGTCGAGATTTAGCCAGTTCCCACTGACGCTGCCGCTCACGCGCGCTGTTTTTCTGCACCTCGCTGGTGTGGTCTGCGCATTTGGGGCAACTCACCCCTGCTTCGAATTGCGACGAGGCTTGGTCGGCGGCGGTGAGTGGCTGCCGACAGGCCCGGCACAGGCCGTGTGGGCCGGTCTGCAGGCCATGGCCGACCGAGACGCGCTCGTCAAATACAAAGCACTCACCCTGCCACAGGCTATGCTCGGGCGGCACGGTCTCTAGGTATTTGAGGATGCCGCCTTCAAGGTGGTAGACCTCCTCATAGCCCTGGGAGCGCAGCAGCGCGGTCGATTTCTCGCAGCGGATGCCACCGGTGCAGAACATGGCGACCTTGGGTTTTCTGCCGCCTGTGGGGTGCAGTGCTGCTGCGCTAGCCGCCCACTGCGGCAAGTCGGCAAAGCGCGCGATATGGGGGTCAATCGCACCGGCAAAGCTGCCCAGGCCAACCTCGTAGTCGTTGCGCGTGTCCACCAGCACCACCGCTGGGTCGCTGATCAGGGCGTTCCAGTCCTGCGGCTTGACATAGGTGCCCGCCATGTGGGTCGGGCTGACGCCCGGCACGCCGAGCGTGACGATTTCCTTTTTGATTCTGACCTTCATGCGGTAAAAGGGCGCGCGCCGGGACCATGCCTCCTTGTGCTGCAGGTCGGCCAGGCGCGGGTCTTGCCGCAAATGCGCCAGAACGGCCCTCACGCCTTCGGCAGGGCCGGCAATGGTGCTGTTGATGCCCTCAGTCGCCAGCAGGATCAGCCCCTTGACGGCATGCTGTTCACAAACAGCCAGCACCGTTGGCCTGAGCTGCTCAGCGTCTGGCAGGTTGACGAACTTGTAAAAGGCAGCGGTCAGGTAGGCGGGCATGGTTGGATTTTAGGACTCGGCCCCGCCCGTATTTGGGTGTCAGGCGGTGAGCATGTGCTCCACCGCGATAGCCCTGCAGTCCATCTCGAAGTCAATGCCCTGCACCGGGGGGCGGTTGAGATGCCAGGTCAGGCCTTGGCGCAGTGCCCCGCGCCGCCCGATCTCGTCGGCCAGAAAGGGGTAAAGGTCATGCACGGTATAGGCCTGAACCGCTGTGGTGCTCTGCCAGCTGCCACCCAGCGCGTCCATTCGGCGCTCCATTTCGCCCAGCACCCAGACCGCCTTGCGGCGCAGTCCATCGGGGCTGGTGTCGCCCAGTGCAATGATGTGGTCACGGTAGTTGCCCTTGCCCTCCGGCGCTTCACCGCTGCCCGCCACCACAAAACTGGGCGCCGCATCACTCGCTGGCACGGTGTAGCAAAAAGCATGAAATGCCGGCCCGTCCGGTGGCGCCACGGCTGGGCAGGTGTTGGCGCGGGCTACCGGGTTGACGCCCTGTTGATAAATGCCCCAGCGCGCCAGGGTGCCGACATAGACCTCGTTAAAGGCTTTGAAGCCATCTTCGGTAAAGGGCGCGGGCGACTGCAACTCGCAGGCGCAAAAAGCTGTCAAAGGCCGTCCGGCCTGTTTCAGTACGCTGGCAATGCGATCAAAACCCGCCGCCAGCGGTACCGGCGTCATGAAGCGGGCGCGCTCAATGCGCCAGCCCGGTAGGGCGGCCACGCCGCCGGCATACTGGAATACACCAGGCATGTAGCGGTAGCCGCCGGGCAGAAAGTCAGTGGTTGTAGCTGTCACGGTGCGTCTCCTCACGGCCCCTGCAGGGCGCGGTCCAGTGTGCTCAGGAATTGGGTGATATCGGCCTCGGTGTTGTAACCGTGCACGGCCACGCGCAGGCGGCCGGCCTGGTGCATCACATGGATGTTCTCGGCTTGCAGTGCCATGTGAATCGCGTCGCTGCGTGGGTGTTGAAAGGCCACAATGCCGGAATCGGTGGCATGCCGTCGTGGTGCCATGGGCGCAATGCCTCGTGCCAACAGGCCAGCGTGCAGGGCTTGGGTCAGCGGGTCAGCCACTCGGGCTACGGCGTCTACCCCGATGGCAGCAAGGTAGCGCAGACCTGCATTCAGTGCGTAGATGGCCGCAAAGTTGGGCATGCCGACCGACCAACTGGCAGCGCCGGGTTTGGTGCCAAGCCGCTCAAAGCGGTCAGCATCGAAGGCGTTGTTGAGTTGAAACCAGCCGCCTGCCCGGGTCGTCAACTGGGCAGCCCTGGCTTCAGGAACGCCCACGATGCACCCGCCGTGCAGGCTCAGAACCCACTTGTGGGTGCTGGAAATGATGCAGTCTGCACCCGGGCAGTCCAGCGCGACCCGCCCCAGCGCCTGGGTCACGTCGACCGAAATCAGCGCGTTTGGCGCCAACTGCCGCACCGCGTTATGAAAAGGTTGCCAGTCCAGCCTGAAGCCGTTGTAAAAGCTGATCAGCGAGACCTGCACCAGTCGCGTCTTGGTATTGAGCAGCGGCAGTAGGTTGGCGGTGTCCAGACCTCCTGAGCGCGATCGCCATACCTTGACTTTTGGCTGATTGGGCGCAGCCAACCAAGGCGTTGCCCCAGACGGAAAGTCAAGATCGCTGACCACCACCTCGTCCGCGTGCTGCAGATTCAGGGCGCTGGCGAGCAGGTTGTAGGCTTCGGCACTGCAAGAGCAAAACGACACCTCTTCAGGCGTGAGCCCCAACCACTGCGCGCTGATCTCGCGGCACTGTGCCATGGCTGCGTAGTGGCCATCTCGTCCGCGCATGCCCTGCTGCTTGTCCTGCCAGTAGGCTTGCAGCGCATCCTGCACGCACAGGGGCGGAATGCTCTCTGCTGCGCTATTGAGGTAGTGCATCCCGGCCAGACTGGGGAAGTCGCGCGCGCGCGATTCGGACGTCAGCATGGTTTACAACGGTGCGGCCACGTCTTCGACAAGAACTGCCAGGTTTTGACCGGCACGGACATGGCCAATGAGCCCATGCGCGTACAGCGTGCCGCCGGACTGGAAGTACACAGGCTCGGGCTCCAGGTTGGGGCGGTTGAGGGCGTGCATCAGACCGGCCAGCTGACCCGCCTCAATGTGCTCGCCCAATGCAAAGCGGCGCTCAAAGTAACCGTCCATCGGCGCAAACACATAGGCCTTGCCGCCATTGATGCGGGTCCAACGTGTTTTTTCACCAGGCACGGTAGCGATGTGTGGCAACACGCCGGTGTGCTTGAGCACCCGGTGGGTGGCTTCGCGCGTGGCGCGAACCGAGTCGCCAGTGACCCAACCGCCCATGCCCATTTCAGCCGCAAGGGTAGGGATGCCCTTCAGCGTGGCATAGCCGGCCGAGGTGCGGTAGTCGCCCATATTGCTGGTCTGCACCGTGATGCCAACGCCAAAGACCTCGGCCAGTCGGGCGTTGGCTTTGATCAGCTCTGGTGGCATGCCGTCAGCCATCACCACGTGGGCGCTGGGCTGTATGAACAGCGTGCGTCCACCGGCGTGCAGGTCCAGGTAGACATCGGCTCGGCTGAGGATGTGGTCAGTGACATAGCGGGCGATCTGCTGCGTCGGCAAGCCGTGATCATCGCCGGGGAAGACACGGTTCAGATTGAGGTGGTCTATTGGGGAGGTGCGGCGACCCACCTTCAAGGCCGGGGCGTTGAAGCTGGGCAGCAAAATCAATTGCCCCGCCACGTCGCTTGCCTGGATCTGGCGCATCAATTCCGCAATGACCACCGGTCCTTCGTACTCATCGCCATGAACGGCCCCAGAGACCACCACCACCGGGCCCTTGCCATTTTTGATGGAAGCGGCGGGGAAGGGGATCACGCCCCAAGCGTCGTCATCGGGCGAGTGGGGCAGGTGCAGCGTACCTACCTGCTTGCCGTCCTGGTCCCAGTCAATGTCGCTGAATACAGTTGTGCTCATGTCAATCTCATGAAGGTCTAAATAGGGGCATCCCAGAGCGCCGGTTCTGACAGGGCCTTTGCGACGTCACTGGAGATGGCTTGCAGCAATCGCTGCCCTTTCTCAGGGCTGGCGGCCCAGGCTTCGCCGATCAGCCCCAGGGGTGATCGCGTGCCCAGTTGCTGCCAACGGTAGATGCCCGGGTTGACACCGGCGATGGCCGACAACCCGGGTATCAGTGGCGTCCGGAATGACTTTTTAAGCGGCTTGACCGTCTCGGGTGACAGGGCCTGCAGCATGGAGGTTTCAGCCTCACAGGCGTGCAGCACCCGGTCCTGCTCAGTCAGGATACCGGCAATGGACGATTCGGCGATATGCCAATAGGTGCCTGCCGCCAGGGGCAGTTGCAGTTCCACCGTCAACTCGGTGATGATGGTCTCTAGTGCGGCAATATTGCCGCCATGACCGTTCATCACGAAAATGCGGCGAAAACCATGCCGGGCCACTGACTTCACAATGCAGCCGACCACCGCGGCCATGGCGGCATAGTTCAGGGTCAGCGTACCGCCGAGCGACATATGGTGCTCCGACATACCAAACGGGATCGCCGGTGTGACCAGAGCGCTGAAAGGTGCGCGCATCTGGCTCGCCGCACGCAGCGAAACCTCGTACGCGAGCCGCCAGTCAACTTGCGTTGGCAGGTGCGGCCCGTGTTGCTCGGTGGCACCCAAAGGAATGATGACCACCGTTTTCTTGCGCGCAGCACGCGCCAGATCCGGGGCCGTCATCCGGTCCCATCGTACTTCCGTAGACACTGGCTTTTTCATCACAGGGCGGGCATCGGGTCCATCTTGCGGTTCAGCCATTTCAGGTGCAGTTTGTCGAGCTCAGTGTTCTGGGTGTTGAAGAACACGAAGGAGTCAAGCCATCTCACCAGGCTGTGCTCGCCCATTTTCACGCCCATGTGAGCGGGACTGTTTCGGATGTTGAACTTGAGGTCAAACTCCTTGGTCGGGTTCTTCTTGGCCAGATCAATGGCGACAATGCTGTTGGTCGAAAACAATTGAGCCTGACCAGACAAATAGGCGGAGGCGGCAGTGGCGTCATCTTCGGTGCGCATCATGTTGGCTTTGGGGTTGGCGGCTGAAAGCGCCATCTCCTGGGTGGTGCCTTTGGCGGCTGCGACTTTGTATTTGCCCAGGTCCATGGCCGACTTGACCACGATATTTTTGGGCCCATAGACCGCCAGCGAGGTGTTGGCATAGGGCGAGCTGAACATGATCTGCTTGGCACGCTCAGGTGTCAGACCCATGACCGAGATCACGATGTCGACTTTGTCGGTCAGCAAAAAAGGCAGCCGGTTGGCGCCTGTGATCTGGGTCAGTTCCAGTTTCACGCCCAAGGCCTTGGCCACCATGTTGGCCATGTCTACGTCAAAGCCCTCGGCTTCTCGGTTGGCATTCTGCGAGCCAAAGGGCGGCACGTCCAGGGGTACGCCAATGCGCACCACGCCAGCGGTCAAAATGTCCTGCAGGCGGTCAGCCATGGCAGTGTTAACAAGGCCCAGAGAAAGCAGGGCGGCGGCCAGATTTCGGATCCACTTTTTCAACATGACTAGCTCCTATAAAAAACCAATGGGTCTTCCTGCTTGTCCGTGCCGCCATGGGGGCCACACGTCATTGCCGGGAAGAAACGGCAAATTTCATTCATCAGCGACTACGATCAAATCACGGCTGTAGGTGGACAACACTTCAGCGCCATCTGGGGTGATCAGCACGTTGTCAACCAAGCGCGCGCCCAGCCGCTCGGCGCCAATGAAGACAGGCGGCTCAACGCTGATCACCATGCCGGCGCGCAGTGTGTAAGTACTGTCGCCAATCAGATGCAAAGGCTCGGCCCAGCTTGGCGGGAATCCGGGAGCCAACCCGTAGCCTGAGGTGTGGACGCGGTAGGTGCCCATGCCCGCTTGCTCAATGACTGCCTTGGCAGCGGCGTGAGGCTCTGCTGCAGGTACGCCGTCGCGCATTTTTGCAATGCAAGCATCACTCGCGGCACGCACGACGGCATAGAGCGCCTGCATCCTCGGGCTGGGTTGCCCGAGGCAGAATTGACGGCCAATGGTCGTTGTGTAGCGGCGGTGTGTGGCGCCGAATTCAACGCTGCCGAAGTCCCCGCCGCGCAATACCCGCTCGGTCGGCGCCCCATGACTGAAGCACGAGCGCTCGCCGGATACCAAATTGATGGGGCTGGCGGCAATGCCGCTGTTCGCGGATAGCAAGGAGGCCATGACCTGGCCTGCCACAGCCAGTTCCGAGCGACCAGCTTTCAAAGTCTCAGCAAATACAGCCATGGCAGCATCGGCTGTCCGGCTGGCTTCGCGGATATAGACAAGTTCGGCGTCTGACTTGACCAGTTTGAGGTCGTTCACCAAATTGCTGGGTTCCGCCACCAGTGCCTCGCCCAGCCAGTGTTGGAGCCGCACATAGTGTTGCGGATGGAGGTAATAGGCTGGCACTTCCAAGCCGACGCGAGCTTGTCGCAGGCCCAAAGCAGTCCCCAGCGCCATGAAGGCAACGATCGGATCTTCATTTTCTCCGCCACCAAAGGTATAGACCTGGTCCACCAGCGCGTCCTGTTCAAACTCATTGCGCTCGCCTTCGCGCGTCAAAATCATCACTGGCGCTGGCTCAGCTGACATCAACAAGCACTGAAACTCCTGGTAACTCTTGGCGTCGGAGCCCGTCAGCCAGTGGATTGACACAGGATGGCACAGCACCAGCCAGTCAAGCCCCTGCGCTTGCATTGATTCCCTGACGCGGCTGCGGCGTGAATCGAACTCGTCCATAGTGAAGTCGTGCTTGGACATCGTGGGGCAGTGGGCTTAATGCAGAACTGCGCTGAGAAAGCTCTTCAGCTCGGGGGTCTTCGGGTCGGCAAAAAACGCCTGGGCCGGCCCCTGCTCCCAGACCTTGCCCTGGTGCATGAAGACCACCCGGTGCGCCACACGGCGCGCAAAGTTCATTTCATGGGTGACCAGCAGCATGGTCATGCCCTCGCGGGCCATTTCTTCGAGCACCAGCAGCACCTCGCCGACCAGCTCAGGGTCAAGCGCCGAAGTGATTTCATCAAACAGCATCAGGCTCGGTGCCATGGCCATGGAACGTGCAATGGCCACGCGCTGCTGCTGCCCGCCAGAGAGCTCATCAGCGTAGGCGCCGATCTTTTCCTCGAGCCCTACCTTGCGCAGCGCAGCGCGCGCCAAGGCGGCCGCCTCAGCGGCAGGCACACCCTTGACGATCATGGGGCCCAGGGTGATGTTGCGCTCCACAGTGAGGTGAGGAAACAGGTTGAAGCTCTGGAACACGATGCCGACACGCGCACGCAGTTCGCGCAAATTAGCGGTGGCATCATGCACGGCGACGCCATCGACCCAGACCTCCCCGGCCTGCACAGGCTCCAGGCCGTTGATGCAACGCAGCATGGTGCTCTTGCCTGAGCCGGAGCGGCCAATGACCGCAATGATTTCGCCTTTTTCGATGCTCAGGTCAACGTCTTGCAGGACGGTGTTGTTGCCGTAGCGTTTGACCACCGATTTCAATTCAACGAAGGGCACGTCGTTTCCTTTCCAGTATTCGGCTGTAGCGGGTGAGTGGGTAGCACAGGCTGAAGTACATCAGGGCCACCAGCAGGTAAACCGAAAAGGGTTGGAAGGTGGCAGCAGTCGTCAACTGCCCTTCGCGCGTCAACTCGACAAAGCCAATGACCGCAGCCAATGAGGTGTTTTTGATCAGTTGAACCATGAAACCGACCGTGGGCGGGATGGCGATCCGAACCGCCTGGGGAATGATGACGTGACGCAACTGCTCCAGGTAGGTCAGTCCGATCGAGACACCGGCTTCCCACTGGGTTTTGGGAATGGCGATCAGTGCGCCCCGCCAAATTTCACCGAGGAAGGCACCGGCATAAATGGAGAAACCAATGGTTGCCGCCGCCAGTGGCGGCAGGTTGTACCCCACAATGGACAGGCCAAAATAAAAAATGAACAACCAGCCCAGCAGCGGTATGCCCTGCACTGTGCCCACGTAGCCGAAAGCCAGGCCGCGCAGCACCCTGAACCTCGACGCGCCCAAGGCGGCGATCAGCAAGCCTATGGTGCCGCCACCCAGCAGGGCCAATACCGTCAACCCGATGGTCCAGCGGATCGCCAGCACCAGGTAATAGACATCCAACAGGGCGAGTTCGCGAATCATCGTCTGCGAAAGATCAGGTGGTAGCAGAGGCCAAATCCGCCGCGCATCAGCAACGTCAGACACAAATACAGCAGCGAGACCACGGTGTAGACCTCGAAGTCCCGAAAGGTCCTGGACTGGATGATGGAGCCGGCGTGAAACAGGTCTGCCGCAGAGATCTGCGACACCACACTGGTGGCCAGCATCATGAGCACAAATTGACTCGACAGCGATGGGTAAACATTTTTCAGCGCCGGCATCAGCACCACGTGGCGGAAAATCTGCGGACCGGTCAGGCCCATCGACACCCCAGCTTCAATTTGGGATTTGGGCACGCTTTCGATACCGGCGCGAACGATCTCTGCGGTGTAAGCGCCCAGGTTGATGGTCAAGGCAAGCACACTGGCTGTCATCACATCAAGCTTGATGCCAATGCCCGGTAAGCCGAAAAAGATCAGGAACAGTTGAACAATCAGCGGGGTGTTGCGGATCACTTCCACGTAGACCCGAGCCAGGCCCCTTAGCCAGCCGCGGCCGTAGACCAGGCTCACGGCGACGGCGATGCCCAGCACAAAGCCCAAGCCTATGGTGATGGCGCTCAGTTGCAGCGTCACCCCGATGCCGTCGGCAATAGCCTCTTTCTGGGCAAAGACGTCTCTGAACTGAAAAGTGTAAGCCATTTTATTTGTAAAATTATTTTTCAATAATTTGGCGAATATCCTCGCATGTAAGTTCAGTCTAGGGCGGTGGATTGGGATCACGGAGGGTGAAAACCCTTAAATTTGAATATTTTTTGAGGTCAATTGTTTCGTAGAGAGAAATTAAAGACCAAGCTCATCACCGGTGAAAAATTATTTTGCTTGTAATTCGGCGTTAAGCTATCTCAATGGCCAACTCCTCCCCTAAGTACACCGCGCCAGCTCTGGACAAGGGCCTGGATATTCTGGAAGTGCTTGCCAACGCCGATCAGCCGATGAGCTTGAATGCCCTGGCCAAAGCGATGGGGCGGACAGTGAGTGAAATTTTTCGCATGGCTGTCACTCTGGAGCAGAGGGGATACCTGATTCTGGACGGCAACGACCGGTTTAGCTTGAGCCTGAAAATGCTTGAGTTGTCGCATCGGCAACAACCGCTCAGGTCTTTGGTGGCCACGGCAACGCCCCTGATGCGGGAGCTGGCCGGCCGGGCGTACCAGTCATGCCATTTGAGCGTCTACCATGATGGCCAACTGTTGGTGGTCGCGCAGGTGGATGCGCCGGGCCCGTTCACCATGGGCGCCAAGGTCGGTGCACTGGGTAAACTCAGTGATACCGCATCGGGCAAGGTCTTGCTGGCTTTTCGGGATGACGCCGAGCGTACCCGCATGCTGGCGGCGCAGATCCGAATTCATGGCGAGTTGGAGATTGACGCCGCGCAGTTGTTGCGGCAAATCGACGAAGCTAGGCGCGACGGATCGATCACCTCGCCCAGCAGTCGCATTCGGGGCGCTACCGATGTGTCTCGCCCGATCTTTGGTAATGATCGGGAGGTGGTTGCCGCCTTGACTGTGCCTCATTACGAACGGCTGGATCGTCCCCAAAGCCCCAGCATTCCGGACGTTGAAGGCCACGTGCGTGAAATTGCCGAACGCCTGTCACAGTTGTTGTGCTACACCGGCCACTCTGAGCTGGAGTAGGCGCAGACTGCGCTCAGCAGAGGCCCTTAGCTGAAAAAACTTTTAAGTCGGTCGGTCCAAGTGTCACCACTGGGTGAGTGCTTGCCGCCGCCTTTTTTCAGCGACTCGTCGAGCTCGCGCAGCAGCTTGCGCTGGTGCTCGCTGAGTTTGACCGGGGTTTCGATCACGATGTGGCAATACAGGTCGCCGGGGTAACTTGAGCGGACGCCCTTGATGCCCTTGCCACGAAGCCGGAACTGCTTGCCGGTCTGGGTACCTTCGGGAATATCGATCGCTGCCTTTCCCGCGAGTGTGGGAACTTCAATCTCGCCGCCCATTGCGGCCGTCGCAAAGCTGACAGGCACTGAGCAATGAATGTCGTCACCCTCGCGCTCAAAGATGTCGTGCTTCTTGAGTCGAATCTCGATGTAAAGGTCGCCCGCCGGTCCCCCGTTGGCACCTGGTTCGCCGTTATTGGCGCTGCGGATTCGCATGCCGCCGTCGATGCCCGCAGGGATCTTGATCTCCAGCGTCTTTTGACGCTTGATCTTGCCCTGGCCGCTGCAGGCGGTGCAGGGCTCAGGGATGACCTTGCCTGCACCGCGGCAGGTCGGGCAGGTCTGTTGCACGCTGAAAAAGCCTTGACGCATCTGGACTGAGCCAGACCCATGGCAGGTGACACAGCTCTTGATCTGGGTGCCAGGCTTGGCGCCGGCGCCATGACACACATCGCAATTGTCCCAGCTTGGAATTCGGATCTGGGCGTCTTTGCCACGCGCAGCCTCTTCGAGCGTGACTTCCATTGCGTAACTGAGGTCGTTGCCGCGAAACACCTGCTTGCCGCCGCCTGGGCGACCGCGTTGCTGGCCAAACATATCGCCAAAAATGTCACCAAAGGCCTCGGCAAATCCGCCATAGGCCTCGGCTCCGCCAGCACGCATGTTCGGGTCAACGCCGGCATGGCCATGTTGGTCATAGGCGGCGCGCTTTTGGGGGTCCGACAGCATCTCATAGGCTTCCTTGGACTCCTTGAATTTCTCTTCGGCGGCCTTGGACGCGTCCCCCTGATTACGGTCAGGGTGGTGCTTCATCGCCTGCTTGCGATAAGCCTTTTTGATGTCTTCATCAGAGGCGTTCTTAGGAACGCCCAGGACTTCGTAAAAGTCTCTTTTTGCCATGTTTGATGTTGCCCAGTTTCAATACAAACGCCGCGATGAACCACCCGAGGCGATTCAACGCGGCGCGCGTGCCGTGTCAGCGGCCCTCAGGCTTAGCCTTTTTTGACTTCCTTGACCTCTGCGTCAACCACATTGTCGTCCGCTGCGGCCTGTCCGCCGGCGGGCTTGGCTGCGCCTGCCGCGTCAGCGTTGGCACTGCCAGCCTCTTCGGCCGCCTGCTTGGCCTGCATGTCGGCATACATTTTTTCACCGAGTTTCTGGCTCACCGTCATCAGGGCAGTGCTGCGCTCTTCAATGGCCGCCTTGTCTTCGCCTTTGAGGGCATCTTCAAGCTGTTTGACTGCGGCCTCAATCTTCTCTTTTTCGCCGGCTTCGAGCTTGTCGCCGTATTCGGCCAGGCTCTTCTTCACGCTGTGCAGGCTGGCGTCGGCCTGGTTTCTGGCTTGAACCAGTTCCAGCTTTTTCTTGTCGTCTGCCGCATTGAGCTCGGCATCTTTGACCATTTGCTGGATTTCAGCCTCGCTCAAGCCGGTGTTGGCCTTGATCGTGATCTTGTTCTCTTTGCCAGTCCCTTTGTCTTTGGCGCCAACATGCAGGATGCCATTGGCGTCGATGTCAAAGGCGACTTCAATTTGCGGCGTGCCTCGGGCCGACGGTGGGATGCCTTCCAGATTGAACTCGCCCAGCATTTTGTTGCCGACGGCGATCTCGCGCTCACCCTGAAACACCTTGATGGTGACGGCGGGCTGATTGTCTTCCGCTGTTGAGAAAGTCTGTGCAAATTTGGTCGGGATGGTGGTGTTCTTGGTGATCATTTTGGTCATCACACCGCCCATGGTTTCGATGCCCAGGCTCAAAGGTGTCACGTCCAGCAGCAGCACGTCCTTGCGGTCGCCGGCCAGCACCTGACCCTGAATGGCGGCACCCACGGCCACGGCTTCGTCCGGGTTGACGTCTTTGCGTGGCTCTTTGCCGAACAGCTCCTTGACCTTTTCCTGCACCTTGGGCATGCGCGTCATGCCACCCACCAAAATCACGTCATGGATGTCGGCCACGTTCACGCCGGCGTCCTTAATGGCCGTTCGGCAAGGCGCGATGGTGCGTTCGATCAACTCCTCGACCAGCGACTCGAGCTTAGAGCGGGTCAGTTTGATGCTCAGGTGCTTGGGCCCTGAGGCGTCGGCGGTGATGTAGGGCAGGTTGATGTCGGTCTGTGCACTGCTGGAGAGTTCGATCTTGGCTTTTTCGGCGGCTTCCTTGAGTCGCTGCAGTGCCAACACGTCTTTGCCGAGGTCGACACCCTGGTCTTTCTTGAATTCGCCGATGATGAAATCAATGATGCGCTGGTCGAAATCTTCGCCGCCCAGAAAGGTGTCGCCGTTGGTTGACAAAACCTCAAACTGCTTTTCGCCATCCACATCCGCAATTTCGATGATGGAAACGTCAAAGGTGCCGCCGCCGAGGTCATAGACCGCGATCTTGCGGTCACCTTTTTCATTCTTGTCCAGCCCAAAAGCAAGTGCTGCAGCTGTCGGCTCATTGATGATGCGTTTAACTTCCAGGCCGGCTATGCGACCAGCGTCCTTGGTTGCCTGGCGTTGGGCGTCGTTAAAGTAGGCCGGGACAGTGATGACGGCCTCAGTGACGGCTTCGCCCAAGTAGTCTTCCGCCGTTTTTTTCATCTTACGTAGGACGTCGGCGCTGACTTGCTGCGGCGCGAGACGGTTGCCGCGGGACTCGACCCAGGCGTCACCGTTGTCAGCCGCCACACTCTTGTAGGGCATCAGGTCGAGGTCTTTTTGCACCTCTTTTTCAGAGAACTTGCGGCCGATCAATCGCTTGACGGCAAACAGCGTGTTCCTGGGGTTGGTTACTGCCTGACGTTTGGCAGAGGCGCCGACCAGCACTTCGCCGTCCTCTTGGTAGGCGATGATGCTCGGTGTGGTGCGCGCACCCTCCGAGTTTTCAATCACTTTTGGGGTGTTACCCTCCATGATGGCCACGCAGCTGTTCGTTGTGCCGAGGTCAATGCCGATGATTCTTCCCATGATGGACTCCAGTATTCAGATGTTTCGAACTTGCGTCTTACTTGAAACTTTTCAAGCCACGCTAATCATTATTTCGGTGCGCTAACCGTCACCAGGGCTGGCCGGAGCACACGCTCAGCGATGGCATAGCCTTTTTGCAGGACGGTGACGACCGTATTGGCGTCCAGCTCCGACGCCACAACACTGATCGCCTGGTGCTGGTGCGGGTCGAACCGGGTGCCAGCGCTTGGGTTGATCGCGAGCACTTTGTTGCGTTCGAAAGCCGCGACCAGTTGGCGCAGGGTGGCTTGTGCGCCTTCGCGGATCTGCTCAATGCTGGCGTCCTTGATGAGCAAACCGGCTTCCAGGCTGTCAGCAACTGGAAGCAGGCTCTCGGCAAAAGCCTCAACGGCAAATCGGCGCGCCTTCGCGATCTCGTCTTCGGCCCGGCGACGCGCATTTTCGGCTTCGGCCTTGGCACGTAAATACTGGTCTGCTAGGTCGGCACTCTTTGCCTGCAGGTCAGCCAGATCGGACTGAGCTTTAGCAAGGGCGCCAACGTCCATGGCAGCTTGGGCCGCGACCATGTCGTCTGTGCTCTGGTAGTTGCTGGCCATTGAAGGAGGGGGGGAGGTGTTGGGGTCAGACATACAAATGAACGGGTTGATCAAATTGATACCCGACAGATCAGGGCAGCTTCAACAATTTCAAGTGTGCTGTCCGGCGTCTTGTGTCGGGTTTGGCGCGGCGCTCAACCGCAGGGTGTCGGTCGGATCAGCCCGAAACACCCAAAAGCTCAACGTCAAACTTGAGGGTGGCATTGGGCGGAATGACGCCGCCGGCGCCGCGTGCGCCATAGCCCAGTTCGGACGGAATGATCAGGGTGCGAGCTCCGCCAACCTTCATACCCGCCACGCCCTCGTCCCAGCCGCGGATCACCATTCCTGCGCCCAAGGAGAAAACGAAGGGGTCAGCCCGGTCTTTGCTGGAGTCGAATTTGGCGCCCTGAACACCGTCGTTGAAAAGCCAGCCGGTGTAATGAACGGTGACCTTCTGGCCACTCACGGCCTCTTGCCCGGTGCCGGGCAGGGTGTCTTCGTACTGGAGGCCGGAGGGGGTGCTGGTGTTCATTGTGGGTCTTTCAAGGTGTTCAGTGTGGTTGCCTGACCCGCCCGGAACCAAGCCGGAAAGCCCTGCAAAAAACCCCTGATTATGCCAGCCGTAAGGGCCGCAGGATGTCTCGGATCAGCTGCTTTTCTTGGCCATACCTGCCACCCATTTTCCAGCAAAAGCTGGCAAGTCACCCAGCCGCTTAAGCAGATCGGCCCCAACCGACGTAACGACATAGCCGTCACCACTGTGGTCGACCAGTCCAGCTTCGCGCAGGGCCTTGATACGGGTATTGAGCGTGTTAGGCGTTATGCCCCCAACGCTGTCTTGCAACAGGCGAAATGTCTGGGCATGTCCGTCCTTCAAGGCCCACATGACGCGAATCGCATACCGGGATTCCAAAAGCGCCAGCAGTTGGTTGGTCGCTGCATTTTCCTTGGAACTCATTAACGGAATCTCCTTTTTGGTTTTATTCACTCTTTGCCCCGATTTGCCCTCTGCGCTGGCCTGTCCAGCTACCGATTCCGGCGCCGACTATTCCGATTACTATAGCGCAGAACGCAACCTGCTACAAGTTTAGTAGCTTAGCAATCGCTGTTTTTTGGCGTCAGAATCATGGCTTTGCTCGGCTCTCTAAACGGAGCGGTACGACGCGCCGCCCAGCCGTCGACTGAACGGGACTTATCGCAGCAAACAGGGGCGCTTGGGGTCAAAAGTCCAGCCGGGTACCAGGTACTGCATGGCGATGGCGTCGTCCCTGGCGCCCAGACCATGGCTCAGATACAACTGATGGGCTTTTTCGACCTCCACCATGTCGAGCTCGACACCCAGCCCCGGTTTGGTCGGCACATTGATGCTGCCGTTCACAATTTGCAACGGGTCGCGCGTCAGGCGCTGGCCGTCTTGCCAGATCCAGTGGGTGTCAATGGCGGTGACACGCCCTGGCGCGGCCGCCGCCACATGGGTGAACATCGCCAGCGAAACATCAAAATGGTTGTTGGAATGCGAGCCCCAGGTCAGGTCGAACATCTGGCACAACTGCGCCACCCTCACCGAACCCTGCAGGGTCCAAAAATGGGGGTCGGCCAGCGGAATATCGACCGACTGCAGGGAAATGGCATGCGCCATCTCGCGCCAATCTGTGGCCACCATGTTGGTGGCGGTGGGCAGTCCGGTGCCGCGCCGGAACTCGGCCATCACTTCGCGCCCAGAAAACACACCTTCAGCGCCGCAGGGGTCTTCGGCATAGGCCAATACCTTTTGTTGGTCACGGCAGAGGCGAATCGCATCCTTTAATAACCAACCCCCATTCGGGTCGAGCGTGATGCGGGCGCCGGGAAAGCGCTCGTGCAGCGCCGTCACGGCCTCAATTTCGTCTTCGCCACGCAGGACGCCGCCCTTGAGCTTGAAATCTTGAAAGCCGTAGCGCGCTTGCGCGGCCTCGGCCAGCCGCACGATGGCCTTGGCATCCATCGCCTTCTCATGGCGCAGACGCAGCCAGTCATCGCTGGCCTCGGGCTCGGCCCGGTAAGGCAGGTCGGTCAGGTGGCGGTCACCCACGTAAAAAAGGTAGCCGAGCACCGCCACGGACGCGCGCTGTTGGCCCTCGCCCAGCAAAGCTGCCACTGGCACCCCAAGAAACTGGCCCAATAGGTCGAGCAGGGCGCTTTCTACTGCCGTCACGGCATGTATCGCCACCCGCAGGTCAAAGGTCTGGTTGCCCCGGCCTGCGCTGTCCCGGTCGGCAAAGCGGCTGCGCATGCCGTTCAAGACATGGTTCCATTGCCCCAACGGCTGGCCAACGACCAGGTCCTCGCTTGGGCACGCGCACGCCGCTTTGGCAGTAGGACCGCCGGGTAAACACCTCCTCGAAGAGAAATTCGGCCTCTTCCGCGTGTAGGCACTCGAACGTCAGGTTGCGAGCGTCGTCGGTGAGGAGCGTTCGGGGCATTTGGCCGACGCACGAAAGTGTGTATTCCAGGGTCGCCGGTCGTCCTCCCGTTCCATAGCGTGTGAAATGAAAACTTTGCCTGTGAAATCGCAGGATTCAAGGTCCTGAGGAGGGCCCAGTGGGATAGATTAACCGTGTGAGCCGTGTGAACCTTCCCCCCCCCTCCTTTTTCTTTTTACTGGTTCCAAATGTCTTGCATTGTCTTACCCGTAGGATACACCTACAGTGGAACCAACCAACCAAGTCAAAAAGTCAAGTCAAGCCAAATATCTGTTCTCTCTCTCCCCAATCCCCCTTTTCATATTTGACGCGGTCGGGTGATCTCAGGAAATATCGCACCGATCTCATCTTCGTCGGTGAGAGTTCGTTATCCATAACCTGATTTGGCCTGTTCTCCTCACATACCTACTTGTACTCCGAGGGCACGATTAACACACTGTCAGCACAAGAATGGCGCTCCACTAGAATTATCGACGTGTCGCCACTAGAATGGCGCTCCACTCTCCGCCATCTCCATAGCCGAATCCCGTCCGCACCGGCGCCAGCTCTGGGCAGCTCTGGCCCTCCCGCTCAGCGCTCTCTTCCGGATCGTGACATATAACCGTAAGTCTAGGGTAAGTGCTAAGTCTTGGGGGAAAGTCACATTCCGACATTCGATTCGAGACGTAGGCGGTCCCCGAGTGCGAGAGTTCCGCGTCCTCGCTGCTCGTGTTCTCGTGCACTCTGGCGTCTATGGACTCGACGTGCTGTCTGCGCGGCATCGGCGGTTGGTTTTCGGCGTTCCGGGTTGTCTTTTGAGTTTCGTGTTCGGTTTATGTATATAGACTTGACTTGACTTGACTTGGCGATCAAAAGATTCGGCTGTAGCGATCGGAGTCACACTGTCAATTGGCCGGGTGTGAACGGGACGCAACGTCACTCAATCGAACGATCAGCTCACGGGGGTCGACTTTGATAGTTGCTGTGCATGATTTTGTTGAAACGGGGTCACCTCCCCCTCCACCATCAGCTGTCAGCCTGAAGGATGGTGTGTGCGCGCCACTCGACGCGCCCCATGTCCCATAGCAGGCTGCGCATGTGCATGCGGAAGAGCAGCGCGGCGGTGTCGTCCGCGAACTGAAGCGTGACCGACTTGCCGTCGCCCGAGAGGAGCACCCTCGGCTCTTCGCACATCTCGAGCTCGAGCATCTCGAGAGATTCGAGCTCGATCCGCATCTCGAGCTTCATCACCTTCTCGGCCGAGGGCGCCGTGCTGTGCGCTCTCGCCTTGTTGCTCCCTTCCTCTGTCGCGCTCTCCTCCTCCGCGAGGACTGCGTGGAAGTGCTCGGGTTCCTCTGTGAAGATCGAGATCGACGAGTCGGTCAGCACAAGCAGCCGCTCGGACTTGGTCGTCTGGCGCGCTCCCTTGATTGGTAAGCGCTCGCAGCGCACGGCGAAGCGAGGGTAGACGAACGGCGCGTTGAGGAGCAGCTCCACCGGATCGATCGTCGAGGCCAGCACATCGAACTGCGATGCTGCCCCCTCGTCCCCCCCTTGGGACGATCTGTACGACGAGATGGCGAGCGCGCGCAGCTGGCTCATGTCGCGCACTACCTCGATAGGGCGCGGCTCCATCATTCGGCGGATGGTGCGCGTGAGCCGCTCGACGACTCCCACGTGCAGCGTCGAGAACTGCAGCTCGATGTTGGCTGGTTTGGGCCGTGACGGCTTTTGGGGGCTGCCATCCGGAGATCCACTGGGAGACTCGGGCGGCAGCGGCCCGCCCATGCACGAGCGACAGAAGCCGAAGAAGCCGCCATCGGTCGCGGCCGGTGCGCGCGCTCGTGCCTCGTCGGCCGCCTGCATGCACACTAGCTTCATGCGTTGGCCGCACTGGTACTTGGTCGCAAAGTCGAGCACGATCTTCTTGAGCCGGTAAAAGGGCACGCGGTACCTGAGCCTCGGGCCGGCCGGGCACAGCTTCCAGGGTTCACACACGTTGCAGACGGCCGCGGTGGTCGGCTCGAGCAAGTAGATGGCGCGGTTGGTGACTACGAGCATCACCGAGGGCGCGCGCATGCGTCGTGGGAGCTCTTGTACCATCCAGGCGGCCTCGAGGATCCTCTCACCGTCGGGCTCGAGCACAAACGCGGTCTTCGTGAGGAACGGAAAGAGGGCGCGCTTGTAGAGCTCCTCGGCCGTGATCGACTTGATCGCCGACATGAGCGCGGGAGGCAGCGTGAAGCCCCATCGCGCCTCCAGCCGAGCCGTGAGTTGGAAGAGCTCAAAACGGCGCTCCTCATCAATGACGCAGAAGGCGGCGAGCAGCGCCTTGATGGAGTTCATCGCGTCCTGCCGCGTCAGCTTATCAACGTCCGATCGGCCGACGCTGCTCCCCCCCGCGTGCCAACCCTCCGCGAGGCGCAGCACCACATCGAAGAAGAGTGCGGAGAGGAAGGCGAGCAGAGCTGAGCCCTGTGCTCCCTTGGCTATCGCCGCAGCTGCCAAACTCGGCTGGCGCCCGTGGCCGCCGTGCTCGTCGGTGTGGCCGTAGCCGTTCCGGCCGCCGCCATTGGGTACACTGTCGTCGATGGAGTATTCGCGCAGCCTCTGGCTGTCGGCATGCGAGGGCGGGAGCAATCTGCGGAGAGCGAGCTCTTTCGCGGCCACGTCGACCATCTGCTCCTTCGAGAAGCTGAGCGCCTCAATCGAGCAGAGCATGCGTGAGTACAGGCCAGAGATGCCGTGCAAGGCGCTGAGCATCTTGGTGTACGACGGGGGCTCGGTCGAGAGCATCGTCTTGTTGAGCAGCTCCTGGTTGGCCGCGGAGAACCCGTCGCGCTTACCGGTACGGCGCCACAGGTCGAGCAGGCTGCCCATCTTGACGGCCA
>CALPLW020000033.1 GCA_943324505.2 Comamonas sp. lk
CCGGAACAGCACCTTGACCTGTGCCAGGTCCATCTGCGCAAAGCCGCTGGCCTGGCAGACCACCGCCACAGCAGTCTGGAAGATCACGGTTTGTCCCCGCATCTGCCGCAGTTGCGCCACCGCGCGCTCATGGTTACCGGGCTTGCCCAGCGCTTGGCCAGCCAGGTCCGCCACTTGGTCCGAACCGATCACGACATGGTCTGGAAACCTGGCCGCCACGGTCATGGCCTTGGTCATGGCCAGGCGGCAGGCCAGTTGCTGGGGAGCCTCGTTGGGTTGGGCGGTTTCGTCAACGTCGGGTGCCGCCACCTCGAACGGGATGCGCAAACGGGCCAGCAACTCGCGCCGGTAGGGAGAGGTCGAGCCGAGCAACAGCCGGCGGTGTACGGTTTCAGTCATGGCGCGATTCTCTTACACTGAGGCCATGCAAAATGAAACACGGGCACCCTCCCTCGACGTCCAAGCCTTTGCCGAATCGACGCGGCCACGCTCAGGCCGTGATTTGCTATCGAATTACGAGCGGCTGATCGAGGAAACACAAGGTCTGGGGGCCGGTAACCCTGTTGATTGGTCGGTCCAGGGTGCCTTGCGGGCGGACCAAACTGGCGCCACCCAGGCCTGGCTGCACCTGACCCTGGCCGCCAGCCTGCCATTGACCTGCCAGCGCTGCCTGGGCCCTGTCGAGCAGGCGCTTGCAGTTGACCGCTGGTTCCGATTTGTCGAGACCGAGGCCTTGGCCGAGGCGCAGGATGATGAGGCCGAAGAAGATGTGCTGGTGACCAGTCGACAATTTAATTTGGCGGGCCTCATTGAGGATGAGCTGCTGATGGCCTTGCCGCTGGTGCCGCGTCACGATACCTGCCCAGCTGGCCTAAAAATGGCTGTGGCTGACCCGGGTTTTGATGAGCAAGTCACGGAAAAAGTCCATCCGTTTGCCGCCCTCGCCAAGTTGCGGCGCGGCAGCCCTGATTGAATCTGCGCCTAAGTTACGCTATACTTGAGAGCTTCGCGCGGCCTGACGCCGTGCATTCCACTCACCCGCCGTTGCGCCAATTGCGCAGCGCATAGCGTACAGACGCAAGGAGCAGACCATGGCTGTCCAGCAAAATAAGAAGTCGCCTTCAAAACGCGGTATGCACCGCTCGCACAACGCTTTGGTCGTGCCCGGTATTGCTGTCGAACCGACCACGGGTGAAACCCACCTGCGTCATCACATCAGCCCAACCGGTTTTTACCGTGGGCGAAAAGTCCTCAAGACAAAGTCTGAAGCCTGATCGCAAGCACTCTATCCGGGCCCGATGCTACTGAACCTGTAGCCTCGGGCCTTTGTTTTGATGCTGTCCCTCTCCGGTTGCCTTTTTGCCCTTAGCGCCGTTGCGCCATGATCACCATTGCCGTCGATTGCATGGGTGGCGACCATGGTCCACGGGTCACGCTGCCGGCCTGCCGGCAGTTTTTGTTGCAGCACCCTGATGTGCACCTGTTGCTGGTCGGGCTTGCGGGGCCGCTTCAATCTTTTGTCCATCCCCGAGCCACTGTGATCGCAGCCAGTGAGGTGGTCACCATGGACGACCCACTTGAAGTCGCGTTGCGTCGCAAGAAAGACTCTTCGATGCGGGTGGCCATTCAGCAGGTGAAGGACGGCCGCGCCCAAGCCGCAGTGTCGGCTGGCAACACGGCGGCCTTGATGGCCATCTCTCGTTACCTGCTCAAAACCCTGGATGGCATTGACCGGCCGGCCATAGCCGGCCAGATTCCCAATGCAAAAGGGCGGGCCACCACGGTGCTCGACATGGGCGCCAATGTCGACTGCACTGCCGAGCACCTGCTCCAGTTTGCTGTGATGGGGGTTGCCCTGGTATCGGTGCTCAACGGTGAAGACAACCCGTCGGTCGGGTTGCTCAATATTGGCGAAGAAGCGATCAAGGGCAACGAAGTCATCAAAAAAGCTGGCGAACTGCTGCGTGCTGCGGGTCAGGCCGGCGATCTGAACTTTATTGGCAATGTTGAGGGCAATGACATTTTCAAGGGCAAGGCCGACATCGTCGTGTGTGACGGTTTCGTTGGCAATGTCGCGCTCAAGGCCAGCGAAGGTCTGGCCACCATGATTGTCGAATTCCTGAGGGCCGAGTTCTCTCGCAACCTGCTGACCAAAATGGCCGCTGTGGCCGCCTACCCGGTGATCGCGGCGCTAAAAAAGCGCATGGACCACCGCCGATACAACGGGGGGGCGCTGTTGGGCCTGCGGGGTCTGGTGTTCAAGAGCCACGGCTCTGCCGATGAACTTGGTTTTGGCTTTGCCCTGACCCGCGCCTACGATGCGGCGCGCAACGACTTGTTGCAACGTGTGCAAGCCCGTATCGCTCGTGCGGCACCGCTGTTGGCCAGCACCGAAGCCATGGTCCTCCCCGAGCCCAGCCCCTCCTTGAGCGTCTGACCCATGACACTGTATTCCCGTATAACTGGCACCGGCAGCTATTTGCCGCCGCGGCGCCTGAGCAACGCTGATCTGGTGGCCGAATTGGCTGGACATGGCGTGGAAAGTTCTGACGACTGGATTGTCGAGCGCACCGGCATTCGGGCGCGGCATTTTGCCGCCGACGGCGTCTTCAGCAGCGACCTGGCCTTGCCTGCATGCCGTGCTGCGCTGGAGGCGGCGGGCTTGCAAGCCAGTGACATCGACCTGATCATCGTCGCCACGTCCACCCCGGACATGGTGTTCCCCTCCACCGCCTGCATCCTGCAGCACAAGCTCGGAGCCGCCGGTGGCGCGGCGTTTGATGTGCAGGCCGTCTGCAGCGGTTTTGTTTATGCCCTGACCGTGGCCGACGCCATGATTCGTACTGGCGCGGCGAACAAGGCGTTGGTGGTGGGCTCCGAAATCTTCTCCCGAATTCTCGACTTCAAGGACCGCACCACCTGCGTTCTGTTTGGTGATGGCGCCGGTGCCGTGGTCTTGGAGGCCTCCGAGGTGCCCGGCATTTTGGCCAGCGACCTGCACGCCGACGGCAGCCATGTTGGCATCCTCTGTGTGCCCGGTCATGTGGCGGGCGGTCAGGTGTTGGGGGACCCGCTTCTGAAGATGGATGGACAGGCAGTGTTCAAACTGGCGGTGGGTCTGTTGGAGGGTGCGGCGCGCGCCGTGCTGTCCAAGGCCGGCAAGACCGAGGCCGATATTGACTGGCTGGTCCCGCACCAGGCCAACATCCGCATCATCCAAAGCACGGCGCGCAAGCTCAAGCTGTCGATGGACAAGGTGATCGTCACCCTGGACCAACATGGCAATACGTCGGCCGCTTCAATCCCCTTGGCGCTTGATGCTGCGGTGCGCAGTGGCCGCATTCAGCCGGGTGACACGCTGATGCTCGAAGGTGTGGGTGGCGGCTTCACTTGGGGTGCAGTGCTCCTTGATCTATAGCAATAGAGTTAGACTGGGTATGGCTTAGAGCCTGTTTTTACACTTTATTTTGTCAATTTTCATGACACCATTTGCCTTTGTTTTTCCAGGCCAGGGATCGCAGTCGGTTGGCATGCTGGATGCCTGGGGTGACCACCCTGTGGTGCGGCAGGCTGTGCAGGAAGCCTCGGACTCCCTAGGTGAAGACCTGGCCACCTTGATCGAACAGGGACCGAAAGAGGTACTTGCTCTGACCACCAACACGCAACCCATCATGCTGCTGGCGGGCGTGGCGGCCTACCGGGTTTGGATGGCCGAGGTCGGGGTGGCGCCAGCCGCCGTAGCCGGCCACTCGCTGGGTGAGTATTCAGCCTTGGTGGCAGCCGGCGCGCTGTCATTGGCCCAGGCGGCACCCTTGGTGCGCTTTCGGGCCCAGGCGATGCAGGATGCCGTGCCCGTGGGCGCTGGCGCCATGGCGGCGATCCTGGGCATGGAGTCGGCCGGCGTCATCGCTGGCTGCGCCGCGGTCACGGCTGAGTTTGGAGCAGGCTCTGGCGAGGTGGTGGAAGCAGCCAATTTCAATGACCCGGCGCAGACCGTGATTGCCGGCAGCAGGGCGGCGGTTGAACGAGCCTGCGAGCGACTCAAGGCCGCCGGCGCCAAACGCGCCTTGCCGCTGCCGGTGTCTGCCCCGTTTCATTCGAGTTTGATGCGCCCGGCAGCCGAACGCCTGCGTGAGCGCCTGGCCACGCTGGACTTGCAGGCGCCCAGCATTCCCTTGATTAACAACATTGATGTCACGGTGCAATCCGATCCGGTTCAGATCCGTGATGCCTTGTACCGACAGGCGTTCGGGCCAGTGCGCTGGGTCGAGTGCGTGCAGGCCATGAAATCGCGTGGTCTCAACACCCTGATTGAGTGCGGTCCGGGCAAGGTGTTGGCCGGTTTGGTCAAACGCATTGACCCGTCGCTCAGCGCTTACACCGTGAGCGACCCAGTCACCCTGGCAGACGTGAAGGCAGCATTGGCATGAGCGATCTTGAATTCAAAGGCCAGGTGGCCCTGGTCACCGGTGCCTCACGCGGCATTGGCGCCGCCATCGCGCTGGAGCTGGCGCATCGTGGTTTGGCCGTCATCGGTACGGCCACCACCGATGAGGGCGCTGCGCGTATCAGCGACACCCTGGCCGGTTTCGCCGGTTGCAGCGGGCGCTGCCTCAATGTCAATGATGCACCGGCGGTTGAGGCTCTGATCGACGCGCTGCTCAAGACGCACGGTGCGCTGCATGTGCTGGTGAACAATGCCGGCATCACGCGGGATAACCTGGCCATGCGCATGAAAGACGACGAGTGGGACGCGGTCCTTGACACCAACCTCAAGTCCGTGTTTCGCATGAGCCGGGCCGTCATGCGAACCATGATGAAGCAACGCTATGGCCGCATCATCAACATCACATCGGTAGTGGGCGCGTCGGGCAATCCCGGCCAGGCCAACTACGCCGCAGCCAAAGCAGGTGTGGCAGGCATGACGCGGGCGCTGGCGCGCGAACTCGGTTCGCGCAATATCACCGTCAATTGTGTGGCGCCTGGTTTCATTGAGACTGACATGACCGCCAAGTTGCCACCTGAGCAGCACAAGGCGCTGCTGGGTCAGATTCCTCTGGGACACCTGGGTCAGCCGTCTGATATTGCGCACGCTGTTGCGTATTTAGCCTCGCCGCAGGCCGCCTATGTCACGGGGCAGGAGCTGCATGTCAATGGCGGCATGTTCATGTGAGTCAGGGCAGATGACATTAAAAGCCGATTGAGCCGAAGCACGGCTAAAATCACCGATCCATTCACAACCCTCTGAGGGAATCCATGAGCGATATCGAAGCACGCGTTAAAAAAATCATTGCCGAACAACTCGGTGTGGAAGAGTCACAGGTCACCAGCGAGAAAGCCTTCGTGGCCGATCTCGGCGCCGACTCGCTCGACACGGTTGAACTGGTGATGGCGCTAGAGGATGAGTTCGGCATCGAGATCCCTGATGAGGATGCTGAAAAAATCACAACGGTGCAAAACGCGATCGATTACGCCAACACCCACCAAAAAGCCTGAGGCCAGGCGGCCTGTGTCGCCCTCATTCAGATGCCCTGAATTCGTGCCGTCGCCGGCGGCTTTTGTCAGATGAACTCCTGATTGCATACTTCAATGGCCCGTCGTCGCGTTGTTATCACTGGTTTGGGTTGCGTTAGCCCCGTAGGCAATACGGTGGCGCAAGCTTGGGACCATATCTTGGCCGGTAAGTCCGGTATTGGCCCGATCACCAAATTCGACGCCTCCACCTTCGCCTGCAAGATTGCCGGTGAAGTCAAAGGCTTCGACCTGGAGTCCTATATGAGCGCCAAAGAGGCGCGCACCATGGACACTTTCATCCATTTCGGCGTTGCAGCGGCCAGTCAAGCAGTTGCCGACGCTGGTCTTCCCACAGGTGCGGCGCTGGACGATGAATTGGCCAACCGGATCGGCTGCGTGCTGGGCTCGGGCATTGGTGGCTTGCAGATGATCGAAGAGGTGCATGGTGACTTTATGCAGCGCGGCGCCCGGCGCATTTCACCTTTTTTTGTGCCGTCCACCATCGTCAACATGGTGGCCGGGCAAGTGTCGATTCGTTTCGGCTTCAAAGGCCCGAATATTTCGGTGGTCACGGCCTGCACCACCGGCTTGCATTGCATCGGCGAAGCGGGTCGAATGATCGAATACGGCGATGCCGATGTGATGGTCGCAGGTGGCGCAGAATCCACGGTGTCCCCCCTGGGGATTGGGGGCTTCGCGGCGATGCGTGCTTTAAGCACACGTAACGATGACCCAGAGACGGCATCAAGGCCGTGGGACCGTGACCGCGATGGCTTTGTTTTGGGAGAGGGCGCAGGTGTGATGGTGCTGGAGGAGTACGAGCACGCCAAGGCCCGCGGTGCCAAGATTTACGCTGAACTTGCCGGCTTTGGCATGAGTGCCGATGCTAGTCACATGACCGCGCCAAACATGGACGGCCCTCGCCGGGCCATGGTGGCGGCGCTGCGCAATGCGGGAGTCAATACGGACGAAATCCAGTATGTGAACGCCCACGGTACGTCCACGCCGCTGGGCGACCTTAACGAGACCCACGCGATCAAGGCCGCACTGGGTGCCCACGCGCACAAGGTGGTGGTCAACTCCACCAAATCCATGACCGGCCACCTGCTGGGTGGCGCTGGTGGCATCGAGTCGGTGTTCACGGTGTTGGCCTTGCACCACCAGGTCAGCCCGCCGACCATCAACATCTTCAACCAAGATGCCGAATGTGACCTGGACTACTGTGCCAACACCGCGCGGGCCATGAAGATTGACGTCGCGCTGAAAAATAATTTTGGCTTCGGCGGCACCAACGGCTCGCTGGTGTTCAAGCGACTGAGCTGATCGTCGTCCTCGCCTGACTTGCGTCGCACAGACCGTCTGCCACCATGCATCAGGCCCCGGCGCTTGCCTTCCAAGTGGCGCGTTCCCGGGTCCACGGCTATCTGTTGATTGCGCTGGCCGGTTTGGGGGCCCTGACCGGCGCTGCCTGGCTTCACCCCTTTGACGCCGCAGGGTGGCGCCAGGCGCTGTTTTTGGTCACTTTCCTATTTTTTCTGGTTATCGCCGCTCGGCAGTGGCTGAGCTGGCCCAGTGGTGAATTGGTGTGGGATGGCCTGGTCTGGCATTGGCAGGGCACGGGTCCGTGGGCTGCTGAACGTGACCAAGGCACGCTTAGGCATCACTTCGACTGGCAGTCTGGGCTGCTGTTGAGCCTGCAGCCTGAAGCTGGTGAGCGGGTTTGGCTGTGGGCGCAACGCGGCGACGATGGCCCGCAATGGGCTGCCTTGCGGCGCGCCGTGTTCGCGCCGGTCCGGTGGTTAGAGTCCAGCCCCGATGGCGACGCTGGCCAGGCCGGGATCCGTTGAGCAGTTCCACACCTCCTCCACCATCCAGCGACAGCGACGCCGTGCTGGTGCAGCGAGCCGTTGCCGGGGATCAGCGAGCCTTCGAACTGCTGGTCATTAAGTACCAGCGGCGACTGCAGCGCCTCATCGGCCGGTTGGTGCGAGACACCGATCTGGTCGAAGACATTGCACAAGAAACCTTTATTCGCGCCTACCGTGCGCTGCCGCAATTTCGCGGCGAGTCCCAGTTTTACACCTGGCTGTACCGCATCGCTGTCAACACGGCGAAGAAGTTCTTGCAAGAGCGCAAACGGTCGCCGACCATGTCGGACCGGGCTTTTCTCCCAAATGAGGACAACGATGAAACTTTTCGGGTCGTGGTGGAACCAATCAATGATGAGACGCCCGAGTCTGTGCTGGCGGCCAAGGAGATCGCTGCCGCGGTTAACAGCGGACTAGCGGCCTTGCCGCTTGATTTGCGTCAAGCGCTGACTTTGCGTGAGATTGAGGGCTTGAGCTACGAAGAGATCGCCGCCGTGATGGACTGCCCGATGGGCACGGTGCGGTCTCGTATTTTTCGGGCGCGAGAGCTGATTTCCGCCAAATTGAAACCAATGCTGGAGAGACAGACTGGCAAACGCTGGTAGACCATCATGACCATAACGCCCGAACCACTTGATCGAGAGGCTGAGCTAGCGTCAGCTATGGCTGACGGACAGTTGAGTGGCGCTGAATTGGCAGAGGCGATTGACTGGGTCGGCCATACCGAGGATGGGCGACGTTACTGGCAGGCATACCATGTGCTCGGGGAGGTCTTGCGCGGAGACCAAGTCGGGGCGCTGGCCGAGGAAGAGGCCTTTCTTGAGCGCCTTCGGGAGCGGTTGAAGCGTGAGCCAACGCCTGCGCGCAGCGTTGAGGCCGCCAACGATACCCGCTTTCACTGGGCGAAACTGATGGGCGTGATGTTGCTGCTGGTGGGGTCGTTGCTGGGTTGGCAGGTATGGGTTGATTCGGATGAGGCAGCCGGTAAAGCGCGACTGGTGCAGGGGCCGGCCGAGACCCCTGCGACCATGATCCGCGACCCCCAACTTGATGCCATGTTGGCCGCCCACAAGCAGTTTGGGGGCGCCTCTGCTCTGCAAATGCCGGCGGGTTTTTTACGTAACGCCACCTTCCAAGAGGGTGCGCCTTGAGGCTGCTTGGCTGGCTGCTGGCTGGCTGGCTGTTAGCCCTTAGTGCCGCTGCGCAAACGCGGCAGGCGCCTGCCGCGCCAACCCCTGGCCCGGTTGAGGACCGGCGCTTGGGCGAGTGGTTGCTGCGCATGCACGACGCCTCGCGGCGGCGCGCCTATGTGGGCACCTTTGTGGTATCGGTCGGCAGCAGCATGTCCAGTGCGCGGATTTGGCATGTGTGCGATGGTGAGCAGCAGATGGAGCGTGTCGAGACACTGACCGGCCCCCCCCGCTCGACTTTTCGTCGAAATGACCGGGTGCTGACGTTTTTCCCAGACAGCCGGGTGGTGGTGGCCGAGCGGCGTGAATCCTTCGGTCTGTTCCCTAACTTGCTTCAGTCGGGAGATGCACCGGTCGCCCGGTTTTACAGCCTGCGGCCCGCTGGCCATGAACGTATCGCCGGCTTTGAGACGGATGTGGTTCAGTTGCGCCCACGAGACAAACTCCGCTTTGCCTACCAAATCTGGACTGAAAAAAAGTCCGGCCTGGTGGTGAAGTTGCAAACATTGGATGTCGAAGGTCAGGTGCTGGAGCAGGCGGCATTCTCGGAACTGCAGCTTGATGCGCCGGTCAGCATGGCACGGCTAAGCCAAATGATGGGCAACACTGAGGGCTACCAGATTGAGACGCCGGATATGGTGAAGACGACGGCCGCAGCCGAGGGCTGGGCGCTCAAGTCGCCGGTGCCTGGCTTTCAGCCGATGAGTTGCTACCGGCGTCCGGGCGCCAGCGTGGCTGACGGTCGCCACGACAGCACCTTGCAGTGGATCTTTTCCGATGGCCTGGCTACTGTTTCCCTGTTTCTGGAGGACTTTGACCCTCGGCGGCATGGTCAACCCGGTGCCCAAGCGCTTGGCGCAACCCATACGCTGACGCGCCGCATAGGGGACTGGTGGCTGACCGCGGTCGGCGAGGTGCCGCAGCAAACCCTTTTGGCATTTGCCCAGGCCCTTGAGCGTCGCAAATGACACCCCATTTACATTTTGATTTTGAATGAAAGGTCGATCATGATTTTAATTGACAAGAAAAAGCGGCAAGCGCTGGCCTTGGTCCTGTCCGTAGCTGCGGCAGTCGTTGTACTGCCGGCATCTCCCGCGCTGGCCCAGACCCGCACGCTGCCCGACTTCACCGACCTGGTCGAGCAGGTCGGGCCATCAGTGGTCAATATCCGCACTATAGAAAAAGTGGCTGCCCGTGCCGGTGCTGGCGGCACCGACGAGGAGATGCTGGAATTCTTCAAACGCTTTGGCCTTCCCATGCCCAACGTGCCCCGCCAGGCACCCAGGCCCAACCGGCCTCAACCCCAGGAGGAGGAGCAGCCGCGCGGGGTGGGCTCAGGCTTTATTCTGTCGTCAGACGGCCTCATCATGACCAACGCCCACGTGGTGGAGGGGGCGGATGAGGTTATCGTCACCCTGACCGACAAGCGTGAGTTCAAGGCCAAGCTGATTGGCGCTGACAAGCGCAGCGATGTGGCCCTGGTCAAGATCGATGCTGCAGGCCTGCCAGCAGTCAAGGTGGGAGACGTCAGCCGGCTCAGGGTGGGCGAGTGGGTGATGGCCATTGGCTCGCCGTTTGGCCTGGAAAATACCGTGACCGCAGGCATTGTCAGCGCCAAGCAGCGCGACACCGGCGATTACCTGCCCTTCATACAGACCGACGTGGCCATCAACCCCGGCAACTCCGGCGGGCCGCTGATCAACATGCGCGGCGAGGTGGTCGGCATCAACAGTCAGATCTATTCGCGCTCGGGTGGCTCGATGGGGATTTCGTTCGCAATTCCAATGGATGAGGCGGTCCGAGTGAGTGAGCAATTGCGCGTGTCGGGTCGGGTCTCTCGTGGCCGCATTGGGGTGCAGATCGATCAGGTGACCAAAGAGGTGGCGGAGTCCATCGGTCTGGGCAAGGCGCAGGGTGCCTTGGTACGGGCAGTTGAGCCCGGCGCCCCGGCCGAGAAGGCAGGTGTCGAGGCGGGAGACATCATCGTCAAATTTGAAGGCAAGGCCGTTGAAAAGTCGAGTGATCTGCCGCGCATGGTGGGCTCCACCAAGCCTGGCACACGCAGTGCTTTGACGGTGTTTCGACGCGGCACGTACAAGGATCTGTCGGTCACCATTGCGGAGATCGAAGCCGACAAGCCAGCGCGTAAAGCCAATGAACCTGAAGAAAAGCCAAAAACCTCCAGCGCTGGTCAGGCCTTGGGGATGTCGGTCAGCGACCTGACGGAGGCGCAGAAGAAAGAGCTCAAGCTCAAGGGTGGGGTGCGGGTCGATGCCGTGGCTGATGCTGCCGCACGGGCGGGTATGCGCGAGGGCGATGTACTGGTGGCCCTAGCCAATATCGAGATCAACACGGTCAAGGAGTTTGAAGCAGCGGTGGCCAAACTGGACAAGGCTAAGCCTGTCACTGTGTTGTTCCGACGCGGTGAATGGGCCCAATACGCCGTTATCCGTCCCGCGCGCTAACCGTGCGACCAGCAAAAAGACCGCATATCCAGTGTGGATTTGGGGTCTTTTGGCGAAATGTCGATTCTGGATCGATGCAAGGGCAAATTTTTTTAGTCACTTCGGCGCTTGCAATAAGTATGTGTACACTAACTTAAACGAGGGTTAAGCCTGATTCTGGTTAGAATAAGGGCCCTGCGCCGAGGGAAAATGGCATATGGAGCCGCCATAAATCCACGATACGAGATAGACCCTGGGATCCGGCGGTTCATCCACAGCTCGCCCACACCCCGCTCCCTGACGAAGTTAAATAATTGTGAATAAGCTGTGAATAATAAAAATGTTGCTGACATGCAACGTCCCTTCCAACATGTCGCACGGCGGTTCACCGGCGCCTTTCTGCCTACAATGAAGCTCCAACTTTCGCAGTTGCCAAAGACAGTTGGTTCAGGGCGCGTCTACTTTCGACGCGCCCTTTTTTCTTGGTCGGGCGCTTTTAATTCAACCACTTGAATGTTGCCGTTGATGAATCACATCAGAAATTTTTCGATCATTGCCCATATCGACCATGGCAAGTCGACCTTGGCTGACCGCCTGATCCAGCGTTGTGGCGGCTTGCAGGAGCGCGAGATGGAGGCGCAGGTGCTGGACTCGATGGACATCGAGAAAGAGCGTGGGATAACCATCAAGGCACAGACCGCGGCGCTGCATTACAAGGCCCTTGATGGTCAGACCTACAACCTGAATTTGATCGACACACCTGGACACGTAGATTTCTCATACGAAGTCAGTCGCTCCCTGTCGGCCTGCGAGGGGGCGTTGCTGGTGGTAGATGCCAGCCAGGGCGTAGAAGCGCAGACGGTTGCCAACTGCTACACCGCACTGGACCTTGGGGTCGAGGTGGTGCCCGTGCTCAACAAGATGGATCTGCCCAATGCCGATCCGGAGAACGCCAAGATCGAAATCGAGGATGTCATCGGGATCGACGCCACGGACGCCATCCCCTGCTCGGCCAAGACCGGCATGGGCATTGACGAAATACTTGAAGCCGTGGTCGCCCGTATTCCAGCACCCAAAGGCAACCCGCAGGGCGCGCTGCGCGCCATGATCATTGACAGCTGGTTTGACAGCTATGTGGGTGTCGTGATGCTGGTGCGTGTCGTTGACGGCCGGTTGGCCCGCGGCGAACGCATCAAGCTGATGGCTACCGGCGCCACCTACAACGCCGACACGCTGGGCGTCTTTACGCCGGGTAATGAGGCGCGGCCCTCGCTGGAGGCGGGCGAGGTCGGTTACATCATTGCCGGCATTCGCGAACTTCAGGCGGCCAAGGTGGGGGATACCGTCACCTTGATCAAGCCCGGTATGGGTGGCGCGGCACTGACGGCCACCGAGGCTTTGCCCGGCTTTAAGGAAATTCAGCCTCAGGTGTTTGCCGGGCTGTACCCGACTGAGGCCAACCAGTATGAGGGCTTGCGTGACAGCTTGGAGAAGCTCAAGCTCAACGACGCGTCACTGCACTACGAACCCGAGGTGTCACAGGCGCTGGGCTTTGGTTTTCGCTGCGGATTTCTCGGCCTGTTGCACATGGAGATCGTGCAAGAGCGGCTTGAGCGAGAGTTCGACCAAGACCTGATCACCACCGCGCCCAGTGTGGTGTACCAGGTGGTGCAGGCCGACGGCGAGGTGCGTATGGTAGAGAACCCGTCCAAGATGCCCGACCAGGGCCGGCTGGATGAGGTGCGCGAGCCCATCGTCACGGTGCATTTGTACATGCCGCAGGACTATGTGGGCGCGGTGATGACGCTGGCCAACCAAAAGCGCGGCATGCAGATGAACATGGCCTACCATGGCCGGCAGGTGATGCTCACCTATGAAATGCCGCTGGCTGAGATCGTTCTGGACTTTTTTGACAAGTTGAAATCGGTATCTCGCGGCTACGCTTCGATGGATTACGAATTCAAAGAGTACCGTGCCGCCGACGTGGTCAAGGTCGACATCTTGCTCAATGGCGACAAGGTGGACGCGCTGTCCATCATCGTGCACCGGTCCCAATCCCAGTACCGCGGCCGTGCGGTGGTGAGCAAAATGCGCGAGATCATTTCGCGCCAGATGTATGACGTGGCGATACAGGCCGCCATTGGGGCCAACATCATCGCGCGTGAGACAATCAAGGCGCTTCGAAAGAACGTGATCGCCAAGTGTTACGGCGGCGATATTTCTCGCAAACGCAAGCTCCTCGACAAACAAAAAGCAGGAAAAAAACGCATGAAGCAAATTGGCTCCGTCGAAGTGCCACAAGAGGCCTTTCTGGCAATTCTGCAGGTGGACGATTGATGCAGGCCCTCACAGCATTTGTGCTCGCGGCCTTTGGTGGCTACGCCGGCTCTTGGTACTTCGGTATGGTCGAGGGCAACTTCGCCCTGTTGTTGTTTTTAGCCACCCTTGTCACTGGCGTCTACTGGCTTGCGGAACGCTTTCATTTTTTGCCGGCGAGGCAGAAAGCTGCGGCCCTGATGGAGGCGCAGGCTGTTCAGCGTCGC
Organism: Comamonas sp. lk; assembly: GCA_943324505.2. Classification (GTDB taxonomy): domain Bacteria; phylum Pseudomonadota; class Gammaproteobacteria; order Burkholderiales; family Burkholderiaceae_C; genus Rhodoferax. The sequence continues at coordinate 13,560 of CALPLW020000033.1, forward strand.
CAAGAGTTGCTCAAAATGGGCATCACCCAAGTTGACACGGACACCACGCCAGCCCGGGCGGCCGTTATGGCGCAACCCTGGTGGTTGGACTGGACGGCGGGTTTATTCCCGGTAATTTTGGCCGTTTTCCTGCTGCGCTCTTTCCTTTTTGAGCCTTTCAAGATCCCCTCTGGCTCCATGATCCCGACGCTGTGGATCGGTGACCTGATCCTGGTCAACAAGTTCCACTACGGTTTGCGGCTGCCGGTGCTCAATACCAAGATCACCGAAGGCACGCAGCCCATGCGTGGCGACGTGATGGTGTTCCGCTACCCACCCAAACCCAGCCTTGACTACATCAAGCGCGTGGTCGGCGTGCCCGGCGACGAGGTGGCTTACATCAACAAGCGTCTTACCATCAATGGGCAGGTGATGCCCACCGCGGCAGTGCCTGAGTTTTTTGACGAAGACGTGATGCGCTACTTCAAGCAGTACGAGGAAACCTTTGGCGAACGTCGGCACCGGGTGCTGAACGACGATGACCGGCCGGGTTTTGTGCCTGGCGCCGACAGTTTTCCTTTTAAGGAAAACTGTCGTTACAGCGCCGAGGGCGTTGTGTGCAAGGTGCCAGCGGGTCACTACTTCATGATGGGCGATAACCGCGACAACTCGCTCGACTCGCGCTACTGGGGTTTCGTGCCCGACAAGAACATCGTAGGACGTGCCTTTTTTGTCTGGATGAATTTTGGCAGCCTCAAGCGTATTGGGTCTTTCAATTGAGCCGAATGGTCCCAGTCAGACTTTGCCCGCTACAGGGTCCTTGCGAGTGAACGACGGACTGGTCGCCTTGCAGCTGCGCTTGCAGCATGACTTTGCGACACCTCAACTGCTGACGCAGGCGCTGACGCACCGCAGCTTCTCCATTGACCACAACGAGCGGCTGGAGTTTTTGGGCGACTCGGTGCTGAACCTGGCGGTCGCCGACCTGCTGTATGCGCAACTCAAGGCCCTGCCCGAGGGTGATCTGTCCCGGGTGCGAGCCAATTTGGTCAAGCAGGACACGCTGCATCAACTCGCGCTGGAACTGGGTCTGTCGGAAGTGTTGCGAGTGGGGGAGGGCGAGGCGCGTTCCGGCGGACACAAGCGTCCGTCGATTCTGGCCGATGCGCTGGAGGCCGTGATCGGCGCGGTGCATCTGGACGCCGGCTTTGCAGCCGCTCAGGCCCTGGTGCAACGTTTGTTCAAGGGGGTTGAGATCAACCCGCAGATGGAGGCCATCGGCAAGGACGCGAAAACCGAGTTGCAGGAGTGGCTGCAGGGACGCAAGATGAAGCTGCCCCTGTACCGGGTGGTCGGCACCTTGGGAATGGCGCACAAGCAGACCTTTGATGTCGAATGTGAAATCACCGAGTTTGGCTTGGCCGAACGCGGCATTGGCGGCTCGCGCCGCGCCGCCGAGCAGGCTGCTGCTACGGCCATGCTGCAAACACTGAAAGCTGGGGCAGGCAAATGAACGCGACTGAATCGACCACTGACAACCAAGACAACGGCGCCGAGCCCAGTGCCGAGGACCAGGCTTCGGCACTGGCCAGCATGCTCAAAGGCTTGCGTGCTGCGCCAGCGGGTGGCGTGCCTGTGCCAGGCCAGCGCTGCGGCTTGATCGCCATTGTTGGCAAGCCCAACGTAGGAAAGTCAACCCTGCTCAATGCACTTGTAGGCCAGAAAATCAGCATCACCTCGCGCAAGGCGCAAACCACCCGGCACCGGATTACCGGTATGCGCACCCAGGGCGCGACCCAGTTCGTGTTTGTTGACACCCCGGGCTTCCAGACCCGCCACAACAACGCTTTGAACCGCTCGCTCAACAAGACGGTGCTGGGCGCTGTGGGCGATGTTGACCTGATCCTGTTTGTGGTGGAGGCGGGTCAGTTCAATCAGGCTGATGCCCGTGTGCTGAGCTTGCTTGGCAAAGATATTCCGACGCTGCTGGTGGCCAACAAGTTCGACCAGATCCACCGCCGCGGCGACATTGCGCCCTGGCTGCAAGAGATGCAACAACGCCATGCCTTCACTGAATTTGTCCCGATGTCGGCTAAAAATGCCCGCGACATAGAACGACTGCTGGTGCTGTGCGAGCGCTTTTTGCCCGAGCAGCCCTGGTGGTACGCTGAAGATGAACTGACCGATCGCAGCGAGAAATTTCTGGCCAGTGAGACGGTTCGGGAAAAGCTGTTTCGCCTGACCGGCGACGAGTTGCCCTATACCTCGACCGTGATCATCGACAAATTTGGCGAAGAGGCCGGGCGCGGCAAGCAAAAACGGCTGTTGCGCATCGCCGCCACCATTGTGGTTGAGCGTGACACCCACAAGGCCATGGTGATTGGCGACAAGGGCGAGCGCATCAAGCGCATCGGCACCGAAACCCGGGTCGAACTGGAAAAGCTGCTGGATGCCAAGGTGTTCATCGAGCTCTGGGTCAAAGTGCGTTCAGGCTGGGCCGACGACGAGGCGCGGGTGCGCAGCTTTGGCTACGAGTAAATCGTTGACCCCCACGCTTGCCGCTGCGCGTGCTGCGCTGCCCCCCGAGGGGGGCCGTTTCGGCTTGGGGCGGCCCAGCGGCGAAACCACGTATTGCTGGCCGGCTTGACAGCTCGACGTGGCTACGCAACGTGTCTCTGACGAACCGGCCTATGTGCTGCACCGCTACGATTGGAGCGAGTCCAGCCTGATCCTTGAGGTGTTCACGCGGCACCAAGGGCGTATTGCCTTGGTGGCCAAGGGAGCGAAGCGGCCAAGTTCTAATTTCCGGCCGATATTGCTGCCACTTCAGCCGCTGCGCCTGAGCTTTGGTGGTGACGCTGAAATCCGCACCCTCAAGGGCGCGGAGTGGGTAGGTGGCCATGTCATGCCTACCGGTGATGCCTTGCTGTCGGGCTACTACCTCAACGAGTTGCTGCTCACGCTGCTGGCGCGAGATGACCCGCATCCGGCGTTGTTTGATATTTTCTCGCAAGTGACGGCGGTGATGGCCAGTGGCCATGCTGAGCTATTGCAGGCCGCATTGCGGGCCTTTGAGCTGCTGTTGCTGCGCGAGATCGGCTTGCTGCCGCTGTTGGATGCCCAGACGATGACGCTGGGCGTGCTTGACCCAGACGCGCGCTACAGCCTGGTGCCCGAAGGGGGTCTGCGTCAGACGGCGGCCACCGATCGCGCCAGCCTGAGCGGTTCGCAATGGGCTGAACTGCAGCAGGTGCTGGCCGACACTGCACCCTTCACCACGACCCTGCGCGCTTGCTCTGGGGTGATGGCCGAGCTTAAACCGCAGTTGCGTGCTCTGCTGAATTACCATTGCGGCGTGGGCACCCTGCGTACCCGTCAAATGATGATCGACCTGCAATCCCTATGAACACCACTGCACTCTCCGTCAACGTCAACAAGGTTGCCACCCTGCGCAACACCCGTCACTTGGGCATCCCCAGCCTGACTCGCGCCGCCACGTTCTGTCTACAGGCTGGCGCCCATGGCATCACCGTGCACCCGCGGCCCGACGAGCGCCACATTCGTGCCACGGATGTACCGGAACTTGCGACCCTTGTGCAGCAGTGGCCCGGACGGGAATACAACATCGAGGGCAACCCATTCCACAACCTGATGGAGGTCGTGGCCGATGTGCGGGCACGCCAGTTACCGGTGCACCAGGTCACCTTTGTACCCGATGCAGAGGGCCAGTTCACCAGCGACCACGGCTGGAATTTCCCGGCCGACGCCGAACGGCTGCGCCCGCTGATTGCACAGGCTCATGCCTTAGGGGCGCGGGTCAGCCTGTTCATGGACGCTGATGCCTCGGCCATGGCCGCAGCCCGCGCGGTCGGCGCCGACCGGGTGGAGCTCTACACCGAACCCTATGCTGCGGCCTGGGCCACGCCTGCGCAGGCCACGCAGTTGAAGCGTTTTGCCGAAGCCGCCCGTGCCGCCCGCGCCGCCGGCCTGGGCATCAACGCTGGCCACGACCTGAACCGCGACAACCTGAGCGCCTTTGTGCGCGAGGTACCGGGCGTTCAAGAGGTGTCAATTGGCCATGCGCTGATCGCCGACGCGCTGGAGATGGGCTACAGCGCCGCCGTTGGTGACTACCTGCGTTGCATTGCCGACGCCCACGGCGCGACCTGAAACCGTTAAGCTGCGCAGCAGATGATCTACGGCATTGGCACCGACATCTGTGATGTGCGCCGCATCCGCGCCAGCGTAGAGCGCCATGGCGAACGTTTCGCCCAAAAAATCCTGAGTGATGCCGAACTGGTCACCTGGCGCAGCCGCAGTGCCCGCTGGCCCGAACGCGGCCTGCGCTACCTGGCCACCCGTTTCAGCGCCAAGGAGGCTTTCAGCAAGGCGATCGGCCTGGGCATGCGCATGCCGATGAGCTGGCGCCTGTGCGAGGTGGGCAAACTGCCCAGCGGCCAGCCAGTGATCGTGCTGCATGGCGGCCTGAAAACCTGGTTTGAGGGCCAAGGCCTGCGCGCCCATGTGACAGTGACGGATGAAACCGACTATGCCGCCAGCTTTGTGGTGGTAGAAAAGAATGATTAAATTGGCCTCTAGGCCCCGTCAAATATAGTGATATAGCTATAAAATATATAGCAAACTCTCTGGATGTATTCATGACCCAACACGCACCCCTCATCATCGACATTGAAGGCACCCGACTTAGCAAGATTGATCGGCAGCGCCTCAAGCACCCGCTGGTGGGTGGCCTGATCCTGTTTGCACGCAACTGGCAAGACCGGGCGCAACTCAGCGCCCTCTGCCGCAGCATCAAGAAACTGCGCGCTGATCTCTTGATTTGCGTGGACCACGAGGGCGGCCGGGTTCAGCGTTTCAAGACCGACGGTTTCACCCACCTGCCGCCAATGCGGGCACTGGGTGAGCTCTGGTTGCAAGACGGCCAGGGCGGGGAGGGCAGTGGTGCCATGCGCGCTACCAATGCCGCCACCGCCTGCGGTTACGTGCTGGGCGCCGAGCTGCGCGCCTGCGGTGTCGATTTGAGCTTCACCCCGGTGCTGGACCTGGACTTTGGCGCCAGCGGCGTGATCGGCGACCGCGCCTTTGGCCGCGACCCGCGTGTGGTCAGCCTACTGGCGAAAAGCCTGATGCACGGCCTGCTACAAAGCGGCATGGCCAACTGCGGTAAGCACTTTCCCGGTCACGGCTTTGTTCGGGCCGACTCGCACACCGACCTGCCGGTGGACCGGCGCAGCCTCAAAGCCATCCTGACCGAGGACGCTGCGCCCTACGGCTGGCTGAACACCACCCTGTCGGCGGTGATGCCGGCGCACGTGGTCTACCCCAAGGTTGATGCCCGGCCGGCCGGCTTTTCGCAGCGCTGGCTGGGCGACATCCTGCGCGGCCAGCTCGGCTTTGGTGGCGCGGTGTTCAGTGACGACCTGTCGATGGCTGGTGCCCGGCTGCTCGATGGCGAAACGGTCAGCCACGCCCAGGCAGCCGTGGCGGCGCTCAACGCCGGCTGTGACCTGGTGCTGCTGTGCAACCAGTCGCAAGGTGGCGGTGAGATGTTGGACGCCCTGATCAGCGGCCTGACCGAGGCCCAGCTCAGAGAGCAGTGGCAGCCCTGGGAAGGCAGCGAGGAGCGCCGCCTGGCGCTACTGCCACGCGGCCCGGCGCTGGCCTGGGACGACCTGATGGTGCAGCCCGACTACATGCACGCGCTCGGGCTGCTGCCCTGAGCGGATCGGCATTTGGCACCCCGAGCGGCTCAGGGTGAGCGGTGCAGCCGTGGCGCCGACAGCGCCACGATCTGATCGGCGGTGGCTTGGTCAATCGCCGGGTGCTTGGCCAGCAGCTGGGCCTGGGCCAGCTGCTTGCGCAAATCCTGCAGGTCTTTCACGCTGGGCGCTACCTTGATCTGCGCCAGTGCAGCGGCGCTGTTGCCGCCCTGGATCAGGCTGGCCACCTTGGGAGCCCAGAGGCTGGGACGGGACATGGGTGTGGTTCCTGGCAGGTGTTTGTTGTGGCACGATTTTGGCACATAGCCCGCGTCGGTATTGGGGTTTCAGCTACAAATAGAATAGCTGCCCATGAAGTCTCGTTCCTCATCTGGCGGCCTGGTCTACTCCACGGAGACCGGCCGTATGTGTCCGGTGTGCCGGCAGCCC
>CALPLW020000034.1 GCA_943324505.2 Comamonas sp. lk
ATGAGAACAATGTGTTTCTGGTCGGCCAGCACATGCTGCAGTACGCCATCACCGGCCGTGCCGCCGCGCCCATGCCAGACCGCATTTCTGCCTGGGGCATTTACGACATCTTCACCGTCAAGGATGGCGAACAGATTTTCCTGGCCGCCGTGAGCGACGCCCAATGGCTCACCTTTTGCGATGCGCTGGGCCTGGCCGATCTGCGTGATTTGCCGCAGTATGCGACCAACAACCTCCGTGTACAGGGACGGGGCACCTTGATGCCGGTATTGCGTGAACGACTGATCGCCTGGCGGGCAGCCGAGTTGGCGGCGCTGTTTGAGCGCGTGGGCCTGCCCTTTGCGCCGATCCGTAAGCCTGAGGAGCTGTATGACGATGAGCACCTGCTGGCTACCGGCGGCCTGGCCGACATCACCCTGCCCGACGGTGAACGGGCTGGCCAATCCGTTGGCACTGCGTTGTTTCCCTTCACCATGGGCGGGCAGCGCCTGGGTGTGCGGTTACAACCGCCAACCCGTGGCCAACACACGATGGCGCTGCTGGCCGCGCTGGGCTACAACGAGGCCCAGGTGGCCGATTTTGTGGCGCGGCGGGTGGTGGCCTGAGCCAGCAACTATGGATCCAGGTTGGCACCGGGCTGGCGTTCAGACATCGTCAAAACGGTAACCGACGCCGTAGACTGAGCTGATACCGGCCTCGCCAGTGCCAGCCTGCTCCAGCTTTCGGCGCAGGTTTTTGATGTGGCTGTCGATGGCGCGGTCGCTCACATCGCGTTGGTCTTCGTGCAGTGTGTCCAGCAACCTGGCCCGGGCAAACACCTGGCCCGGGCGCGACATCAGCTGGCGCATCAGTCGGAACTCAACCGGTGTCAGCGGCAGCGGCCGGCCGCGCCAGCTGATCTGTTGGCGTGCCTCATCGACGACAAAGGCCGCCGGCACCGGTTTCGCCAGGGCGCCTTCGCTGCGCCGCAGCAGGGCCTTGATGCGGGCCACCACCTCGCGCGGGCTGAAAGGTTTGCAGACATAGTCGTCGGCGCCGGTGTCCAGGCCCAGCAGCCGGTCGATCTCATCCACCCGGGCGGTCACCATGATGATGGGCACGGTGGAGAAGGCGCGAACCGCCGTACAGACCGCCAGGCCATCCATGCCGGGCAGCATCAGGTCGAGCACGATCAGGGCCGGTGCCTGCTGGCGAACCCGGGCGACGGCGTCATGGCCGTTGCCGCACACCTCAGTGGCAAAACCATGCATGAGCAGGTAGTTGGCCAGCATATCGGCGATCTTGACGTCGTCTTCCACGATCAGGATGTGTCGCTGGCTGGGCTGCTGGCTTGTGGGCTGGAGCGTCATAGCTGTGGCGTTAGGGGTGACGTGGTCGGCGGTCCAGGGCCTGCGGTTGCAAGGGCAGGCTGACCTGTATCGCCAGGCCGCCAAGGCGGCTGGCGCTGGCCGCCACCGTGCCGTGGTGGGCCTGGGCAATGGCACGCACAATCGACAGGCCCAGGCCGCTACCGTGTTGGCCGGTGCGGGTGCGGGCACTGTCCACCCGAAACAGCGGGTCGAACAATTGGCCCAGTTGTGCGGCTGCCACTCCCGGTGCACCGTCCTCCACCGTCAGCTGCAGGGCATCCCCCTGGGTTCGCCAGTGCACGTGCACCTGGCCGGGTGCACGGGTGTAGCGCAGGCTGTTCTCCAGCAGGTTGGACAGCAGCTGTTCGATCCTGCCGAAGTCCCATTGGGCCGGTATAGCGGGTATGACGGGTATGGCGTTTATGCCTGGCCCAATGGTCAGCACCAGGCCGAGCTGTGCGGCGCGGGTCTCAAAACGGCGCGCCATGCGAGTCAGTTCGGTATGGGCATCGCCCGCCGCAAAGTGGCAGGGCAGTTGGCCCAGGTCGGCCACCGCCAGCGTGTGCAGGTCATCCACCAGCCGGGTCAGTTGTGCCACCTCTTCGCGCAGGCTGGCCATCACCGCCGGCGTAGGTTGACGGGCGCCGTCCTCAATCGATTCCATCTCGCCGCGCAGCACCGCCAGGGGGGTGCGCAGCTCGTGTGAAATCTGCGCAATCCAGTGACGGCGACTGTCTTCAAGCTTGGCCAGTGCCTCCACCATGGCGTTCACATCGGTCACCAGTTCATCAATTTCCATGGCACCCGAGCGGCTGGCGCCCGGTGTGCCGGGCACGGCAATCCGCACACCCTGCTCGCCACGTGCAATGCGGTGGGTGGCCAGTTGCAGTTGGCGCAGCGGGCGGCTCCAGCGCCTCGCCACCCACCAGCCCGCCAGCAGGGCCATGGCGATGGTGCTGAAGGCGGTGATCAGCATGCCGGTGGTCTGGCGTTGCAAAAAGCGCGCATCAATGCCCTCCGGTTCTCGCTCGGCAACGAGCTCGACAAAGGCCACGTCGGCGCCATTCACTTGGACGGCGCGTACCGTTCGCGCCAAATGTGGCGGCTGCCGCCGTCCGGCCAACCAGTCGCCATGCACATCCCGGACCAGAATGCGGTCGGCAATGTCGCCGGCCTCGGCGGGGCGTCGGTGCGGTGGTCGGCCGCCACCCGGGCCGCCCGGCCCACCCGGCCCACCCAGGCCGGGCGGTGGCGGGCGGCGTCGGTGCGGGGGCTCGCCGCGCTCGTCGGTGGTCTCCTCTGGTCTGCCAGTGCGCGGCTGAATCGGCCGGCCGATCAGTTCGTCCATCAGGTCGCGTTGGGCTTCTCGGTTGCCGCGCAGCCAGTTCATGCTGGGGTCGGCAGCGGCTCGGCGTTCCAGCAGTTGTATGAAACGCGTCAATTGCTCCTCGTCGCGCTGGCGCAGGTAGTCGCCAAAACCACTGCGAAGGCTCCATAGGCTCACGCCCCCAACTGCCAGCACCGCCAGGACCACGGCAGCTGTCAGCAGCAGCGAGAGTTGATGGGCGATTCTCAGGCGCATACCAAAGCCTTAGGCTTGCGTGAGTTGAATCGAGCCGGGTAGGAGGAGACTGAGCGGGCCCGAGCCCCCGGCGTTAGGGTCGTGACCTGCTTACCAGAATTTCCAGAAGCTCTTCTTGCTCGCAGCTGGCGCGTTGTCATCCGCGCCCAGACCCATCTTGTCCAAGCAGTCGGCGTGCTTGAGGCCTTTGACGCGCAGGTAGGCGTAATAATATTCTTTGGGCATCTTGGGCCTTGGGTCGAATTCTGTTCTCAGGCTCTGCAGCACCATCGTCTCGTACTTGGGCCACGCCACCACATTCTCCCCAGCGACAAGGGCTTTCTTGCGCACATAGCCCATGGCGGTTTCGACCAATTTGTAATTCAAGGGCATGGGGCAATCTCACAGGGTTGGCATATCCAGTGCAATGGTACAGCCGCTCCATCACAGCAGCGGGCGCCAAAAGCCCGCCAAATCTGCCCTTAAGGCGCAACTGGGGCATCGCTCAAAGTGTGCAAAAAGGCCACGATGTCCGCGATCTCCGCATCGGTCAGCGCCGGTCCGGCGTTGGCCGGGCGGTTGAATGGCGCCTTCACCACTTCTATGTTGCCCAGGTACTGCGCCGGAAGGTCGTTGCTGACAGCCTGCCCGTACCAGCGCTGGGGGTCGCTGTTACGCGTGGCGTAAAAGCGCACCACCTCGGTCAGGCTTTTGAAGAAGCCGTTGTGCATGAAGGCAGGGCGTTCGGCCACGTTACGCAGGGTAGGCATGCGAAATTGGCCACAGACGTTATTGATCGTGAAACCTGGCGCCACATTGCTTGGCAGGGCGGGTGGCGTGCGGTCTGGTCCGCAAAGCCCGAGGTCGTAAAACGCCGGATCGGCATTTTTCGGTATGGCCGAGTTGCGCGGGATGCCGGTGGCGTAGTAGGTGAACTCCGAAAAAGGCGAGTCTTCCGGCTTGCCGCTGGTCGGGTTCATCAAGTGGCAGCCGGCGCAGTTGCCCTTGGTCGGCTCCATGAACAGGGCCATGCCGCGCGCCTCGGTCGGGCTGAGCGTGGCCTGTCCCCGAACCATCTCGTCGTATTTTGAGCTGAAAGCTTGCAGCCGGGCCCGCTCAAATGCAGCAATGGCCACCCCAATCGATGTGAAGGCAGCATCGGTGTTGGCAAAGATGTCTGCCCCAAAAACCTGCTTGAACTGCGCTGCGTAGCGCGACTGGGCGATCTTGTCGACCACGCTCTTGCGGTTGGGGTTGTTCATCTCCAGCGGGTTGAGCAGGGGCCCAAGCGCCTGCAACTCGGCTGAGTCGCCACGGCCGTCCCAGAACAGCCCGCCCACGGCCTCGGTGACACCGTCCGTGGTGACAAAGCTCAGCGGCGTTGGGACCAAGCCCAAGTAGCCGTTGGTCATGGCATTGCGGGAGCCTATCGATACGGGCAGGCTGCCCACAGCCACGCCGTTGTTGCCGCCATGGTTGCCAGCAAGACCCATCGTTGTCTGGTGGCAGGCAGAGCAGGGGGTTCCGCGCGGCTCCGACAGGTTGGCGTCGGTGAAAATCTGTTGGCCCAGGTCAACGCGGGCATTGGTCGCCGCCAGCGCGATGGCCACTGGGTCGGCCGGCGTGGCCGTGGCGCCGCCGCCGCAGCCGCTCAGCCAAAGGGCCAGGTTGATCAGCAGGCTCAGAGAAAGCAGCCGCACGCCGGCGCGGCAGATCGGGGTCATGGTTTCGGTCATGGGAGTCTCCGTTTGATTCACGGCTCGGTGTGCCGCGGATGACGCACTGTGCCGGTCAACTGTGGAGCAAATATGGAGGGCCGGACTTTTGGGGCCCGGCCCAGCGCAGTGCACTCAGACGGACTGTGTCAGCACCGGCGGCGCCCAACTTGAAAATCCCGTCGCCATTTCATAGGCATGGCCAATGCGGTACAGCAGGCCTTCGGCAAACGGCCTGCCGATCAGTTGGAAGCCGCAGGGCAGCCCATTGGCGGTGGCGCCAGCCGGCAGTGTTAGAGCTGGCAGGCCCAGCACATTGACGGGCCGCATCAGCCGGGTGATCTCATTGAGCACGCGCTGCGTGCTGGCTCCGCCCGACACGTCCACTTCGGACAGGCGTGGTACCTCAATCGGCAGTACCGGCGCCAGTATCGCGTCGCACCGGCTGAAGACCTGGTGACAGAAGTCCCGCAGCAGTGGCCCGCGCAGCCGCTGGGCATTGCCATAGGTCTGGGCCGAGACGGCCAGTGTGCCCTGAATCCGTCCGCGGGTCTGGGCGGTGTACTGCTCGGGGCAGTCCCGCATCCAGGGGCCGTGGATGGCGAGCACATCAGCCCAGGTCAGCATCAGGCCGACAGCGTTGATGGCATCCATGTCCGGCATGTCGACCTCAACCACCGTCAGACCGCGTTCTGACAGGACTGCAGTGGCCTTTGCCAGACGGGCAGCGACCTCCGGCCCGATGTCCCGGTCGAAGTAGCCTCTGGGAATGCCGATGCGCAGGCCTTGCACGGGGCCTTGGAGCTGTTGCGTGTAATCCGGTGCGTTGCCGGCGGCGGTGGAGGGGTCGCGCGGGTCGTGACCGGCCAGCACCGACAGCAGCAGGGCGTTGTCGGCAACTGTACGTGTCAGGGGGCCGACGGTGTCGAGTGACTGCGACAGCGGCATGGCACCGGCGCGCGACACCAGCCCGAAGGTGGTCTTCATGCCCACCAGTCCACACATGGCGGCCGGCAAGCGCACCGAACCAGCGGTGTCCGAGCCTAGCGCGCCGTACACCACCCGGGCCGCCACGGAGACGGCCGAGCCGCTGGACGAGCCGCCGGTGATGTAGTCGGGGTTCCAGGGGTTGCGCGCGTCGCCCAAAAAGGCGTTCTGGCCGGTTGGCCCGTAGGCAAACTCGGTCATGTTCAGGGTGCCGATTTGCACTGCGCCTGCGGCGTCAAGGCGCTCCAGCACACTGGCGGTGCAGGGTGCGACCCAGTCCTGGCGCAGCTTGCTGCCGCAGCTTGACACCAAGCCTTGGCGGTAAAACATGTCTTTGTGCGCCAACGGCACCCCATGCAGTGGGCCGCGGACCACGCCTCGGGCAAGATCTTGGTCACAGGCGCGCGCTGCCTCCAGGGCCGACGCCTCGTCCAGCCGGACGAACGCATTGAATTGCGGCTGTGCCGCCCGGGCGGCGGCAATGGCCGCCTGCGTCAGTGCCACCGAGCTCACCCGGCCTTCGCGCAGGGCCTGTACGGCCTCGGTCAGGCTGGACGGCAACCCGGCAAAGGTCGCCGGCGCCCGCTGACCGACCGGTTCGTTGGTGCCTCCGGCCTGTTCAGGCGCTCGGGTCTCCTGCAGGGCAGCGAACAGCGACAGGGTGTCGACATCGAAATCCAGCTTGGCCGCAGCCCGCTCGAAGGCTGCGTAGGCCGGCGCCGCCAGCTCGGCGATGTCTGTGGCGCGGCTTTCGGTGAGGGCCCAACCGATTCGCTCGGCCTGGCGCAAGATGTCGGCGGCTGTCACTGGGGGTTGCTTCATGGGGTGTTGGCCTGGCCATGACAGACAGGCCCCTGAACGATGAGGGACTTACTTATACCACTGCGTCTGGCTGGCCGGGCGTCCGTCGGCGGGCGGCGGCGCAGGGCCATAATCGTCGGCCATGGACAAGCTCAAGCAGCTCGAAACCTTCGTCTCAGTGGCCTCGCGGGGCAGCCTCACGGCAGCCGGCTTGGCTGAAGGGGTTGCGCCGGCCATCATGGGTCGTCGACTTGACGCCCTGGAGGAGCGACTGGGTGTCAAGCTGCTGGTACGCACCACACGGCGCATCACGCTCACCCACGAGGGCAGTGCCTTTTTGGAAGACTGCCAGCGCCTGCTGGCCGATCTTGCCACTGCCGAAGGCAGCGTGTCGGCTGGCGGCGTCAAGGCCAGTGGTCACCTGCGCATCACGGCGCCCGCCGGGTTTGGCCGCAGGCACGTGGCGCCGTTGGTGCCACGTTTTCGCGAGCTGCACCCCGAGGTCACCCTCTCTTTGAACCTGAGCGACCGCGTGGTGGACCTGGCGGGTGAAGCGGTGGACTGCGCAGTGAGGGTCGGCGATATGCCAGACTCGTCGCTGATCAGCGTGCGCTTGGCAGACAACCGCCGCCTGTGCGTTGCCACGCCGGCCTATTTGCAGCGCCACGGCCGGCCGCTGCAGCCTCAGGACTTGCACCGTTTTGATTGCCTGACGCTGTCCAGCGACGCCTCGCAGACCCGGGGATGGGCCTTCTCAGTGCCCAAGGGCGAGGGCCGCGAGCTGGTGTATTTCAAGGCGGCCGGGCCGCTCGACTGCTCCGACGGGCAAGTGCTGCACGACTGGTGTCTGCGCGGCCTGGGCATTGCCTGGCGCAGCACCTGGGAGGTAGAGTCAGAGGTGGCAGCCGGCACCCTGGAGGCGGTGCTTGAGGCATTTGCCGCGCCGCCCAATGGCATTTATGCGGTGTTTGTCCACGCCAAGCACCTGCCGTTGCGGGTGCGACTGTGGATTGATTTCCTTAAACACCATTATGGGCAGGCAGGTTACTGGCAAGCCTCGTGACTGCTTTGCGGGCAGTATTGGCACCGCCTCTAAAATCAGGTCATGCAGACTGTCAAAAAAGAATTACTCGAAACTCTGGCACGGGTGCTAGATACCCTGTTGCCGGGTGCCGGCGCCAAAGCTGCCTTTGAGTCACCGAAGGTGGCCGCCCACGGCGACCTGGCTACCACGGCCGCCATGCAGTTGGCCAAACCGCTCAAGGCCAGCCCGCGCCAGTTGGCCGAGACGCTGCGAGCCGAGTTGCTGCTTACCGAGCCGTTCCAGCGCTGGGTGGACACCTTGGACATCGCCGGGCCGGGGTTTATCAATATCCGGCTCAAACCCGCGGCTAAGCAGGCCGTGGTGTCCGATGTGTTGGCGCAAGGCGCTCAGTTTGGCGTCCAGAGTCCGCGCGGCCAGCGCCTGCTGGTGGAATTTGTCTCGGCCAACCCGACCGGCCCTCTTCATGTGGGCCACGGCCGCCAGGCGGCGCTGGGTGACGCCATTTGCAACCTGTACCAGAGCCAGGGCTGGGAGGTGTACCGCGAGTTCTATTACAACGACGCCGGCGTGCAGATCGCCACCCTGGCCACCAGCACGCAATTGCGCGCCAAGGGCTTCAAGCCGGGGGACCCCGAATGGCCCGAGCAGGCTTACAACGGGGAGTACATCGCCGACATCGCGGCTGATTTTCTGGCCGGCAAGACGGTGCAGTCGGACGACCGCAGCTTCACAGCCAGTGGTGACGTCGAGGCGCTGGACGACATCCGCCTGTTTGCCGTGGCCTACCTGCGCCACGAGCAGGACCTGGACCTGCAGGCCTTTTCGGTCCGCTTTGACAACTATTACCTGGAAAGCAGCCTGTACCTCAGTGGCCGGGTCGATGCGGTGGTGCAAAAGTTGCAGCAAGCCGGCCAGACCTACGAGCAGGATGGCGCGTTGTGGCTCAAGACCACCACTTATGGCGACGACAAGGACCGGGTGATGCGCAAGGGCGACGGCAGCTACACCTACTTTGTGCCCGATGTGGCCTACCACATCACCAAGTGGGAGCGTGGCTTCGAGAAAGTGGTCAATATCCAGGGTACCGACCACCATGGCACCATCGCCCGCGTTCGCGCCGGCCTGCAGGCCGCTGGCGTCGGCATTCCGCAGGGGTATCCGGACTATGTGCTGCACACCATGGTGCGGGTGGTCAAGGGTGGCGAAGAGGTCAAAATCTCCAAGCGCGCCGGCAGCTACGTGACACTGCGGGACCTGATCGAGTGGACCAGCAAGGACGCGGTGCGATTCTTCCTGCTCAGTCGCAAGCCAGACACCGAGTACACCTTCGATGTTGATTTGGCGGTGGCCAAGAACAACGACAACCCGGTTTACTACGTGCAGTACGCCCATGCCCGCATCTGCTCTGTGCTGGCGTCCTGGGGCGGTGACCGGACCACGCTCGGCAGTGTCGGTCTGTCAGTGCTCGACAGCGGACCCGCGCAGGCCCTGATGCTGCTATTGGCCAAATACCCCGACATGCTGACTGCTGCTGCCGCCGACTTCGCGCCGCACGATGTCACTTTTTACTTGCGTGAGTTGGCGGCCAGTTACCACAGTTACTACGATGCCGAGCGCATTTTGGTCGACGACGAGACTGTCCGGTTGGCCCGGTTGGCGCTGGTCGCGGCCACGGCGCAGGTGTTGCACAATGGCTTGGCGGTGCTGGGTGTCAGTGCCCCGCAAAAAATGTGAACTCAACCCGGAGTCTGAAAAACATGATGCAGCAACGTGGTGGGACTCTGGTCGGGTTCATCATCGGGGTTCTGGTGGGCTTGGGCGCTGCGCTGGCCGTGGCGGTGTATGTGACCAAGGTGCCCGTGCCCTTTTTGAACAAGGGCGAGAGCCGCAGCGCAGATCAGGACGCTGCTGAAAACAAAAAAAACAAGGATTGGGACCCTAACGCGCCGCTCTATGGCAAAAATCCTGTCAAGCCCGCGCAGCCGGCCGCCTCTGGGCCTGTGGTTGAGGCCTCTGGCGCTGCATCAACTACCCCGCCTGCCCCTGCCATCCCAGCCTCGGGCGCGCCGCCTGGGTTGCCCGCTAAAGTAGAAGCCAAGCCAGCCGCCAGTGCTGACCCGCTGGGTGACTTGGCCAAGGCGCGTGCGACGACTGTGGCTCCGGCTGCAACTGCACCGGCCGGTGCAGTTGCAGAGCCTTTTACTTATTTCGTGCAGGTGGGCGCTTTTCGAACACTGGAAGACGCCGAAAGCCAACGCGCCCGCCTGTCACTCGGTGGTATTGAGACCCGGGTGTCTGAGCGCGAGCAGTCCGGTCGGACCGTTTATCGGGTGCGGGTCGGTCCGTTTGATAAGCGCGAAGAAGCCGAGCGGGCCAAGGAAAAACTCGATGCCAGTGGCCTGGAGACGGCACTGGTCCGGGTTCAGCGCTAAAAAAACCGGCGGAACTTCCTATCCTGGTGCAGGTCAATTGATTTTGAATGGAGTAACAGAGCATGAAACGTCGTGATTTTTCCGTGGTTTGCGGTGCCGCACTGGCGGGTTCTGCCGTAGCCCCTCGGCTGGCGCTGGCCCAGGCCAAACCGCCAGTGGCCGGGACCGACTACATGGTGCTGGAAAAACGAGCCTCGGTGGAGGCGCCTGCGGGCAAAATCGAAGTGGTGGAATTTTTTTGGTACAGCTGCCCACACTGCAATGCCTTTGAGCCCACCCTCAATGCCTGGGTCAAGGGCGTGGGCAAAGATGTGTCGGTGCGGCGGGTGCCCGTGGCTTTTCGCGATGATTTTGTGCCGCAGCAGCGCCTGTTTTACGCGCTCGAAGCCATGGGTTTGCTTGACAAGCTCCATGGGCAGGTCTTTGCAGCCATCCATGTTGAAAAGCAAAAACTAGCGCGTGGCGACGAGATTGGTGACTGGGTTGGCAAGCAGGGTGTTGACAAGACCAAGTTCATGGAGCAATACAACTCGTTCTCTATCTCCACCAAGGCCACTCGCGGTGCGCAACTGCAGAATGCCTACCGCGTGGAAGGCGTGCCGGCACTGGGTGTTGCAGGTCGCTTCTACACCGATGGAAGCCTGGCACGCAGCATGGAGCGTGCACTGCAAGTGGTGGAATTCCTGACCGGCGAAGTTCGCAGTGGTCGTTAATTAGGCTACTCCTGGCCGCTGGCAAAGGCTGCAGAGTCTCTTGTGGCTTGCTTGGTTTCGGAGCACAAGGGCGCGATTGACGCGCCAGGTGCTCGGTACGGGTTGGTGCGGCCGTACAATGGCCCAGATCCCATACCGCAAGAATCGTGCCTTATGAAATTCTCATTGTTCCCCTGGCTTTTGATAGCGGCGCTTTCTGCGTGCGCTGGATCTGCCCATGCTGAAAAAGCTGATCGCAACAAACCTATGAACGTCGAGGCCGACGCACTGCGCCACGACGAGCAGAAGCAGACCAGTGTTTTCACCGGGCGGGTCATCGTGACCAAAGGCAGCATCCTGATCCGAGGCGCCCGTATCGAGGTGCGGCAGGACGCGCAGGGCAACCAGTACGGACTGGTCAGCGCAGATCCCGGCAA
Source organism: Comamonas sp. lk (assembly GCA_943324505.2). Taxonomy (GTDB): domain Bacteria; phylum Pseudomonadota; class Gammaproteobacteria; order Burkholderiales; family Burkholderiaceae_C; genus Rhodoferax. Next base: position 11,020 of record CALPLW020000034.1, read on the forward strand.
GCTGGCGTTTTACCGCCAGAAGCGCGAAGGTGTTGATGAGTACATCGAGGGCGAGGCCGAAACCATTGAGTACGATGGCCGTGCCGATACGGTCAAGTTCATCAAGCAGGCCCAAATGCGGCGCTACCGAGGTACTGTGCTGAACGATGAGTTGACCGGCCAAGTTATTTTGTTTGATAACACCACCGAGGTTTTCAATATCGATGGTGGCTTGGCGCAAGGCACTACTGGCGCACCTGCTGGACGGGTTCGTGCCATGCTGATGCCCAAGCCCGACGACGCGGGGACCAACCCGCCGAAGGCTGGCTCGGCGGCGCCGGCACTGCGGCCCAGCAACGCGCTGGGCGAGGTACGTAAGTGAGCGAACAGGCCACCCTGAACGCGCCTCAGGCTCGAATCAGCGCCTCAGACGGGGTCAGCCGACTCGAAGCCAGTCACCTGGCAAAGGCCTATGGCAGCCGCAAGGTGGTCAAGGACGTGTCCCTGGTGGTGCGGAAAGGCGAAGTGGTGGGCCTTCTTGGTCCCAATGGGGCGGGCAAGACCACCTCCTTTTACATGATCGTCGGCCTGGAGCGACCCAGCGCCGGTGATATCCGCATCGATGGCCAATCGGTTGAGCACATGCCGATCCATCGCCGGGCTCGCCTGGGCTTGAGCTACCTTCCGCAGGAAGCGTCGATCTTTCGCAAGCTCAACGTTGAGGACAACGTGCGGGCTGTGCTGGAACTGCAGCGCGATGCGGCTGGAAAGCCGCTGACGCGCGACGCCATCGACCACCGACTCGATGCGCTGCTGAATGACTTGCGGGTACAGCATTTGCGGCAGAGTCCTGCGCTCGCCCTGTCGGGCGGCGAGCGGCGTCGTGTGGAAATAGCGAGGGCGCTGGCCACCCAGCCGCGGTTCATTCTGCTCGACGAGCCCTTTGCCGGCATCGATCCTATTGCGGTGATCGAGATCCAGCGCATCATCCGATTCCTCAAAGACCGGGGTATCGGCGTGCTGATCACCGACCACAACGTGCGCGAAACCCTGGGTATTTGTGATCACGCCTACATCATCAGTGATGGGCGTGTCCTGGCAGAAGGCACGCCTGCCGAGATCGTCAACGATGCCGACGTGCGTCGTGTCTATCTGGGCGAACACTTCAGGATGTGATGGGATTGCCGCTTGTATCGTGGCTTGTGCCGACTGATGCTCTGAGTGGGAGTGCGCGTTGAGGCAGGGCCTCTCGCTGCGGGCCTCGCAGCATCTGGCCCTGACGCCGCAGTTGCAGCAGTCGATTCGCCTGCTGCAGTTGTCCACCTTGGAGTTGAGCTCGGAAGTCGACCAGATGTTGGACGACAACCCATTTCTTGAGCGCGAGGCCACCGAGGCACCGCGCGAGGACTTTGGTCTGGCACAGGCTGATGCACCGGTCCGCAGCGACGATCTGGAGGCAGAGTCTGCTGCATATACAGGAGCAGACTATCCAACTGAGACAAGGGCTGTAGTCGAAAACGATGCCCCGTCCACGACTCTGGACGACGATGGCCAGAGCTGGGAGGGTGATGGCAGCGCTTCGCTCGCACCTGACGACAGCGAGTGGGGTGGCGAGGCCCGCGCCAAGGGAAATAACCTGGACGGCGACGATGCGGTGGACGCCACGGAACTGGCCCGCTCCCAGGAGTCGCTGCAAAGCCACCTGCACAGCCAAGCCCTGTCGCTGCGCCTGAGTGAGCATGACCGGGCAGCGCTGCGGTTTTTGATCGAATCGCTCAATGACGACGGTTACTTGGAAGACAGCCTACCCGCGCTGGCGCATGGTCTTGCCAGCGACGACGAGGCAGAGCTTGAGGCGCTGGTACACCATTTCACAGTGGCCCTGCACTTGCTGCAAAGTCTGGAGCCGGTGGGCGTGGGTGCACGGCATCTGGCCGAATGCCTGCAGCTGCAGTTACAGGCGCTGCTGAGAGCCGACGGCCTGACGCCAGCCCGTCTGGGCCTGCTTGAGCTTTGCTTGCGCATTTGCAGCCAGCCGCTGGACCTGTTGGCCCGGCGTGACATCAAACGACTGATGCCACTGTGTGACGCCAGCGACGCCGCCTTGAGAGAAGCCATTGCCCTCATCGGCCGACTTGAACCCAAACCCGGCCGCCGCTTTGTGAGTGTGGAACGTAACATCGTGGTGCCCGACGTGTTGGTGGTACAGGTCGGCAAGGGCAGCCAGGCGCGTTTTCGGGTACAACTCAACGCCGACGTGATGCCGCGCTTGCGTGTGCACGACATCTATGCCAATGCGCTGCGCCAGCACAAGGCCGGTGGCCGCGAGGCCTCCAGCCACGCGGCGCTGCAGCAGCGGCTGCAAGAGGCGCGCTGGTTCATCAAGAACATCCAACAGCGGTTTGACACGATTCTGCGCGTCAGCACCGCCATCGTAGAGCGACAAAAAAGCTTTTTTCAGCACGGCGAGCTGGCCATGCGCCCGCTGGTCTTGCGTGAGATTGCCGACGAGCTGGGCCTGCACGAGAGCACCATCAGCCGGGTGACCACTGCCAAGTACATGGCCACGCCGTTTGGTACCTTTGAGCTCAAGTATTTTTTTGGCTCCGGCCTGGGCACTGATTCGGGCAGCAATGCGTCCAGCACCGCGGTGCGAGCGCTGATCAAGCAGTTTGTGGCGGCAGAAAGCTCCCAAAAGCCGCTCAGCGACAGCCAGCTGGCCGACATGCTCAAGGAGCAGGGCATCGACTGCGCCCGGCGCACTGTCGCCAAATACCGTGAAGGTCTGCGCATTGCGCCGGCCTCGTTGCGCAAGGTGCTGTAGCCTGCCATTTTGAGGATGTTTGCTTGAACCAGCTCCAATTGTTTTTGCCCTGCGCCGCTGGCGTGGAAGAATACCTGCTGCCAGAAGTACAGCACATCACCGGGCTGGGCGGGCAGGCCGTGCAAAAACGCCGCGGTGGCGTGGCCTTGAATGGCGCTTGGCGCGATGTGATGCTGCTCAACCTGCACAGCCGGCTGGCGCAGCGGGTGTTGGTGCTGCTGTCGTACTCCGAGTACCGTAACGAGCAAGACCTGTACCGCGCCGCCAGCGAGGTGGCCTGGGAAGCCTGGTTCACGCCGCGCCAAAGCATCAAGGTGGAGGTGACAGCCCAACACAGCCCGCTGACCAGCCTGAACTTTGCAGCGCTCAAGGTGAAGGACGCCGTGTGTGACCGCTTTCGCGTCAAGGCCAACGGCGTGCGCCCCGACGTCGACACCCAGTGGCCGGATGTGCGCATCTTTGCCCACCTGACCACTGACGGCTGCTCGCTCTACATCGACACCTCGGGCGAGCCGTTGTTCAAGCGGGGCTGGCGCGAGGACAAGGGTGAGGCCCCCCTGAAGGAGACCCTGGCCGCCGCCATGCTGGCCGCCAGTGGTTGGCTGGCCGGTGAGGGCGACCTGCCGCCACTGTACGACCCCTGCTGCGGCAGCGGCACCATCGCCATTGAGGCCGCCCAAATGGCCTGCAATATTGCCGCCGGCAGCGGCCGCCGCTTTGCCTTCGAGCGCTACCTGCCGTTTGCCCAGCACGTCTGGGATGCTATAAAAAAAGAAGCTAAAGAGGCAGAGGTGACAAGGGCTACAGGCCAAAAACCCATTATTTTTGGGAGCGATGTGGCGTTTCGAATGGTCGATTTTGCTCAGCGCAACGCGCAGCGCGCTGGCGTGGCCGACCTGATCGAGTTCCGCGGTGGTGACGCATTGCAACGCCTGCCGCCCTGCGCCGAGCCCGGCGTGATGCTGGTGAACCCTCCCTACGGTGAGCGCATCGAGGTGGCCGGTGTGGCCGGTGCCCAGCGCGCCGGCGGCCGGGAACAGGCGCAGATGGCAGGCAACAGTGGTGCGGACGGTGAGGACGGTGCGTTTTTCAGCCAGCTCAGTGCCCACTGGAAGAAGAACTACGCCGGCTGGAGCGCCTGGGTGCTGACGCCCGACCTCAAACTGCCCAGTAAGATGCGCCTCAAAGAATCGCGCCGGGTGCCGATGTGGAACGGCCCGCTGGAGTGCCGGCTGTTCCGCTTTGACATGGTGCAGGGGTCTGCCCGCAGCAAGCCGGCATGAGCGCGCTGGTGCTCGACACCAACATCGTGCTGGACCTGCTGCTGTTTCAGAACCCCCAAGCCCAAGGGCTTCGCCAGGCGCTGGACCAGCAACAACTGCGTTGGCTGGCTACGCCACCGATGCGCGAAGAGCTCGCGCGCGTGCTGGCCTACCCCAAAATTGCGGCGGTGTTGGCCCGCCTGGACAACAACGTGGCACGCCTGCTAGCGCAGTGGGACGCGCAGGTATCGGTGGTGGGGGTGGCGCCCCGCTGCGCCGTGCGCTGCCGCGACCCGGACGACCAGATGTTCATCGACCTGGCCGTGGCGCACCGCGCTGTACTGCTGAGCAAGGATGCGCTGGTGCTGCGCCTGGCCAAGCGGCTGCTGCCGCTGGGGGTGGTGGTGTCACCCAGTCGTGGGTGAGAAACCAAGCCATGACATGACACGCGTGCCCTGTGTCTCAAAGCTGGATTCACCACCAAAAACCACCGTCGCCGGGCCGCTTCGTTCGCCGGCAAAGTGTGCAAAGCGCTGACAGGCCTTGAGCCAGTCTGCGCTGAAGGTGGTGCCGGACTTGATCTCAACCGGGAAAAGCTGGCCCAGATGCGGGTACAGCAGGTCGATTTCCACCCCGTGGTTGTCACGCCAAAAATAAATGTCGGCCGCCAGGCCCTGATTGAGCCGGTGTTTGAGTGTCTCGGTCATGACCCAGGTCTCAAAGATCGGCCCGCGCATGGCGTGCGTTGCCAGAGCCGTCGGGCTTTCCACGCGCAGCAGCCAGCACAGCAGGCCCGTGTCCAAAAAATACAGCTTGGGCATTTTCACCAGACGCTTGCCAAAGTTTTCGTGCCAGGGCTGCAGCAGGCGGACCAGGTAACTGGCCTCTAACACGCTGAGCCATTGCCGAGCACTGGAGGCGCTGATCCCGCAGTCGGCTGCCAGTGCCTGCACATTCAGCAATTGGCCACTGCGCGCTGCACACATCAGGACAAAGCGCTCGAAAGTAGCCAAGTCACGCACGCCCAGCACCTGGCGCACATCGCGATCCACATAGGTCGACACGTAGGCCCTGTACCAGTCACTCGGTTGCAGTGCGCTGGCGCGGAGCGGGTCGTACAGCGCGGGGTAGGCGCCAGTGAACATCAGGGTATTGAGCTGGTCCTTGTTGATCGGGTGCCGGCTGGCAATTTCGGCCAGGCTGAGTGGCAGCAACTCGACCAGGCCTACCCGTCCAGCCAGGGATTGCGTGATGCTTTGCAGCAAGCCGAACTGCTGCGAGCCGGTGATGACAAACAGCCCCATGCGGCGCTGGCTGTCCACCACCCCCTGCAAATAGGACAGCAGCTCAGGCAAGCGCTGGATCTCGTCGAGCACGGCGCCGTCCGGAAACTGAGCCAAAAATGCCCGTGGATCAGCCACCGCCAGCTGCCGGGTCTCCGGGTCTTCCAGGGTGCGGTAGGGCTTGTCTGGAAAACTGCTGCGTGCAAGCGTGGTTTTGCCGGACTGGCGCGGGCCAGTCAGGGCAAGCACCGGAAAAGCCTGACTGATCCTGGCGAGCGCATGGTGGGCTTGGCGTGGAATCAAATCACTCGAAATTGACATTCTGTACAAATACGTTTTTTAAAAATGAAATTGTACAGTTTAGTTAGCAAAATCGTTGGCTGCAGCCATGCCGTCTGCAAGCCAAAACTATCTGCCCCCGCTGCCGGCCAATGCTGGCTGTAAATCATCGGCAGGCCGCCCTGGTCAGGCTTGAGCAGCGCGCCTTCGGGCAGCTGGGTCAGGATTAGCTGCGCCAGCGAGTTGACTGCATAGGTGCAGCGCAAGTACGCACTGCCGCTCGGCATGGTAGGGCCTGAGCGTTGCTTCATGTGTCAATTAGCGCCATAATTAGCGCCAATTAAGGAGTCATAAATGGAAGCGCTTTATGCCAACGTGACGATCAGCATGTCTGAGTTCAAAAAAAATCCGGCGGCAGTATTGCGAGAGGCCAAAAACCGGCCGGTGGCGGTGCTCAACCACAATAAGGCAGCGTTTTACATGCTTGAGCCGGCCCTGTTTGAGGCCATGCTAGAGGCGTTGTCCGACGAGAAGCTGGGTCGAACCGTGCTGGAGCGGATGAGCGAGCGGGCCCAGGCCATCGAGGTGGATGTCGATGCCATCTGAGCCATCGCCAGGCCGCAAAACCAAGTACCGTTTGCAGTTTGTTCCCAGTGCGTGGTCAGAATGGCAGAAGCTGGACGGCTCGGTCAAAGAGCCGCTGCGCAAGTTGCTGAAGAAGTGCTTAGACAATCCCCATGTGCCCGGGGCCGCGCTGCATGGCGCGCTGACCGGGCACTACAAAATCAAGCTGAACAAGCAGGGCTACCGCTTGGTCTATGGCGTTCAAGACGACGTGTTGATTGTCATGGTGATGGCGGTGGACAGGCGCGAAGACAGCTTGGTTTACCAGTTGGCTGCGTCGCGTGCTTTGCAGAAATGAAAGAGCTAATGTACCGATGTCAATCCCGCTCATCCAACCGTCGTCAGCCCAAAACTCCCCGCCGTCGCCACTGGCCAATGCTGGCTGTAAATCATCGGCAGGCTGCTTAGGTCCGGCTTGAGCAACGCACCTTCGGGCAGCTGAATCTGTATCAGCTGCGCCAGCGAGCTGACCTTGTGGTCGCTGCTGCGGCGCACGATGTGGTGGGCGGTGATGTCGTGCGGGTGTTGCAGGCCGGCAGCCTGCACCAGCTCTTGCAGTGCGTGCAGGGTTTGCTGGTGAAAGTGGTAGACGCGGTCGGCCTTGTCGGGCACCACCAGCGACTGTTGCCGTAGTGGGTCCTGGGTGGTGACGCCGGTGGGGCATTGGCCGGTGTGGCAGTGCTGAGCCTGGATGCAGCCCAGCGCGAACATGAAGCCGCGTGCGCTGTTGCACCAGTCAGCGCCTAGTGCCATCAGCCGGGCGATGTCAAAGGCGCTGACCACCTTGCCCGCCGCACCGATGCGGATGCGCTGGCGCAGCCCCACGCCGCGCAGTGTGTTGTGCACCAGCAGCAGGCCCTCTTGCAGCGGTGAGCCCACATGATCGGTGAACTCCACCGGTGCGGCACCGGTGCCGCCCTCGGCACCATCGACCACGATGAAGTCTGGCGTGATGCCGCTGGCCAGCATGGCCTTGACCATGGCAAACCACTCCCAGGGGTGGCCAATGCACAGCTTGATGCCGGTCGGTTTGCCGCCGGACAGCTCACGCAACTGAGCGATAAATTGCATCATCTCCAGCGGCGTGGCAAAAGCGCTGTGCGCAGCCGGCGACACACAATCCACTCCCACCGGTACACCTCGCGCCTCGGCGATCTCAGCCGTCACCTTGGGACCGGGCAACACGCCGCCATGGCCCGGCTTAGCGCCCTGGCTGAGCTTGACCTCGATCAGCTTCACCTGCGGGCTGCCCGCGTTTTCGGCGAACTTATCAGGGTTGAAGCTGCCATCTTCATTGCGACAGCCAACGTAGCCCGAGGCGATTTCCCAGATCAGGTCACCGCCATGCACCCGGTGGTGCGCCGAGATCGAACCCTCGCCGGTGTCATGCGCAAAGCCACCGCGCTTGGCACCAGCATTGAGCGCCAGGATGGCGTTGGCGCTCAGCGCGCCAAAGCTCATGGCCGAGATGTTGAACACGCTGGCGCTGTAGGGTTGTGCTGTGTCGGGGCCGATCTCCAGGCGAAAGTCATGGGTGGCCAGCCGGGTGGGGGCGACCGAGTGGTTGATCCACTCGTAGCCGGTGGCGTGCACATCGAGCTGGGTGCCAAAGGGCCGCTTGTCGGGTTCGCCCTTGGCACGCTGGTACACCAGCGAGCGTTGCGAGCGCGAAAACGGCGCGGCCTCGTTGTCGCTTTCGATGAAATACTGGCGGATCTCCGGGCGGATGAATTCGAGGGCGAACCGCAGGTGGCCGATGATGGGGTAGTTGCGAAGGATCGAGCGCTGGGTTTGGCGCAGGTCGTGAACGCCCAGCGCCACCAGAGCGGCTGAAAGCAGCAGCCCACCCCACCCCGTGCCAAAGGCCAGTAGTGCAAACAGGCTCAGAAGCAGCGCGAAGGCGCACAGGGCCAAGGCGGTGTAACGAACCGGGAAAATGGCATTGAGCTTGTGAAGCATGGGAGATCTCCTGAAGGCCCGACCATAACAGCCACAGCCGACTTTGCCCAGCGGGCAGGTGCAAAATCAGGGTGTTGCCCGAACTCAGTCCGGGCCGTAACCCAGAGCCCTGTGATGAACGATAACGTACTGCCAATCACCGAACCTGATGTGCTTGAACCGCTGACGCCAGAAAACCCTCGCAAAACGCCACAGTGGGAGTTTTGCGAGGGTTTTCTGGCCGCCTTGGTGTGCTGTCGCCGCTCTATTCCGGCTGCCGACTACCTGTCTGTCTTGCTGGACTTGGCAGATGACAGCGACACCGGAGAAGCCCAGGTGAGCGGTTTTGCTGATGCCGCGCAACGCCAGCGGTTCATGGACCTGTGGCTGCGTCGCTGGCATGAAGTGGCTACCGAG